>JBIIYD010000231.1:0-4606 GCA_044347005.1 Flavobacteriales bacterium | reverse complement strand
CACGGGTATCGCCCCGTTCCCCCTCGACAAGTTCCTTGAAAGCGAGCCGCACATCACCTTCGTAGCCCGCCAGGACAGGTTGTGGTTCTCCGGGCCTATGGCCAAGTTCATGTATCGGGCATTCAACAAATTGGGCTTGAAGAGCAGTTTCGGTCGTTGGTTCATCAAGGCCCAGGACCGTTCGATCCGCAGGACCATGGCCCGTATCAAGGCCGACCTTCCCCGGGTGCGCTTTACCGTGGTCGGGTTGGGAGAGGCCATCGGCTTCGGACCCGATGTCCAGGACCTGCGCACCATGCGCATGGACAAGGCGACCGAACTGGCCTGGTGCGAAGCATATTCCCGAAGCCAGGTCGTGGTGGGCGTGCATGGCAGCAATATGCTCCTCCCAACGGCACATGCGGCAGGTTGCATCGAGGTGTTGCCTTACGATCGTTACGGCAACATTGTCCAGGATATTTCGGTGCGCTACCATGATCGAATGCAGCTGTTCCTGTATAGGTTCGTGGACGAATTCGCTTCGCCAAGGACCATAGCCCGGCACGCCATATCCATGTTCAAGGACTTTGCGGTATACCACCGTGATAACCGGGAGAATATCTTTTGACCGCCATGAGCTTTGTTGCAAACGGTCCGCTACGGACCCCCGTCCTGTTCATCGCCTTCAACCGTTACGATAGTGCGCGGCAGGTCATGGAGGCCATCCGCGAGGCAAAGCCCCCCCGGCTCTACTTCGCTTGCGACGGAGCACGCAACGAGGCCGAAAAGGCACGCTGCGAAAAGGTGCGGTCCCTGGTGGAGTTGGTGGATTGGGACTGTGAACTGTTCACCAAGTTCAGCGACGTGAACCTTGGGGTGATGATGGGGGAGAGCACCGCCATGGATTGGTTCTGGGAGCATGAAGAGGAAGGCATCGTACTGGAGGACGACACCTTCCCATCGCAGAGCTTTTTCTGGTATTGCGAAGCCTTGCTGGAACGCTACCGGAACGATGAGCGGGTTTGGTGCATCATGGGCAACAACTTGATGACCGAATGGGAGGTCAAGGGTTCGGACTCCTACTACTATTCCGCCCACGGTTATGGCGCCTATTGGGGCTGGGCCGGTTGGCGTCGGGTATGGAACAAGTACGATGTCCACATGAAGGCATGGCCGGCTATCCGGGATTCGGGACTCCTGGCCGGGCAATTCCTTTCCAAGGCCGAAATGAAGGAGGCCTACAAGCTCTTTCAAGCACAATACGAGGGCGCCATTCGTTCCTGGGACTATCAAATGGACCTGGGTCGTATCCTAAACCGGGGTGTTACCTGCATCCCGAACACCAACATGATCCGCAACATCGGTTTCGGGGCCGAAGGCACCCATACCGTGAGTGAAAATGACCGGCGCAACAAGGATGAACTGTACGAGACCTCCTTCCCGCTCGTTCATCCCATGCACATGATGGTGGACGCGGAGCGCGACATGGCCTATTTCGAGCGCTACATCGAGCCCACTTCCTTCCGGAAGTTCAAGAACGTGATCAAGCATCTGCTGCCGGCCTCGGTGGATGAAGCGGTGACGCCGTTCTTTTCGAAGCTTCAAAAGCACTTGGGCATCAACTGAGGGTTTAACTTGGCGACCGGCCATCCCATTCTCCAGGTCCGGTGATCTCCAAGGTCAAGCTCGTCAACACGCTCTTCCTGCTCAGCTTTCCGTTCTACGGGCTGGGTACCTATGTTACGTTCAAGACCAACTTCAGCGCGGGTGTCATCCTGTCCGTTCTGCCTTTCATCCTGATCCTGCTGATCTACGGCATCGACATGCTGTACCGGGGCAGGATCACCCCCATGGTGAACAGGGTCTATGCGGTGGGCATGCTGTTCATCACATCGTTGGTGGTGAGCATGTGGGTGGCTTACTCCAAGAATTTCCCCGGCCTCAATCCCTTGAACACCACCTCGATGAGCATCATGTTCATCGTGCCGTTCAATGCCGCGGTGGTCGTGAACATCTACAACCGCTCCAACGAGAAGTTCGACTTCGCATGGCTGCTTTTCCGCAGCCTGGCCTTGTTCGTGCTGATCAATCTTGTGGGGTACGCGGTCGGTCTGCGCAACCTGGTCCATGGCTTCGAGGGCCGCATCAACCTGCCCTTCATGCGCGGCATCTACGATGCCTCCCACGTCATGTCGGTGATCAACCTCATGCTCATTTTCTACCTGAGCGATTTCGCCCGCAAGCCGCTGCGGTTCGGCTTGCTGGGGGCCTTGTTCCTCGTGAACATGGCGATCATGATGAACATCAACAGCCGATTGTCCTTCATGATCTTCCTGGTACTGATCGCCTTGTTCGTGTTCAAGTTCATGAAGGTCATCCGCGGCCTTTATACCATATCGTTGTTCACGATGCCTTTGTTGATGAGCTTCGCCTTGCTCATCTACCAGATCCTTTCGCTCCCCTTCTTCGTGGCCATCCTGCAACGTGTGAACAAGGAGGACGTGACCACGTTCAACGGACGTACCTACATCTGGAACTCGATGGCCGACTGGGCCATGTACGACCGTACCGGCTGGCTCTTCGGCCTGGGGTATCGGGGCCAGTACGAGTTGCGCATGCTCGATTTCCTGGCTGTGCTCTGGGGCGAGGAACACTCGTTCAATTTCCACCTGCACAGTTCCTTCCTGGAGATCACCATGGACCAGGGCGTGGTGGGGTTGCTGCTGTTCTACGCCTGCGTGTGGTACGGATTCAGCTATTACCGAAAGCACTTCATCGCGGGGCACCTCGAGGGGCCCTTGTTCGCAGGCATCGTGTATCTCATGTTCATCTGGCAGATCGACATATTCTGCTACGGGATAGATCTGGGCAATCCCATCTTTTTCGCCATGCTTTCCATGGCCGCCATAGACCCCAAGTTCATCACGCGCAAGCAGCGCAGCCTCACCGGTGAACCCTTGACCTGATCGCGATCATGAGGTGGCCTTCTCAAGCGGGCCGATCGTCCGAAGTGGAGCATGATCCGGCTGGAGCCAAGCCAGCGAGCGGGAGTCCGGAAGACGATGCCTGCGCACACCGCAAAGGACCGAACAGCGGGATCCGGAGCGGCACAGCCGTCGGTACTACCGACGCGTTCAGCTTACGATTTCAGCTTTCTTGACGGTGAGCTTACGGGTCAGGCTGGCGATACCGCTTCCCCAGTTAAGCCGGTCGTCGAACTCATCGCGCGCTGCGCGGGCCATGGCGCGGTACGCAGCCTCGTCCTTCCAAATGGCGGCGATGTGTTCCGCGACAAGCAGCGCGTCCACGCCGGGTTCGAAGAGCAATCCGTTCCTGCCATGGCTCACCACGGCTTCCACGCCCCCCACATTGCAGGCAATGCTGGGCGATCCATACGCGGATGCCTCGGCGTAGACCATTCCATAGCATTCAGCTAGAGAGGGCACCATGAGAAAGTGCGATGTGAGGAACGCGTGTTGAAGAAGCCCGAGGTCTTCGGGGGTGTTCTTGTCCAATTTACCGACCACCCGGACCCTCCGGTGCCGCTGCTCGATCTCGGGTTCGCATCCGATTATGATGAGTTCTGCCGGCACACCCATGCCCTCCAGCAGCCGCTGAACGCGCACCACCAGTTCGCCCTGTTTTCGCGTCCAGTCGTAGCCGACGAACAACAGCTTGCAGATCTTTCTGCTCCGCTCCTCGATCGCGTCCAGGACTTCATCGCGCCGGGGTTCATGGTCCAGGTTCGGACCGAACGGCACAACGTGGGTCTTTCTTGGGTCGGCACCGTGGTCCTTCACGGCCGATCGTGCTGCCCAGGCACTGGAGTAGAACGCATGATCGCAGCGGGCCAGTGCCCGTTCTTCCACCTCCATGCCGCTGCGGATGGTCTCATTGCTCAAATGGCTGAATTCATCGTAGAAATGCAGCATCGAGGCGAAGGTGGCGTCGGTCCAGAAAGCAGTAGGCAGCGTGGTGCGCAGGTATGCCATGGGCAACGAACTGGAGCCCAGCACCAGGTCCGGTTCGAAGGGTAACGTCCGAAGTTGCTGGTCCACCGAAAGGGCCAGTTCCTGCGCGATGCTCTTTTGGCGTTCCGCATGGAAATGCTGGCCCACCGCGCGGTACATGGCCTTTCGAGCATGGAGGTAGATGGTGGAGCGCGATATGGCGGGTATGATGGGTACCACTTCATGGCCATCGGCGACCAACGCACGCATCATGCTGGCGGCTGTTGCAGGCCAACTTCCGGATGGCCGCAATCCGGTAAAGGACACGAATGCGATGCGCATGGTACTGTGCGAGTGCTGCGCTCCAAGCGAGCGCTCCCAAAAAAGGGACGCAAATGTAACAAGTCACCTACGGTCCAGGATGTGCCGGAGGGAGATCGCAGCGCTCGGCTCAGTTCACCACCAAACGATAGCTGCGGACATCCTGTTGGTCACGAACGACCAGCGAATAGGAACCCGCACTGACAGTGCCGTCTATCGCGAATTGGCTGGACCCGGCGGCGATCAAGGTGCGTTGTACGGTCCTGCCGGTCATGTCCATGAGTTCGGCCACCGAGGGACCCTTCACGGCCTCTGTCATGGTCAGGTAGTTGCCGGCTTTCACCGGATTCGGGTAT
>JBIIYD010000230.1:0-4643 GCA_044347005.1 Flavobacteriales bacterium | reverse complement strand
CCATAACCCATTGCCTTGAACGACCCATAGTTGGGTCTTCGCAAATGGATCAATCATCCACCACCTTGTCAAGATCCCTCCGAGCACAGTTCTCAACAGGAGCTATTGCAAACAGGTTCTAAGGCCGGGTCGAACCTTCGTTCGCTCTGGTTCAGGGCACCACGGGCCTGAACAAAGGGCGTACGACCTTGGCTTGCGAAAAGTCTTCGGAGATGCTTTGTTCGCCCTGGTCGAGGCCTTTCCATTCCACGAATTCCTGGTGCTCGCCCGGCACCGCAGTCAACTTCATCGGCACACCGGTGAAGCAGTGCACATCCACCTTACCGGGTGCAAGTAACAAGCCTTCCAGGTAGATCAGACCTTGGTCATGAGGGGGCACTTCGATGCGCACGGTCCTGGCTTTCCGGCCGCTGTGCTCGGTGATGTGTCGTACCAGGTGCTCCGGTCGGTCGACAATGAAGCGTGTGATCTCCGCAATCCGTTCCTCCGGGGGTGCCTGCGCCAGTTCCGCTGCCCAACGCCGATGGTCCGCAAGGAGTTCCTCCTTGTGTGCCAGGAACAGGCTGTCCGCCAGGGCACGGGCATGGGTCGGTTCCAAGGCGGTGGCCAACAGGGCCGACATACGCGCCAAGGTCCTGAGCTGCAATTCCGGATGGGACATCAACTGGGGCAGGTATGGCGTTTCCGGGGTTTGCGCGGAGCACATGCGTTCCAGGCTGTTCTCCTCGGGTGTGCTCCAGAGGTCCATGTCGTACAGGATCCAACGCCATTTGCCGCCCGCCCGACGGGGTCGGTAGCAGCGCACGTTCAGTTCGTGGTCCGCGCGTCCGGTCCACAGGTCGATGCAGGCCAGGTCGATCAGGCTCGTGAGGTCGATCGAGCTTTCGATGTCGGCCATCGGTGCGGCGTCGAAAAGGGCGTTCTGCGCTTCCCGGAAATGCTCCCCGGATCCGCTCAAGGGAAGTGCCGCCGGACCCGCCAGTAGGTCCACGGCCTCCTCCCCGGAAACCTGCCTGGCCCATGCGGCATTCTTCGGTGGCATCCAACGGTACAGCCCCCAATAGCTTCCGTTCAGGTAGAGCGGGACAGGGGTCGAGGATTGCACATCGAGCGCAAGGCCATGTTGCTCCACGAGCAGTTCGAAGAAGCGGTTGCGCAGGAACGCATTGGGCGAAGCATCGGCCCTCAGCATCCCCTGGTCGAAGCGGCTGCCATCGGCGAACGTGATCCCGGCATCAGGGCTGTCATATCGGCCCCTTGTGTACAGTTTGAAGGACCGTTTCGCCGCGCCCCGTGACCCGCTTCCGCTGATGCGCACCCCGGCCGGGAAGGTGCTGCTGCTATCCTCGTTCGCGAACTGGACCAAGGCTTCGCGCTCCCATTCCATACCGGTGCGTGTGTGGTTGGAGAACGCGCCGGGCACAGCGATCCCGGTGCTGTCGTCCCACAGGGAAGCGGGGTCGATCGCCAGGCTCAGGTACGCCCCTGAATGACCTTCGCGGGGTACGATCAACGAGTTTTCCGCAGCGGCCAGTCCGTTCATCGCAAGGGCACTGTAGCGCAACACCGCACCGCGCGGTACGCTTACGGCCCCGGAATAGATGTTCGCGTGTTCGCTATTGGCGGCGCGTCCATCCAGGGTGAACAGGATCCGGGTATCCGGTGTGGTGCCGAACCCGACCTCGAGCGTTCCGTCCTGCGTGTGCCTCGTTACGGGTAGCGGTGTTGCGGTCCGTTGGGTTATGGTGGCCTTGTCCGGGTTGGGCGCACCGGGCGTTGGGCATTCCAGGTAGCCCCAGGTGGTGGCGCCGTCGGGCATGCGCCCGATGCTGGTGCCCGCACCCAAGGCGGGCCAGGTGAAGAGGTCCAGGATGGTGGTGCCGTTCGTATGCACCAACAGGATGGTACCACCGCTGCGCGGCAGGGAAAAACCAAGGTGGTCGGCGCCGCCTCCTTGCTTGGCCCCGCACCACAGCAACCTGTGGCCTTTGGCCGGAACCGTCAGGCTTTGTTCGAAATGATGTTGGCGGCCGTTCACCACCAGGCGCATGCCACGCAGGTCGATCGGTTGCCCTTGCGGGTTGTAGAGTTCGATCCAGTCCGGGGTGTCCCCATCGCCCAGTTCGATGGTACCGGGATTGGAAGCCTGCAGTTCGTTGATGCGCAGCCCCGACCCGGCCAGGGTGTGGAAACCCGCGAGCAGGAATAGCAGCATGAGCAGCGGCCGTAAGAGCACCGTGCAATGGCGCATGGCGTGTACCGTTCGATCGAACAGCTTGTCTTCGTTCCGGATCTTGGGCGGTCGCATCCGTTCAGTGGTCCTTCAGGCCACAGTGTTCGCCCGGCATTTCCAACTCGATCGTGGCGTGCTGCACCCCGGCGGCGAGCAACTCTTCACGTGCTCGGGCCTTGATGTTCAAGGCTTGCCCAAGATCGGTGGTCTCCACCACCAGGTGTACCGTATGCACCACGAAATTCCCATCGAGCGTCCACATGTGCTGGTCGTGCAGATCGGTGACCATGGGGATCTTCAGCAGCCGTGTCCGGATCGCCTCCGGATCGATGTTCGGGGGGATCTGCTGCATGAGTATTCCGGTGCCTTTCCGGAGCGTGCGGATCGCATTGACGAGGATGAATGCGCTGATCCCGATGCTCAGGAGCGGATCGACCACCACCCAGCCGGTGTAATGGATGACGATGGCCCCCACCAGCACCGCCGCCCAGCCGAAGACGTCCTCCAGCAAATGCAGGTAGGCACCCTGTTCGTTGAGGGAGGTGCCGCCGTGGAGCTTCCACGCAGCAAGCGCGTTCATGATCAGCCCGAAGACCGCTATGCCGAACATGCCAACGGTATCGGGCATGGCAGGCGCCCAGAGCCGTGGGACGGAGACCGTGAGCATGAAGAGCGCTCCTGCGATGAGCACCAAGGAGGTGAGCCAGCCGCCCAGCATGCTGAACCGACCGTATCCGTAACTGTAATGGGCATCCCTGCCCTTGAGCGCAACGTGCTGCAGGTACCAGGCCGCGCCCAGCACCAGGCAATCGCCGGCATCGTGGAAGGCATCGGTAAGCACCGCGATGCTGCCGGTCCAAAGGCCGCCCACCACTTCGACCCCGGTGAACGCCAGGTTGATGAAGAAGGCCAGCCGCAACGCACCGGCGCTCGATGGCGCCACCGTGCCATGCGGGTGCTCATGGCCATGGTCGTGCGCGTGGTGGTGGGCCATCGGGCGAAGGTAGCAGTGCCCATTACCGTGTGCGGCCCACGATCCAGCGATCCTTCAACATCCGGCCGTGAGAGGCGATTTCGGCAATGGGCCGCCGACCGTACTGGGATAAGCTAGGGAATACCGATCTGGTCGAGCGATCGAAGATCTTGGCGATCGACCGGCGGATTATATTGCACCCTGCAAAAACGACCACGATATGACCCGACTATACGCAGCATGCTTCCTTGTTTGTTCATTGGCAGCTTCCCGAGTTCAAGCCATTTCGGTCTTTGCGGAGGGTTTTGCTTCCCCCAGTTCAACGTCATGGAGCAATGGTTCCGGTGTTGGGGTGAACACCTCCCAGTGGCGCACTTTCACCAGCGGTAACCATGGCGCGCGCATCAACGGTGGGCGCCTGGAGATCACCAGTCGGCGGAGTTCCTCGGCCCACGGTCAAGGTTTCGCCTATGTGCAGTGCGGTGGGTCCGGGTCGGTATTCAACAACGGGGTGTACAACCCCGTCCTTGCGTCCAACGGTTCGCTCGTGACCTGGACCTTCAACATGCGGAAGGCTCCTTCCAACGCCACTACCAATGGAGGCTTCTCGTGCTCGAGCAGCGCGAACCAGAACGGTGTCACGATCGGGTTGGGATTTGTACTGGGCTCCAGCGGTGATGCCGGAATTCTCAGTTCCACGAGCAACTGCAACCAGAACGGTACCGCCGACGGTTATGCCGTGCTGCATGGTGGGTCCAATACCATACGCTTGGTGCGATTCGACAACGGGATCAACAACGGGACCATCACGACCATCGCTACTTCCCAGAGCGTGAGCTATGCCAACTACCACAGTGTGCGCGTGACTTATAACCCGGCGAACAATGCCTGGACCTTGCAGGTGCGTAGCGATGGGTCCAGCAACTTCTCGGATCCCGGTCAAGGCAGCTATCCATCCACCGCCAATGGTACCGATGGTGTCCACGTGAACACGGAGCTCAATTTCATGGGTGGTTATTTCCAGGCCGGGTGCATCGGCAATTGTGATGATGCATCTTCCGGGTACATCGCTTCGTTCGATAACATCAACGTGGACGTGGCCTGTGCGCCCCCGGCACAACCGGGCGCGATCACGGGTGTGTTGCAGGTCTGTCAAGGTGCGAACGGGTCATATTCGATCGACGAAGTGCCCGGCGTTACCACCTACCAGTGGTCCTATTCGGGAACGGGCGTTACGATCGATCCTTCGGGCACCAGCGCTGTATTCGACTTTTCGGCGAGCGCTACCAGTGGAACGGTCAACGTGTCGTCCGTGGGCGATTGCGCCAGCATTCCCAGTACGTTGGCGGTGGAAGTTCTTCCGCTACCAAGCGCCCCACAAGGACTTACAGGTCCCTTGGTGATCTGTTCCGGCACCACGAACACCTACTCCCTGAA
>JBIIYD010000229.1:0-4685 GCA_044347005.1 Flavobacteriales bacterium | reverse complement strand
CACGAGTCCATTGAAAAGTCCATTCATTTTGTGGTGAGTTTCTTTAAGTTGTCCGTTCTCGTAAAAGACCTTATAGAATCCGTCGGGGCAACAGTAAGTTAAATCAGCCGAGTCAGATAACTCAACAAATTCTTCTTGATTTCCATTCGGGAAATATGACTTTTTATAATCTAAAAACTGGTTGTTATTTACTTTTCCTTCAAAACTTAACGTTCCATTCGCGTAATAGTCCTTAATTAAATAAGCACTCTTGTCTTTGTCTTCTATGTAAACCTTAATGGACTTATGACTTCCATCTGGCCATGTTTCCACTACTTCAATTTTCTCAGTTTCAGAACAGCTGAATAGAAAGGCTAAAGTCAGTATGTATATCCCTTGTTTCATATTGTTGCCAACTTACAATATCCGCTATTTCGTGATACCCACCAATAATGGTGTTCTATACGCAATGCGTGAAATACTCCAATTCTGGGTGCATTTGGGCGATCGTTGGAGTACGGAGCTTTGCATGCATCGAATGTAGCCCTGTGCCCGGTAATTCGCAAACGAGAGCCGGAGGTGATCCCATCAACACCAGGAAAAGAGCCGAACTGCGATCGTGTACCTGGACTATCCCCGCATGTCCGTTGGCGTCCAGTGCCGGGCATCCCCGTAGCTTCGCGCCCATGGCCTCCCCCACCATAGACGTGAAGAACCGCCGCGCGGGTTTCGAGTACCACCTGCTGGACAGTTACACCTGCGGTATGGTGCTGATGGGGAGCGAGATCAAGAGCATACGGGCCGGTGGGGCCAGCATCGGCGAGGCCTTTTGTGCCTTTGTGGGCGACACGCTGGTGGTGCGCAACATGCAGATCAACCCCTACGGCACCAACATCCACTTCGTACACGAGCCCAAGCGAGATCGCACGCTGTTGCTGAACAAGCGCGAGCTGGAGAAGCTGAAGCGCAAGCTGAAGGACGCGGGCATGACCGTGGTGCCGACGCGCCTGTACATTGCCACAAACGGTTTCGCCAAGCTGGAGATAGCCCTGGCCAAGGGCAAGAAGACCTTCGACAAGCGCGAGAGCCTGAAGGCCAAGGACGTGAAGCGCGACATGGTCCGATACGTATCGGACCGCGAAGCCTGAGCAAGGGATGGACTGGCGGGTACGCATCGGCCGTTGGGGCGGGGCCTTGATCCCCGGCGAACCGTGGATGCGGGTCACACTGCTGTTGCTGCTGCTGCTGGCCGCGGTGCTGCGCTTTTGGCGCATTACGGAGCTGCCCTACATGCACGACGAGCTGAGCGCCTTGGTGCGCCTGTACCCCACGCTGTGGGAAACGATCCAGCGGGGCGTTATGGAACTGGACACGCACCCGCCGGGCGTGCAGGTCTTCGAATGGGCCTGGACCCGGCTCTTCGGCCTGGACGAAGCGGTGGTGAAGCTGCCGTTCATGCTGATGAGCCTGGCCGCCATTGTGCTGGTGTACCGCGTGGCCATGGCCTGGACCGGTGCCACCGCGGCCCTGCTGGTGAGCGCCTTGCTGGCCACCTTGCAGTACAGTGTGCTGTACGGTCAGCTGGCGCGGCCCTATGCCGTGGGCCTCTTCACCACGGCCCTCTTCGCCGACCAGCTTACGCGCTACCTGGCCCATGGCGAACGCCGGGCGCTCGTGGGCATGGGCCTGGCGGCGGTGCTGAGCGCCTACACGCACCACTTCGCGCTGTTGCTGGTGGGCATCATGGGCCTTAGCGGACTTGTGCTGGTGCAACGCGGCCAACGCGGAGCCTACCTGGCGATGGCGGGCGTGGCGGCACTGTTGTACCTGCCCAACGTGCCCATCTTCCTGCACCAGCTGGGCCAGGGCGGGTTGAGCGAATGGCTGGCCCCACCGGACCGCTGGTGGCTGTTGGATCATGCCTGGTGGGTGGCGCACTGCTCCTGGTGGCTGGCGGCACCGCTGCTCGGTCTGCTGGGACTGTCGCTGCTGCTCCGTTTCAGCAAAGGGCCGTTGCCCGGGCCGGGCCGCTGGCTCTTCCTGCTCTGGGGCCTGGCGCCGCTGCTCATCGGCCTGGGCTACTCCATCTGGCGCGCGCCGGTGGTGCAGCACTCCATGCTCCTGTTCTCTTTCCCTTACCTGGTGCTGGCCCTATTCATGGGGCTGCGCGACCTGGGCCGCACTTGGACGGTTTTCCTTGTGGCGCTGCTCACCACCGCGTCCACTTTTACGCTGGTGGACGTTCGTAAGCACTACAGCCTCGTGTATACCAGCAAGTACGAGGGCATGCTGCGCGCAGGAATGCAGGCCATGGAGGAACATGGACCGCAGAATGCGCTGGTACTGTTCGATGCCCCACCGGAAGTGCTGGACTTCTACTTCCGGCACTGGAACCTAGCTGCGGAAGACCTGCCTCATTTGCGCTTGCGCGGCGATACAATGAGCCCGGCCGGGCTGGAGCAGTTGCTGGCCAAGGCGCCTCAGCAGCACGTGGTTTACGGCGAAAGCAACGGCGCGCCACACGAACAAGTGGCCCGGATACAGGCGCACTACCCGGTGCTGATGGACCGCAGCGACTATGCCGAGGGCCAGGTGTTCCGCTTCGCCCGTACCGGCAAGGGCATGGTGACCCCGGACCGACGCCGCGTGACCGTGGCCTGCCCGGACTGCCCGGTACAGGCCGGTTGGGACATACACGGCGACCTGCCGCTGCGCACTGCCGAAGGTGAAGCACCGGCCTGGGACTTTACCGGCCGCGAATTCGGGACCGCCATACACCTGCTGCTGGACACGCTGACGATGGCCCCGCAGGACCAACTGGAGGTGCGTGCCGAACTGCTGGTGCCGGACAGCACCCGTAACGTGGGCCTTGTGGTGGAGTTGAAACATGCGGACAGCACGGTCTTCTACCGCAGTGCCGAACTGGATGCGCTACGCCCCTTGATCGGCACGGAGGTGTCCCTGATCGTGGCCGCCCGCCGGGGCGATGCCCAATTGCGCCAGGGCACGATCGGGGCGGTGGCATACCTCTACCACCGCGAAAAAGGCACCATGGGTCTCCTGCGCATGACCGTGGACTTGCGCGAGGCGAACCCCGTGGTGTACGGCATCACCGGCCCCATCGACGGGCCGTGGAACTACCGCCCGGAATAGGCTGCTGTCACCATTCATTGAAGCCACCGACCTGTCCTTGCCCCACTGTGGGATAGGTACAGAGTTCCTATGCGGTTCATCAGCACTCGCTCGCATCCATCCGCGCAGATCTGCGGTTCGTCTGCGGTTCATCCGCCCTCATTTGCGTTCATCCCAATTATGCGGGACAGATCCTGCGATCCTGTGCAATTCATCCGCACCCACGGGAATTCATCTGCGTAGATCTGCGTCCGATATACATCGGACCATCTGCGGTTCATCGACTATTCCTCAGCGGCTAACAGCCCATCGCCGAAGGCGAAACGCCCCAAATGAAAAAGGCCGCCCGAAGGCGGCCTTTCCCTGGTTTGAACAACGATCAGAACTTCGCTGTGATGCCCAACGCGAGCGTCTGCTTGAATTGGGTAGCAGGGCCGGTCTTCAGCACCCCTTCGGCGTCCTCGCGCACGATGTCGATCTCGTGGTCGTAGATCAACAGCGTTCCCAAGGTGGCGGCGAACCACTTGTTCACCTTGAAGTTGAAGAGGTTTTCCCAGTTGACGTCGATGTTCTGTGGCTTGTCCAGGTAGTTGCTGAACAATTCCAGGCGGGTGGTGAAGGAGATGTTCTCGGCCAGCGGAGTGGTGAAGTAAATGTTGGAATATGCACCGAACTGGAAAACGGAGTTCTCGCCCGCCTTCACGCCGTAGAGCAGAAGGTCGTTATTGCCATAGTACAGCGATTGGTCGGTGACGAATGTGGTCTTGGTCATGGCCGGTGAAACGTAGAAGGAGAACTTGTCGCTGGACTTGTAGTCGAAACCGAGACCGAACAGCACATAGCCCGGGGCCATGAAATTGGAGATGCGCAAGGTGTCCACTGCAGCATCGAAACCTTCGAGGAACTGGGTGCGGAATTGGAACAGCGCACTGCCGTACCAGTGTTCGCTCATCTTGTAGCCCAAGCGGGAGTTCAGTTCCAGGCGGTCATCGGTCTTGCGGGTGGCGCGGCCTTCCTCGTTCAGGGCACCGTAAGCAAGGATCAGTGAATTGTCCCAAGCCCATTTGTCCTTGCGCATGCGGGCGAAGAGGTTGACCTGCGCAAGGCCGGAAACGGAGCTGGCACCACCGGCGGCCCAGTTGATCAGCTGCACCTGGCTGAAGTTCAGCTGGAACAAGCCTCCGGTGGTCCACACCTTGGTGGTATCCACATCCGCCCCTTTCAACGCTTGCTTTACGGCGTTGCGGTCCTCGGTGGTCAGGTCCTCCTGTGCGGCCAGCATGCCGGGCAATGCGAAAAACAGGATCGGAAGGAACGAACGGAAGGTTCGCAACGGGCTTTGGTGCTTCATCGTTTCTAAAATGGGGTAGCAAAAATGGGGAAACATTTCACACCTACGAACAGCAGTAGAGGATGCAGAAGGTGCAATCTTGCAAGGCTGGCCCACCTGTGCGATCTGTAACGAACCCCAGGCTGGGCTCCACTGGGACCGGAAAAGCCATTGTCACACCGCATATGACGACCAGCAAGGGAAGGGCAAAAAAAAGAGCCCCTCGTGGGGGCTCCGTGGGCAA
>JBIIYD010000228.1:0-4686 GCA_044347005.1 Flavobacteriales bacterium | reverse complement strand
CGACTGGAGCCGGATATGCTGGACCTGCTCGTGTCCGTGAAAGAGGACATCCTATTCCAGCGGCAGCTCCGCATCAATCGGAACGTGCCTGCTTTCGGTCGTTGCATCGCACAGGCGCATGGCCCTATCGAGGAGGCACTTCTTGAGCTATGGACCCAAGCCTTGGGTTTGGAGGGCCGCGGCCAACTGGCAGGTGCCATGCTGAAGCTGGTGGTCGACAACTTCTACCTCCGCATAACCGCCGACTCTTTTGACCAGGCATGGCTGCGTGGCTATTTGGATGAGATCCGCGGGATGGTGGCGGGGATGAAGGGCTGAAGACCCATGTACGGTGCCGTCTAACGGGCGGCGCATTCAGGAGGTAGTTTCGTGTCCCCAGTGTCAGACCCACCCTACTTCAACTACGCTCGGTATGGGTCGATCGTACCGGGGTACATGAACACTCTGCCATGAACATCACAGCGCTCAAGTACTCCATCGGATATATCATACCTGCCGTAGTGGTCTTCTCGCTGGCATCGCCCAATGGCTGGTCGTTCACCGCGCTGGCCGTGGTTTTCGGCGTGCTGCCCGCGATCGAGATGATGTTGCAAGGCAGCACCAGGAACCTTTCAGCCGTGGAGGAGGAAGTGGCCAAGAACGACCGGCTCTACGACCTGATGCTCTGGAGCATGGTCCCCATCCAATGGGCGTTACTTGTCTTTTTCCTGATCAAGGTGAGCAGCCCGGAGTTACCCTGGTGGGTGAAGCTGGGCATGACCACAGCCTTCGGCATGGCCTGCGGTGTGCTGGGCATCAACGCAGCCCACGAGCTGGGACACCGGCCCACTAAGCACGAGCAGCTCATGAGCAAGTTGCTGCTTCTCACCACGCTCTACATGCACTTTTTCATCGAGCACAACCGCGGCCACCACAAGAACGTGAGCACCGATGAGGACCCTGCCAGCAGCCGCTATGGTGAAACGCTCTACACCTTCTTCTTCCGCACCATCACGGGCAGCTGGCTCAGCGCGTGGAAGTTGGAGCGTGTGCGCTTGGAGCGCAAAAAGTTGCCGGTCTGGAGTTGGCAGAACGAGATGCTGCGTTTCCAGGTGATCCAAGGTTCGTTGGTGCTGACCATCGCGCTGCTCTTTGGGGTCGAGACCATGGCATGGTTCCTCGGCGCGGCGCTGATCGGTATCCTGCTGCTGGAAACGGTGAACTACATCGAGCACTATGGACTGCGTCGCAAGAGGAACGGCGCAACCTACGAGCGTACCCTCCCCGTGCATTCCTGGAACTCCAACCACCCCTTGGGAAGGTTGATCCTCTTCGAACTCACCCGCCACAGCGACCACCACTATATGGCCAGCCGCAAGTACCAAGTGCTGCGCCACTTCGATGAAAGCCCGCAGATGCCGACGGGCTACCCGGGCATGATGGTGCTTTCCTTCTTCCCGCCGCTATGGTTCAAAGTGATGCACAAGCAGATCGAGCTATACCGAAAGGGGAAGGACGGGACGGCATTGGCATGAAGCCGGACCGGATAACCCGATCTTCGCGGTCGATGACCCGCAAGGAAAAAGCCACATTCGTCGCGCAAAAGCTCGCCGAACTCTACCACACCACGTCCATTCCGCTTGACCATGAGGACCCGTACACTCTTTTGGTGGCAGTGCTGCTGAGCGCTCAGTGTACCGATAAGAAAGTGAACGAGATCACACCCCTGCTCTTCGCCAAGGCGCGCACACCGAAGGACATGGTGAAACTGAGCGTGGAGGAGATCCAGGACATCATTCGTCCTTGCGGTCTATCGCCTATGAAGAGCAAGGGCATCCACGGACTCAGCAGGATCATTCTTGAAGAGCACGGCGGGCAGGTGCCTGCGGATATGGCGGCACTGGAGCGTATGCCCGGCGTGGGGCATAAGACGGCCAGCGTGGTCATGGTGCAGGCCTTCGGAGTGCCCACCTTTCCGGTGGATACACACATCCACAGGCTGGCCTGGCGCTGGGGTTTGAGCACCGGAAAAAGCGTGGAACAGACCGAGGCGGACCTGAAGAAGCTTTTCCCAATAGACCAGTGGGCCGACCTTCACCTTCGGATCATCTACTTCGGTCGGGAGTATTGCCCGGCTAAAGGGCACGACCCGGGAAAGTGCCCGATCTGCAGCGTCATCGGCAGGAAGGAACTGTTCAAGCAGCGCAGCCCCGGATCGTAACTTGGCCCCCTGCATGGGAACCTTGGGGTACTACGTCGCATTGCCGTTCATCTATGGCATCTCCCTTCTGCCCTTCCCGCTTCTTTACCTGTTTTCGGATGTCCTGTACATCCTCATTTACAGGGTGTTCGGCTATCGCAAGGAGGTGGTATTGACCAACCTGCGGAACAGCTTTCCCGAAAAGAGCGAAGCCGAGATACGCGCGATCGCATCCAAGTTCTACGCCTGGTTCTGCGACCTGACTCTGGAGACCCTGAAGACCCTCACCATATCGCCGGAAGCGGCGCGCAAGCGGGTCGAATTCGCGGGGATCGATGTGCTGCGCACATATGCCAAGCAGAAGCGGAGTGTGATCCTGGTCCTTGGCCACTATGGCAACTGGGAACTGGCGGGCGCGCGCTACAGTCAGGAGAAGGATATTCCCCAATTGTATGTGATCTACCACCCCTTGGCCAACGCCCATTTCGACAAGCTGATGTACCACATGCGGGTACGCCATGGCACTAAGCTCTATGCGATGCGGGAGGCCAGTAAGGATATGCTTCGTGACAAGGACCTGTTGACCGCCACGGCCTTCATAGCTGACCAGACCCCATCGCCGGAGCGTGCCTATTGGATGTCCTTTCTTGGACAGGAAACCCCGGTGTTCCTTGGGACCGAGGCACTGGCCCGGAAGTTGGACAAACCGGTGGTGTACATTTGTATCACCCGCCCCAAGCGGGGGTATTACCGGATGGAGATGGAAACCTTGGTAGCCGAACCCAAAGCTACCCGCGAGGGAGAGATCACGGAGATCCATACCCGAAGGTTGGAAGCCGACATCCGGAAATACCCGGAACTCTGGTTATGGACCCACCGCCGCTGGAAACATCGGCGTCCTTCGCGTGTTGAATGAAGATGCGTAACGAAAAAGACCTGATCATCGCGACGAAGCCCTTCGCGAATGAGATCCGTTGGAAAAGCTGGTGGCATTTGTTCTCCACCATGACCGCCTTGGGAGCCTTGTATTTCGTGATCTTCCTCGGTGCGGCTCCGCTGTGGTTGCGCATCGTTTGCAGCGTGCTGGTCGGGCTTACCATCGCCCGCATGTTCATCATCTACCATGACCACCAGCACAAGGCCATCCTCCAGAATTCGCGCTTCGCGGACGTGATCATGACCCTTTGGGGCTTGTTCATCCTAGCCCCGACGAGCATCTGGAAACGCTCGCACGACCACCATCACAAGCACAACTCCAAACTGTACACCAGCAGCATTGGATCCTACCCTATCGTGACCAGGGAGAAATACAAATCCATGACCCGTGGCGAACGTGCCGTATACAACTTCACCAGGCACCCATTGACCATCGCTTTCGGATACTTGTTCGTGTTCATCTACGGAATGTGCGTGCGCAGCTTCATGAACAACCGGGAGAAGCATTGGGACTCCTTACTGGCCTTGGTACTGCATGTGGGCATGGGAGTTGGGCTCGTGCTTTTCCTGGGCTGGACCGCTTTCTGGTTGGGATTCATCGTACCGGCCTTGATCGCGCTCGGCTTGGGAGCCTACCTCTTCTACGCCCAGCACAACTTCCCTGCGGCGACCTTCGCTGACAAGGACGGGTGGAGCTACGTGAACGCAGCTTTGGGCAGTAGCAGCTACATGAAGATGAACCAGGTGATGCACTGGTTCACGGGGAACATCGGCTATCACCACATCCACCATTTGAACGCCAGGGTGCCTTTCTACAGGCTTCCGGAAGCCTACAAGGCCATTCCCGAACTCCAGCAGGCGAAGACCACCTCGCTCATGCCCGGCGAGATCATTCGTTGCCTGCGACTGAAGGTTTGGGACCCTGAACTCGGTCGCATGATCGGCAGGCGCGAAATGGCCGTGTGAACCGTTGATGACCAAACAGGAAAGCCCCTGAAGCGATTAGCTCCAAGGGCTTTCCCATTCTTACCGGCCTACCGATCAGTTCAGCAGGATGTCCACCTTGCCGATGGGTGGCGCATCCACCACTTTCAATGCCCGGGAATACCCGAGGATGAATTCGATGGTGGAACGCTTGGGTCCCGTGGTGGTATCGATGGTCATGGCCTTGCGGGTACTGCGACTTCTCTTTCCTAGCGTAGTGTGTGTCATGTAGTGCGGTTCATGTGGTTTCAGGTCATGAACGGGCTGGATATGCGAAGTATTGCATCCGGGCCAAAAAACACCGGCGGGCCTACCCTTGGGGGAAAGCCCGCCGGTAAGCGGTGGCTTGGGATCGGCTCAGGCCCGATCGAGCACCATCTCGTGCTTCTTGATGAGCTTGCGCATGTTGATGAGGGCGTAACGCATGCGTCCCAACGCGGTGTTGATGCTCACATCGGTGTGCTCGGCGATCTCCTTGAAGCTCATCCCCAGGTAGGTACGCATCACCACCACTTCCCGCTGTTCTTCGGGCAGGTGGTCGATCAGCTTGCGCACGTCGGCATCGATCTGCACGTTCACCATGTCCT
>JBIIYD010000227.1:0-4725 GCA_044347005.1 Flavobacteriales bacterium | reverse complement strand
CCGACCGGCAGCCCCAGGTTGTAGGTGCGGTACTTGAAGCGGTAGTTGGTACTGTCCGGGGAATCGTAGATGAAGCCCACGTTGTTCACGGACAGGCCAAGGAACAATCCGAAATTGTCGCTCAGGTCCTTGTTCACCGTTTGTTGCACGTTCACCATCGGCGCAAAGCGGATCACAGCGCCCTGATCGCTGCCGTTAACGTCGAGGATCGGTGCGCTGAAGGCGAATTCGGACCCACCGCTGAGGTAGGTGCGTCCTGTGCTTTCCTGGGCTGCGGCCAGCGACACCGTCACGGCCATCAAGGTGGTCAATACAATGCGTTCCATGGTGTTGCTGTTGTGATCGCAAAGGAACCCATGGCACCCGATCCTGCAAAGCACCCGACCGCACAATTCGGGAGGCTGTTCGGGAATCGCCGTCATTGAACGGCCGTTCCGCGGCCCTGCTTCGCCGGCCACTCCCTCGCCTCGGCGTGGCTCCGGAAGGTGTGCACCGGGAAGGGCTGCGGAAAGTGGCGGTAGAACAGGTCCACCAGCTTCTCGTTCATGGACGAGCCCGCTTCCCAGGCCACCGCGTAGGTGCACAACTCCATGTTGCGGTGCTGGTAGTGGTCCAGCGAAAGCACGTTGAGGTCGAAGTCGATATCCTCGGGCAGGGTCACCAGCACCAGGTAGCGCCTGTCGCCGCAAATGCGTTGGCGCGTGTCCAATACCTCCTGCACGTTCTTCACGCCAAGCTTCACCTCCTGCTTGAAGTGGATCTCCAGAACGCCCTTCTCCCCTGGCGTCAGGGTGGCGGCTTCCAATTCGATGGGTGCTGTAATGGGCATTGTATCCTCTGGTGTGAACGATCGGTGGTGCAGGAAGGTACTACGCTGCCGTTCCTTACGGAAAAGCCCAGCGCCTGACCAACGCACAGGGCCGCACGGTTCCCCTTGCGGCCCTGCCGTACCAGATCGTGTGGTCGCCTTACTTCTTGGCAGCCACAGCCGGGAAGGTCTCCACCGTTACGCTGCCGATGCGGCCGGTGAACACCTCGCGTTTCTTGTAGGTGAGTGTAACGGGCGTGTTCTCGTCCGTGCCCACATCGGCGCTCTCATCGATGCCGAAGGTGTTGCTGTTGGTCTTCGCGATCCGGCCCTCGCCGATCTTCTGTCCGTCCACGTTGAGCGTGGCCATGCCACCACCACCACGGCCGCCATCGTAGGCGAAATCGAGGACGATGGTGTGCTTGCCGGGCGCCACCTTGGTGCTGCTCTTCACCGTGTAGAACTCCAAGCCCACCCAGTTGTAGGTGTAGTAGAGGTCGCCGTCGAGCATGTAGAAGCTCCAGCCCCCGAAGTCGCCACCTTGCGCCAGGATAACGCCACTGGCCTTGGCGGGCACCTCCACCTCGGCGGTGAATTTCAAGGAGGTGTTCTTCACGTTGATGAAGGCGTTCTCCGGCATGCCCTTGGCGCCGGTGTACAGCACGAGCTTGGTGCGACCGTTCATCAGGTCCGGGCGCCCGGCGATCACCGGATCGAAGCGCTCGATGGAGCGGTCGTCGATGGGCAGCACGTTGTACTTCACGGCCTCGGTCATGAACAGCTTCTTCAGCTCCTCCAGCTTGGCGGGCTCCTTGGCGGCAAGGTCGTTGGCTTGGCTGAAATCCTCGTCCACGTTGTAGAGCTCCCACACGTCCTCGGTAAGCGGACGGCGTGGCGATGGCTCCCAGGGCGCTTTGTGGATGGTGCCTGCGAACCAGCCATCGTGGTAGATGGCGCGGTTACCGATCATCTCGAAGTACTGGGTCTTGCGCGTGTCGGCGGCCTTCGCATCGGCGAAGGTGTAGTTCATGGGCACGCCCTCGATCGGGCGCTGCTCGATGCCGTTCACCATGCGCGGCGCGGGCACGCCCGCTGCTGCGAACACCGTGGGTGCCACGTCCACCACGTGGTGGAACTGGCTGCGCACTTCGCCCTTCGTCTTGATGCCGGCGGGCCAGTGCATCACCATGCCGTTGCGGGTGCCGCCGAAGTTGCTGGCCACCTGCTTGGTCCAGGTGAAGGGCGTGTTGCCGGCCACGGCCCACCCTGCCGCGAAGTGGTTGTAGGTCTCCTCGGTACCCAGCTTGTCGATCCGGCTCAACTGCATGTCCAGCGTTTCCTGCACGCCGTTGAAGTAGGTGTTCTCGTTGTACATGCCGATCATTCCGCCCTCGGCGCTGGAACCGTTGTCGCCAACGATGTAGAAGATGAGCGTGTTCTCCAGTTCGCCGCGCTCCTCCAGCGCATCGATCAGGCGACCCACCTGCGCATCGGTGTGTTCGGCGAAGCCGGCGAACACCTCCATCTGCCGTTCGAAGAGGCGCTTCTCATCGGCGCTCAGCGCATCCCAGTCCTTGATGGCTTCCGGCTTGGGGGCCAGCACGGTATTCTCCGGCACCACACCCAATGCCTTCTGGCGGGCCAGGGTCTCTTCGCGCACCTTGTCCCAGCCTTGGGCGAATTTGCCCTTGTACTTGTCGCTGTATTCCTTGGGCGCGTGGTGCGGTGCGTGCGTGGCACCGGTGGCGAAGTACATCATGAAGGGCTTTTCGGGGGTCAGGCTCTGCGTGGTGTTCATCCACGCCAGGGCCTGGTCCGTCATGTCGTTGGTGAAGTGGTAGTCAGGGTCGTCCACCTTGGGGTACACGCGCGTGGTGCCGTCGTATACCATGGGGTGCCACTGGTTGGTCTCACCACCGATGAAGCCGTAGAACTTGTCGAAGCCGCTGTGCGAAGGCCAGCGGTCCAGGGGGCCGGACACGGAGCCCTCCCAGGGCGGCGTCTCGTGGTACTTGCCGAAGGCGGCCGTGCTGTACCCGTTCAGGCGGAGCACCTCGGCCATGGGGGTGATGCTCTGCGGACGGATGCCGGTGTTGCCGGGGAAGGCCGTGGCCACCTCCATGATGGCGCCCGCGTTGTTGCTGTGGTGGTTGTAACCCGTGAGCAGCGCAGTGCGCGTAGGGGAGCACAGCGCCGTGGTGTGGAAGCGGTTGTACTTCAACCCGTTCGCAGCCAGTTTCTCCAGGGTGGGCATTTGGATGGGCCCGCCAAAAGCACTGCTGTGTCCGAAGCCGATGTCGTCGATGAGCACCACCAGCACGTTGGGCGCACCCTTGGGTGGGGTTACCTGGAAACGGGGCGGCGCCGTGGCGTTGCGCGCATCCAGTTCGGTAATGGCCGTGGTGACCGGCTCGTGGATAGGCAGCACCGTACGGTCCAGCCCATCCCCGGCAGCAGTGGCCGGCGCGGCATCGCCTTCGGTGGGTTCCGGTGTGGCGCAGGCGCCCAGCAGCAAGGTGGCCAGCAGGGGCAGTCGTAGATAGCGGTACAGCATCATGGTTCGGGTTTGGGCTATTCGGCCTCGAAGGAACGAAAGGTTCGGCATTGCCAAAAAGGGCCCTACCCGACCTGCTCCCCTACCCGTTCCTGCTAACCCTGCCCGCTGGTCCAGAACAGGGAAGGCACGGTGCAGCTGCCCGCCAACTGTAACTGTGTTCCCGCGACCGTCGCTGCTTGCGGTTCTCGAAGTCGCTGCATGGGTACGATCCTATGCGGTAGCGGTCCAAGGCCCGAAGCCCATGGCGTTCTGCGAGGAACCGGCACCGCTCGACCGCCAACCACCGCAACGCCTCCATCGCCGAAGTGCTTCCTGGGCATACCACGCGCCTTGTCCCCGTCAGGAGAACGCACCGGTCCAGTGCCGATCAAGGCAGCGGGTGGTGCCTACCGCACAGCGCTCAGCTCCTACCCTTCCCGCCCCGCTCACCGGCAGGGGCCTTCTTATCGGCACTGCCCTGCTGCAGCTGCTCCTCGATCTGCACCACCTTGCCGGCCTTTTTGCCGGCCATGCCCACGGGGTCGTAGGTATCCTTCGTGGTGCCGCGGGTCGGCTTGGTGCTGGTGTCCTTCACGCTGCTGTTGGAGCCTGTGGCATCCGTTTTCGGCAGCTTGTTCTTCTTGTCCGTTCGCGTGGCCATGTGTAGGGTGTTTCAGCAGGGCGCAGCAAAGCAGGGTCCAGTGCAGTGCCTCATGGGCTACAGGCACGGCGCGGCGCGAACCACGGGCGGTGCTGGGGCGCGGTGGGGGCAGAAGCGTGCATGCATTTCCACAGGGTAAGGGGCCTGCGCATCGGGCACTGTAGTGCCCTTGGCCGCATCAACGACTTCCTCGTTGAGCGGCGCAACAGTGTCCAGTTCACCCAGGAGCAACCGGTGGAACGGGCTGCCACGGCGGGCAGGTCCGATATGCATCGGACCGATAGGTATCGGTCCGATAGGCATCGGACCTGCGGAAGCGTAAAGTTCGAACGCCGCGCTTCTCGCTACCCATCAGGCCGCAGGTCCGATATTCATCGGACCGGTCGCTAAGGGATCCACCTCCGGCGGCCCGAGCGCTTCCACCAGGCTCGCCCGGCTTACCGGCTTTACCAGGTGCAGGTCGAAACCCGCTTCTGCGCTTTGGGCTTTATCCGCTGCTTCGCCACGCCCGGTAACGGCGATCAACCGTACGGCCTTGCCCCAGGCGGTCCGGCGGATGGCGCGGGCCAGCTCGAAACCGTCCATGCCGGGCATACCCAGATCGAGCAGCACCGCATGCGGCGTTATGTCCTCCGCCCAGCGGAGTCCATCGATCCCACTGTAGGCGGTGATCACGTTATAGCCCACGCGTTTGAGCACAAGACCAAGGGTTATCGCGGT
>JBIIYD010000225.1:0-4774 GCA_044347005.1 Flavobacteriales bacterium | reverse complement strand
GCCACCGGTACGCACTGCGATGTCGGCCATCAGACCATGGTCGGCCACGGTGCTGATGAGTTCTGCGATGACCGGCTGTACGAGCACTTCTCCGCTCGCGGTGTATCGTTCGCCATCGAGCACGGTGTTCGCTTTCCAAGTGTATCGGCCGGCAGGCAGTCGTCCGGCATCGGCGCGGTAGGCGTTTGTGGTGCGGCCGAAAACGTAGGGGAAGTCCCGACCGGCCTCGTCCGTGAGCGTGAGTTCCACTTCCGGGTCATTGACGAGCTCGTAGGCCTGGTTGTAGAGTTCGGCGCTGAAGAGCACAGATTCCCCTGCATTGAAGGCCGATGCATGCTCCACCCGGAAGCGTTTCTTGTCCACCTTGAGGGCCAGGAACTGCACCAGCTTGTGCACGAGGCGGTCGATGCGTTCATGACTTCCGTTCTGCTGCTGATCGGCGAGGCGCCAGCGCCAAAGCCCTTCGCCCAGGATGGTCGCCATGCGCCGTTCGTTCTGTTGCACCATGGCGATCAGCGGGTAGTCGGTGCGCACCACGCCGATGCGCTGCGTGATCATGGCCACTGCGGCGCGACCGAGGTCATACTGCCCGAACGGCACTTGCAACGGCGGAAACCGTTCGATGGCATTGACCATTTCCGGCTCGATGGTGAATGCGCTGAAGGTCTTTACGACCGATGCCTGGGCATCGACCACTGCGGCACGCGCGCCGGTGACCTGGACGCCGCAACCCAATGCATTGAACGCATTGGGATCAGTTCCCTGCCCCATGATCACCAGGAGCGGTATACCCTTGGCACTGGCACGCTGGAGCAGCGGCGCAAGGGTCCATTCCACGGAAGGCAGGCGGTGGAGCACGATGAGGTCGAAGCTTTCCACCGCAACACCGGGGTCCTTCGCGTAGGCCAGTTCCGTTTCGTACCCGTCGAGTCCAGAAAGGGCGTTCCGCAAAGCGCCCAGGTCCGGGTGCGGCGAGGCACCCAGCAACAGGACCTTCTGGCGTGCGTCCAGCACATCGATGTTGATGTCCTGCGTGTTGTTCACTTCCGTAGCCTCGCCCGCCACGGTGCCCACCGCCACGGTAAAGCGCTGCATGCCCGGGCGTTCGGCTTTCAGCGTGAACGGCACTTCCTGGAAGAAGGGGTCGGAGCCCACGATGACCTCGCGCGAGGCCAGTTCGACGCCCCCTTGGGACACCGACACCTTGGTGCGTGTGCCCTTCAAATGCCTGGCTTCCACCCGGGCGAGCAATGGGAACTCGTTGCCCAGGTAGTTTATGCGGTTGTGCTCCACGGCACGCAGCAGCAGGTCGGGGCGCACCGTGGTATCGCCCATGGCGATAGTGTGCACGGGTATGCCCAGGCGTGTCGCTTCCAGGAGTGGGTCGCGACCCCGGTTGTGGATGCCATCGCCGTCCATGATCACGGCACCCAGGTCGGGGCCACCCAGCCGGTCCTGCACCGTGCGCAGCATCTCACCGATGTCCGTCAGCACATCCCCCTGTTCGAAGTGGAGCCCTTCGCGCACTTCGGCACCGTAGGTGAAGGTGCGCACGTCGTACTTGTCGCCAAGCCGTTCGGCAAGCTCTTCCAGTTTGCTGCGATAGGCGTTGCGGAGGGCGGCGGTATCCCCGGCCGCACCCAGCGAAGCCGACCCGTCATGGGCGATGACGACCACCGGGCGGCGCACTTCGCGCACCAGCACACGCACCATGGGTTCCAGCAGGAAGAAGGCGACCACCGCGATGACCAGTGCCCGCAGCCCGGCCAGCAACAGCGACAGGTTGCGGGAGAACGCCTCGCGCCCTTCGCTCCTGCGGTACAGCCACCAGGCAGCGGCAATACCGAGCGCCAGGCACAGCGGCGCCAACCATAGGCTGTAGGATGTGGTCAGGTTCATGGAGGGGCAAAGGTCGGGCGCCGTGCAGGCTTGTGCACAAAGGGACACACCTGTATGTGCACAAGGCAAGACGCTACGTCAGCATGCCGCCGCACACGTGCAGGGTCTGTCCGGTGATGTAGGAGCTGAGGTCGCTGCCGAGGAAGACGCAGGCGTTGGCCACATCCGTGGGTGTTCCTCCACGCTTCAGGGGGATGCCTTCGCGCCACTGCTCCACCACTTTCTGGTCGAGCGCAGCGGTCATTTCAGTTTCGATGAAGCCCGGGGCAATGGCGTTGCTGCGGATGTTGCGGCTGCCCAGTTCCAGCGCCACGCTCTTGGTGAAGCCGATGATGCCCGCCTTGCTGGCCGCGTAGTTCGATTGGCCAGCATTGCCCTTCACGCCCACCACACTGCTCATGTTGATGATGCTGCCGCTGCGTTGCTTCAGCATGGTGCGCATCACGGCCTTGGTCATGTTGAACACGCTCTTCATGTTGGTGTTCATGACCGCATCGAAGTCGGCCTCGCTCATGCGCATGAGGAGCTGGTCCTTGGTGATGCCTGCGTTGTTCACCAGCACGTCGAGCTTTCCCCAACCGGTCACCACCTGGTCAACGGCGGCTTGCGCCTGCTCGAAGTTGCCCGCATCGCTCTGGATGGCCAGCACCTTGCGGCCGTACTTGGCGGCGAGCTCCTCGGCCACGGCGTTGGCCTTTTCGGGGCTGCTTACGTAAGTGAACGCCACATCGGCACCTTCTTCGAGGAACCGTTCAACGATGCCACGGCCGATGCCGCGCGATCCGCCGGTCACAAGGGCGGTCTTGTCTTGTAGGAGTGCCATGTGGGCGAAGTTATCGGTTGTGCGCGTTGGGCGGGTTCGGGGATCGCGCATCGTTCATCGCGGTTCGTTGTCCGGGCCAGGCGCTCCATAGCTTAGCGCCATGCAGCATGCCACCGGCCCATGGGTCGAACCACCCACCCTGCCCGAAGATCCCAAACGCCTTTGCCTGGTGGAATTGCGCAACGAACGGAGCGGTGCCACCACCTACTACGCCATGCGCTACCTGCGCGGCAACTGGCAATTCCAGGACCGGCTGCGGCTGAGCGGTGAGCAGCGGGTGGTGCGGTGGGCCTTGATCTTGGAGAGTGCTCCAGCAGCGGTCCCGCTGTGACTCAGCGATCACTGATGCTGCCGAAATGCAGCTGGCGCATCACCTGCTCGCCGGCCTCCGAGGACCGTTCGGAACGCAACATACTGTGCCACCTGACCGAGGTGATCCGTGAAGGTCTGGGACGAGGTGGTTCGTTACCACCATAAGCATTGCTGCCGCGAAGGGGACCTGCCCTTGGCGTAAGATCTACCCCATCACCTCCTTCACCTTCGCACCGATGGTGGCGGGGCTGTCCACCACGTGGATACCGCATTCGCGCATCACCTTCTTCTTGGCGGCGGCGCTCTCGTCGGCACCGGAGACGATGGCACCGGCATGGCCCATGGTGCGGCCCACAGGAGCGGTCTCACCGGCGATGAAGCCGATGACGGGTTTCTTACAGTTTGCCTTGATCCAATGTGCGGCCTGGATCTCCAGGTCACCGCCGATCTCGCCGATCATGACGATGGCCTCGGTCTCGGGGTCGTTGGCGAAGAGCTGTACGGCCTCAAGGGTGGTGGTGCCGATGATGGGGTCGCCACCGATGCCGATGGCCGTGGTGATGCCCATGCCGGCCTTCACCACCTGGTCAGCGGCCTCGTAGGTCAGGGTACCGGACTTCGACACGATGCCCACCTTGCCTTTCTTGAACACGAAGCCGGGCATGATCCCCACCTTGCATTCGTCGGCGGTGATCACGCCGGGGCAGTTGGGGCCGATCAGGCGGCAATCCTTGCCACGCAGGTATTCGCGGGCGGCCACCATGTCCTTCACAGGGATGCCCTCGGTGATGCAGACGATGACCTTGATGCCGGCCTCGGCGGCCTCCATGATGGCATCCGCGGCGAACGCGGGGGGAACGAAGATGATGCTGACGTCGGCGCCGGTGGTCCTCACGGCATCGCTCACGGTCTCGAAAACGGGCTTGTCCAGGTGCTTCTGGCCGCCTTTGCCGGGGGTCACACCGCCCACGACGTTGGTGCCGTACTCGATCATCTGCGTAGCGTGGAATGTTCCTTCGCTACCGGTGAATCCTTGGACGATGACCTTGCTGTTCTTGTTGACGAGTACGCTCATGATCGTTCTGCTGCGGTGTTTCGGGCCGCTAAAGTAACCGCTACGGCCGGATCACAGCACGGGCCTTCGCCACGGCCTTCAGGTAGCCGTTCACATAGTGCAGTCCGCCCAGCATGATGACGCCGGAAACGAGGTAGGGCAGCGAATGGTCGTACTCGTACAAACGCCCACCCAGCGCTGGACCCACGATGCGGGACAGGGACCCGAAGCTCTGGTTCATGCCCAGCACCTCGCCCTGCTCCTGCTGTTCGGCATTGCGGCTGAGCTGGGACAGAAGCGTGGGGCTCAGGCTTCCGTTGCCCAGGGAGAGCAGTGCGATGGACACGATGCTCAGCGGCAGGAAGTGCTCCACGGGGATGAAACCGATCATGCCGAGCCCGATGGCGATCATCAGCGCACCGTAGACCATCAGGTTCTTCTCGCCGAAGGTGCGCTGTAGCCAACCCACCATGGTGCCCTGCACGAGGGCCGAGCCCAGACCCACGATGGCGAACATGTAGCCGATCTGCGTCTTGCTCAATGCATAGTCATCGTACCAGAACATGGCGATGGTCATCTGCATCATGCTGAAGGCGGTGATGTAGATGAAGCTGATGATGAACAGGTCGCGGAAGCGAGGCTCCCGCAAAGCCTTGATGGCGCTGGAGATGGGCTTGATCTGGATC
>JBIIYD010000048.1:0-13805 GCA_044347005.1 Flavobacteriales bacterium | reverse complement strand
GTTAGCTTTGCCCACCTCCACCGGTATCCCGGCAAACCATCCATACCCCGCTTCCATGGCCAAGAAGAGCAGCAAGAAGAGCATCATCGCCAGCGAATCGATGGCGTTCCTTGAGCGCTACCTGAACAATGCCTCGCCGACCGGTTTCGAAAGCGAAGGGCAGAAGTTGTGGCTGGACTACATCCGACCCTACATCGATGAGCACATCGTGGACCCTTACGGCACCGTGGTGGGCGTGATCAACCCCGAGGCCAAGTACCGCGTGGTGATCGAAGCCCATGCGGACGAGATCAGCTGGTTCGTGCATTACATCACCAAGGAAGGCTTCATCTACGTGAAGCGGAACGGGGGCAGCGACCACATGATCGCCCCGAGCATGCGCGTGAACATCCACACCGAAAAAGGCATCGTGAAGGCCGTGTTCGGGTGGCCCGCGATTCACGTGAGGAACGGAAAAACGGAGGTGGCCCCCACCACGGAGAACATCTTCCTGGACTGCGGCTGCGCGAGCAAGGAGGAAGTGGAGAAGCTCGGCATCCACGTGGGCTGCGTGATCACCTACGAGGACGAGTTCATGGTGCTCAATGGCCACAACTTCGTGGGCCGGGCGTTGGACAACCGCATGGGCGGCTTCATGATCGCCGAGGTGGCACGTCTGCTGAAGCAGAACAAGGTGAAGCTGCCGTTCGGGTTGTACGTGACCAACAGCGTGCAGGAAGAAGTGGGCCTTCGCGGTGCCGAGATGATCGTGGAACGTATCAAGCCCGACATGGCCATCGTGACCGATGTGACGCACGACACGCAGACCCCGATGATGAGCAAGGTGCAGAGCGGTGACATCGCCTGCGGCCAGGGACCGGTGATCAGCTATGCGCCCGCCGTGCACAACAATGTCCTGAAGCACATCGTGAAGACCGCGGAAAAGGAGAAGATCCCGTTCCAGCGTCTTGCCGCGAGCCGTGCCACCGGTACCGATACCGATGCGTTCGCCTACGGTTCCGCAGGGGTGCCCAGCGCGTTGATCAGCCTGCCCCTGCGCTACATGCACACCACCGTGGAAATGGTGCACCGCAAGGATGTGGAACATGTGATCGAGCTGATCTACGCCGCGGTGAAGTCCTTGAAACCGGGCCAGGACGTGCGCTACTTCAAGTGATCGTCCTTCCCGGTCATCCACGAACCTTCCTTTGCGGACCATGCGCCTGCGCCTGAACGACAATACCCAGGAGGCGCTGCAGTTCCTGGTGCTCGGGTCGGGCATCGTGCTGGGCGGTCGCCTGGCTTACCTCGGTGCGCTCAAAGCCCTGGAACGTACATCGAACGACCCCTTGGACGCAGCCATCGCCGCGTTCGGTCAAGGGTACTTGCTCGCCAACGAACGCACTGCCGTACTCGAGGGCATGGACCCCGGCGGCAGAGCGGCCCTCGCCTTCGTGCTCGCCCTGGCGACCGGGGCGGTGCTGGCGGTGCTGGGGTATGCCGTGGCCCGAATGCTGCGTCGCGATGCGATCCGCGCGGCGGTCATCGGCGGTCGCACCGGCCTGTTGTTGGCCGGCATGTGGGGCCTGTTCGCGGCCTTGGCGTTGCCACCGGTCTCTGCCACGATCGGCGAGGAGGGCATCGTGCTGCGCTCGCGCCCTGCATTCCTTGGCGAACTGAGCCTGCCGGCACCGGCACAAGAACGCATCGTGCCCTGGTCGGCGATCACCGAAGTGGGCACACGATCGATCGCGAGCCGGTTCGACGGTTGTGGTAGCCGCGAGCGTGTGGTGGTGCTGGTAGGGACCGAGGTCGTGCACATCGCCGGGAGGCTCCCCAGCGGGCCGGACTGCAACGATGCCTTGCACGCAGCACGCAACGACGCGGAGCGCCTGGCCACCGAGGTGCGTCGTTCCCTGGTTCGGTGACCGGCGCACTTGGAGCACTCGAAGTCCCGCCCTTAATTTGCCTTCGCCATGCGCATCCGTTTCATCCGTACCGAGGAGACCTACCCCCTGAGGCTGCTGGTGCTGCGGCCGGGTGGCGTGGTCGAAGACTGCGTGTGGGCGAACGACCGGCTCGAGGGCAGCTTCCACCTGGCCGCCCAACTCGGCGAACACCGTGTATCGGTGGGCTCCTTCTACCCGGAGAAGCACCCGGACCTGAAGGGCTGGAAACAATTCCGGCTCCGTGGAATGGCAACACATCCCGACTTCCAGGGACAGGGTGCCGGCACCCGGCTGCTGCGGTTCGCCTTGGAGCACCTGAAGGCCCAGCATGCCGACCGGCTTTGGTGCAATGCCCGGATCAAGGCGGTGCCGTTCTATGAGGCCCTCGGGTTCGTGAAGGAAGGTCCGGAATTCGACATTCCCGGGATCGGTGGGCACTACCTGATGCACCGGCCCGTGTAAACGCGGCACTCCGGCACTCCGGACCTCCTCGGGACGCAGGTCTACCGGTATACTTGCCCTGCCCGGGCGGCATAACCGCGATCGACGTCGATCCATCCTACGACCCCTTGACCACTCCCCTGCTCCGCCGAGACCGCTACCTGTTGGCCATCCTGTTCATCACGGGGTTGGTGCTGAAGCTGCTTTGGACGGGGCGTAACCCCTTGGCGCACGACGAACCGTTCACGCTGTACTGGGCCGTTCGTCCTTTCGCCGAATTCCTGGCCATGCTCGGCAGCGAGAACAACCCACCGCTCCATTTCCTCATCGTGCGCGGCTGGTTGGCGGTAACGCCCATGGACCCGGCCTGGCTCCGTGTACCCTCGGCCCTGTTCAGCGCTGCGGCCGTTGTGCCCCTTTACCTGCTGGCTCATCGGTCAGGCGGCACAAGGGCGGCCGTGGTGGCGGGTCTCCTGTTCACGTTCAACGGACATCACTACGGCTTCGCCCATGAACTGCGGGCCTACAGCTTGTTCACCCTGCTCACCATTGCGGCCCTGTGGCAACTGGTGCGCCTCGCGGACGGCAAACCACGCGCAATGTTCTGGCTGCTGCTGATGAACGTGCTGCTGGTGTACACCCATTTCTTCGGTTGGCTGGTGGTGGGTGTGGAAGCCCTGTGCGTGCTGTTCGTGGACGACATCCGTGCGCACTGGCGCAGGTGGTCGCTCATCGCAATGCTCACGGTACTGGCCTACGTTCCTTATGCAGGGATCATCATCCAACGCGCGGGGACCAGCATAGCGCAAGGCACCTGGCTCAGCACTCCACAGTTGGAAGAGGTCTACAACATGCTCTGGCGCTGGAGCAATGCGCCGGTGCTCGCGGTGGTCATCCTGGCCCTCATACTCTTCACCCTGGTCCGCGACCGCGTGAAGGGGCTTGCGCTGGGCCTGGGTACGATCTGGACCTTCGTACCCTTGCTGGGGCTTTACCTGGTATCGCAGGCAGTGCCTGTGTACCTGGACCGTTACCTGCTCTTCGCCTCGCCGGGCTGGTTCCTGCTTGCCGGGGTCTCGGTTTCGCGGTCACCGGGTATCACCGGTCCCATCGTCGCGGTGTTCCTCACCCTGGGCGCTGCACTCACCTTCAAGCCCTGGGAGCGCAGTGCACACCGGCCCGAGGTGGTGGTGGAGCGCATCGAGGAATGGCGTACCGTGGAACCCTGCGCACCGGTGTTGGTGGTGCCGGCCTGGTACAGGCTCACGTACCGCTTCGCGCAGGACCATGAACGTTTCGTCACCGAACCGCCGAGCCTCTTGCACAGCCACGAACTGGAACCGGGCAGCCCCGATTGCCCCACCCTTCTTCTGGTGAACGCCGACCCGCCGGACGAGGCCGGACAGGACGTTGTGAGGCAGGTGCGCAGCGCATACTCGGCCGTTGACAGCGTGCAGGCATCGCACAAGGTCCGGGTGGTCCGCTACCGGAAACGATAGCCGGTGAACGGCCCGTCCCGTTCTAATGCCGTTCATGGATCGGACGCGCGCGGGATCGGAAGAGCGATCAGCTTTGTACCATCAACCGACCCACCATGAACATGGACCGTGCTTCCCGCAAACACAGACACCTGCCCCTCGTAGCGTCCTTCGCACTGCTGTTCGCAGCGTGCGGCGACAGTGCCCCACCGCCCATGGCCGAGGCCCCGCCCCCGACCATCGCGATGAAGGACTTCTTCAAGAACCCGGAGAAGGCCAGTTTCCGCATCAGTCCCGACGGACGGTACATCAGCTACCGCGCTCCTTGGAACAGCCGCATGAACATCTTCGTGCAGCCGGTGGGTGGCGGTGAAGCCGTACAGGTAACACGCGACACCGTTCGCGACGTGGGTGGGTATTTCTGGAAAGGCGACCGCATCATCTACAGCCGCGACATCAATGGCGATGAGAACTTCATCGTCTTCAGCGCCAGCATCGATGGCAGCGATGTAAAAGCGCTTACGCCCCAGCAGGGTGTTCGCGCCGGCACCTTGGACGACCTCCACAACATCCCCGGCATGGAGCAGCGGATCATCGTGCAAATGAACCAGCGTAATCCGCAGGTCTTCGACCCGTACCTGGTGGACGTGGTCACCGGCGAGGCCAAGGTGCTGTACGACAACAAGGAGAACTTCGAAGGATGGATCACGGACCATACCGGCCTGATCCGCATCGCCACGAAGACCGAAGGCACCGACAACGTGCTCTACCACCGTGCCACGGAGAAAGCCCCGTTCACGGAGTTCAAGCGCACCGGCTACCGCGACAGCTTCAACCCCTTGTTCTTCACCTTCGACAACAAGAACCTCTATGCCGCCAGCAACCTGAACGGACGCGATAAAGTGGCCATCGTGGAATACGACATGACCAGCGGTGAAGAAACCCGGGTGATCGACAGCAACCCCGACTTCGACATGGGTGGCCTGGAATTCAGCCAAAAGCGCAAAGTGCTGACGATGACCACCTGGACGGGCTGGAAGGAGGAGCGCAACATCCTCGATGAGCAGACCAAGGCCTTGTACGCCAAGCTGGGCCCAAAATTCGAGGGATACGACTTCTGGATCTACGGCGAGAACGATGAAGAGACCATGTTCATGGTTTGGGCCGGCAGCGACCGCCAACCCGGCAAGTACTACTTCTATGATGCCACCGCCGACAAATTGGAGGAGATCGCCTCCTTGCGTCCCTGGATCGATGAAGCGCAAATGGCCGAAATGAAACCCATCCAGTACACCAGCCGCGATGGCTTGACCATCCACGGCTACCTGACGCTGCCCAAGGGACGCGAGGCGAAGAACCTTCCGGTGGTGATCAACCCGCACGGTGGCCCGTGGGCACGCGATGGCTGGGGCTTCAACCCGGAGGCCCAGTTGCTGGCCAACCGTGGCTACGCCGTGCTTCAGATAAACTTCCGCGGGAGCACGGGTTACGGCCGTGAGTTCTGGACCAAGAGCTTCAAACAATGGGGCAGGACCATGCAGGACGATATCACCGATGGCGTGGAATGGCTCAAGAGCGAAGGCATCGCCGACCCCGAACGCATCGCCATCTACGGCGGCAGCTACGGAGGGTACGCCACGCTGGCCGGCATCACCTTCACGCCCGAACTCTACGCCTGCGCCGTCGACTATGTGGGCGTAAGCAACCTGTTCACCTTCATGAACACCGTACCTCCGTACTGGGAGCCGTTCAAGAAGATGATGTACGAAATGGTGGGCGATCCGAAACAGGACAGCCTGCTGATGCGCGCCGCATCACCGGTGTACCACGTGGACAAGATCCAGTGCCCCTTGTTCATTGCCCAAGGCGCCACCGACCCCAGGGTGAACAAGGACGAAAGCGACCAGGTGGTAAAAGCCTTGAAGGAGCGTGGTGTGGAGGTGCAGTACCTGGTGAAGGACAATGAAGGACATGGTTTCCGGAACGAGGAGAACCGCTTCGAATTCTACGATGCCATGGAGAAATTCCTGGACCAGCACATCGGAAGCGGCTACAAGGCAAAGGCCAAGGCAGCCTAAGCGGAACTGAAGCCAGCATGCAAGGAACGGCGGCCGAACGGTCGCCGTTCCTTTTTCGGCGGATCGCTCCGCCGACCGATCGCCTTCCGGCCACGGTCGGCCGTGCAGGGATGACAACCCTGCGAACAGGATCGAAGATCCGCTGCGTTCGTACGATGGTCTTCACCATCGAATTCCCCGGACAGCCATCCCATTCACACGCCTTGCCGTCCAATGCCATGGCCTTCCGGCGATGTGGCCACAAGGTCCATTACTGCAAGGGACTCGGCGGATAGCCGCCTATTTCCGAAGCCGCCCTTGCCCCGCCCAAGGTGGGATCGACCGACACAGGCACCCGATCCAGTGGGAAATACGTCAGCCTGAACATGGGCCGGAACGTTGGCCCGCCCATTCGCAGGGACTACTTTCACACGTTCGGATCCTGATCGGTCACATGCACATTCATTCGACCCTCGCTTCGGCACGCCTCATCCTCCTCTGCCTTGTCGGCTTTCCCGTGGCAGCCAGCGGCCAGGTGCTGGTGAACGAGGTGAGCGCTTCCAATTGGTCGTCCTACCCGGACAACTCCGGCCAATTCGAGGACTGGATCGAACTGTTCAACAGTACCGCCAACCCGGTGGACCTTACGGGCTGGTACCTGAGCGACAGCCAGAACAACAACACCAAGTGGCAATTCCCGGCAGGGGCCACCATTCCCGCGAACGGTCATCTGGTGGTCTTTTGCGACGGCCGCAACACCACCATCGGCAACGAACACCACACGGGTTTCAAGCTCAACCAAACGGATGAAGAGCGGGCCGTACTGTCGGACCCTTCCGCTGCCATTGTGAGCAACTTCCAATTGGAGCAGCGCACCCAGGCCGACCACAGCTGGGGCCGAACCAGTGATGGCGCTGCCACCTGGAACCTGTTCACGACGCCTACACCCGGTGCCCCGAATACCGCACCGCTACCCTACTATGCTTCGAAGCCGGTGTTGGACCCACCTGCCGGCAATTTCGCCGGGGGCATTGCCGTAAGCATGACCAGCCCCGACCCGGGTACCGAGATCCGGTACACCGTGGACGGCAGCACGCCGGGCCCGGGCTCGGCCCTGTACTCGGCCCCCGTAGCGGTGAACGCCACCACCGTGCTGCGCGCTGCCTGTTTCCCCACCGCGGCAGGCATTCCGCCCAGCTTCGTGGAAACCAACACCTACCTCATCAACGCGGGCCATGGCGTGCCGGTGGTATCCATCTGCGGCGACGAGGTCGCGGACCTGTTGAACGGAAACCAGATCGAACCGACGGGCAGTTTGGAATACTTCGGCGATGACGGTCTTTTCCGCGGTGAAGCGGAAGGCGATTTCAACAAGCACGGCAACGATTCATGGGCCTATGACCAACGGGGCATCGACTACGTGGCGCGCGATGAATTCGGGGCGAACGATGCGATGCGCTTCAAGGTTTTCCGCACCAAGAACAGGGAACACTTCCAACGTTTGATCCTGAAGGCGGCCGCCAGCGACAACTACCCCTTCGAGAACGGTGGCGCCCACATCCGCGATGCCTTCGTGCAGGCCTTGAGCCACGAAGGCGACCTGAAACTGGACGAACGGACCTACGAGCCTTGCGTGCTCTACCTCAACGGCCAGTATTGGGGGGTGTATGAAGTGCGCGAAAAGGTCGACGACCACGACTTCACATCGTACTACTACGACCAGGACCGGGAAGACCTATACTACTTGAAGACCTGGGGAGGCACCTGGGAGGAATACGGCCAGGGCTTCGCGCTGGACGAATGGAACACCTTGCAGGGCTTCATCAACGCCAACGACATGGGCGATGCCGGGAATTTCGCTTACGTGGAAGGCCTGCTCAACTGGCAAAGCCTGGTGGACTATTTCGTGCTGAACAGCTACATCGTTTCCAAGGATTGGTTGAACTGGAACACAGGCTGGTGGCGGGGCCTGGACCCTGCCGGCGATGGACGGCGGTGGCGCTACACACTGTGGGACATGGATGCCTGCTTCGGCCACTATGTGAACTTCACCAGCATCCCGGACGAGAGCCCGCAAGCCGACCCCTGCAATGCGGAAAGCCTGCCCGACCCCGGCGGACAGGGCCATACGAACATCCTCCAAAAACTCCTCGACGAGAACGAGAGCGTATACGATTACTATGTGAACCGCTATATCGACCTGGGCAACACGGTATTCAGCTGCGACAACATGTTGCCCTTCCTGGACAGCCTCGTAGCGCTGATCGAACCGGAAATGCAGCGGCACACGACCCGATGGGGCGGCTCGGTGGGCGAGTGGCAGGCCAACGTGCAGGCCATGCGCACCTTCATCGAAACACGGTGCACGGCCATCCAGGGCGGGCTTGTGGACTGCTATGACCTGGAAGGCCCATACGATGTCGTTTTCAACGTGGACCCACCCTTGTCCGGGCACATCCGCATCAACTCCGTAACGCCGGACACCTACCCCTTCGCCGGCATGTACTACGGTGGCATAGCCACGGAGCTTGCTCCCTTGCCCGAGCCGGGCTGGGTGTTCAGCCATTGGGAGGTATTCAGCACCAACACGCTATTGCCCACCACCACCGACTCCCTGGTAACGGTCGACATTCTGGCTGCGGACAGCATCGTGGCACACTTCGTTCCACCCACGCGGCACGAGGTGCTCCTGGACGTTTTCCCGCGCAACGGGGCCACCATCGTGCTCGATGGGCAGTTGTACACCCAATTCCCGGTGCTGTTGACCGTTCCGGACAACGTATCGGTACCGTTCGAGGCATTCCCGGCGGAATACCACGAATTCCTCTACTGGCAGGTGAAGAATGCGCAAACCGATGACGAGGACAGCACGTTGATCGCCTTATCGGCCAGGTTCCTGACCACCGACACCATCGTGGCATTCCTGAAACCCGAGGACCACACCTACTTCGTGCCCAACGCCTTTACCCCGAACGGCGATGGCATCAACGACATCTTCCAGCCACTGGGAAATGCAATCGAAGCGGAGACGTACAACCTGATCATCTTCGACCGCTGGGGCAACGAATTGTTGAACACCAAGGACCGATCCGCCGGCTGGGATGGTACGGTAGGTGGCCTGGCAGCCCCGAACGGCGTGTACGTCTTCAGGGCCGATTTGCAGGATGCCATCAGCAATGAACGCCATGAGTTCCAGGGGCACGTTACCCTGTTCCGTTGATCGGATCGTTGGTTTCTTTCCAAATAAGGCGAGGACAGGCTTTTCCGGATCGCGTACCTTGGCCTTCCAAGGAACGATGCCCATGCTACCACCCGTTGATCGGCTTACACGATGGCTCTGAACAGCCGGACGAGCAGCCCCTTCAGGCCCTATGCAGGGTGCCGATCGGCCTTGGTGGGCTGGACGGAAGCAACCCATGGGCCGTTGTCCGTCTTCACAACGATTTCGAAGGATATCGCGGTATCGGGTCCCTGGTCATTTCACATTACCCGGACGAAATTCTTCGAGGGTCCCTCAATGCGGATATTGAACATCACGGGCAACGAGCAAGGGTTGGATCCCGTCACCATACCGTCGAGTTCGAACTCATTGGGCTTGAAAGAAAGCGTTGATTTCGGCGCATGGAACACTGTCCTTCAAACCAAAGCCCGGACGAGTGTGTTGCTGCAACGGTCGAAGGATATTGCACTCCATACTTTGAATTCCCCAAGTACCTGCCCCACATGCGTACCATTACAGTTCACCTCATCGTCGGGCTCCTCTGCTTGGGGACCACGGCGATGGCCCAAACGGCGGATGCTTCGCTCCCCACCTTCGTGGATGCGGAACGAAGGATCGTATACAACAAGGCCAACGGCCTGCCTAAATACGATGGGGTTTCGATCCAATATGCCTTCCGGTTGACCAGTGAAACGGGCTGGTCCAGCGCCGAAGACCTTACGAGCACGGTAAGCGGCATGTTCACCGATGTGATCTCCGCCACGATCGTACGGGAGGGGTCGGAAGTACTGCTCCTGGTACTGACCGATGGGAACGTGGCCAACCATACGACCTACAATGATGTGCTGGCGCAGTACGGCACGTCGCTGGAAAGGGCGCGCCAGGCCAGGAATTACTTCTTGAAATGACCAGCGACCGGACCATGATGAAAATACGCTACGCCCTCTGCGTGCTATCGCTGGCCTTTTCGATGGTCGCCTTCGCACAGCCGTTCAACAACGAACCTTGCCAAGCCATCCCCCTATCGTTCAGCTCGGCTTGCAACTACCAGCAGTTCAACAACACGGGTGCCACGAACAACACCAACGGGATCCCCAACCCGGGTTGTGGAGGGTACAACAACAACCAGGCGCAGGATGTCTGGTTCGTGGTGCAAGTGCCACCATCGGGCACACTGAACATCGATCAAAGTGCCGGATCCCTGAACAATACGAGCATGGCGGCCTACACCGCCAGCACCTGTGCAGGCCCTTTCACCTTGATCGCCTGTGATGCGGATGCGTCGGGAAACGGCAATATGCCCCGCTTGGAATTGACGGGCCTTACACCGGGCAGTTTGCTGTTCCTGAGGGTCTGGGACTTCTACGAAGCTGGATTCCTGGGCATCGGATCGGACCCGAGCCAACAAGGCACCTTCGGGATCTGTGCGCAGCAACCGGAAGTGATCGTGATCGGCGGACCCGGCACCATCACGTACGACTGTGGGACGACGCCACCGGCCGGCAACACCTGTGATTCGTCCTCGCCGATATGCACCTTCGATGGTTATTGCGGCAGTACTTCGGGCTACACAGCCGACTTTTGGGATGCACTGGGTGGAGGTGGAGGCTTGTTCGATCCCCCTGGTTTGTTCTGCGGAAGTATCGAGAACAACTCGTTCGTGAGTTTCATCGCAGGTGCCAGCTCGGTCGAATTGGAGGTGATCGTGAGTGGTTCTTCATCCGCTTGCGACGAAGGCATCCAGATCATGATGTTCGCCGACCCCAGTGGAATAACCTGTGGGTCGCCGGCTATCGTGGACTACGGCTGCCAAAGCCCGATGGCCCCGGGCACCAATGAATTCGTTGGCAACAACCTGGTGCCCGGCGTGGAGTACTACATGATGGTGGACGGCTTTGCAGGGGACGACTGCACCTATCAGATCAATGCCGTATCCGGGGTGGTCATCGATGTGAGTGCTGGACCGGACCGCTCGATATGCCTCGGCCAAAGCGTCTCTTTGAACGTGGTGGGCAATGGCACAGGTCCTGTTTCGTGGACCGGTCCGGGCCTCAACACGACCGTGGGAGAAACCGTTATCGCCACCCCCACCTCGGCCGGCACCTTCGAATACATCGTCTATGCAACGGATGCCTTGATCCCGGAATGCAACGGGGACCTCACGGATACGGTGTTGGTCAACGTGGCCCCCTCCGTGCCGGTATCCGTGGTGCAAGGAGCATGCGTGAACGGTTCCATTCCGCTGACAGCCAGCGGCGCTGGACTCTACACATGGACGCCCCCCACGAACATCAACCAAACCTCCGGTTCCTCGGTATCCGTAACCCCTACCGTTGCCACGGTGTATACGGTTTCCGGAAGTACCCCGGGCGGTTGCATCATCTCCACGAACATCACGGTGAACCCTTGCGACCCGAATTGTATACCGCCGGTCTTCACCATTACCCCTCCCGCTGCGGTGTGCGCACCTGCAACGGTGGACCTTACTTCAACGGTGAGCGGCGTGGGTACGAATACCGTGAGCTATCACGCTGATGCGACTTCAGCGAACACGGGAGCTCCGGCCTTGCCGAGTTCGGTGGTGAGCACCTCGGGCACCTATTACGTAAGGGTACAGATCGCCAATAACCCCACCTGCTTCACGGTACTTCCGGTCCAGGTCACCATTGTTGCGCCGGGCTCGGTGAGCGCCGGAGCCGATTTGGGCATTTGTGCCGGAGCCAGCACCACCCTGACCGCGACCGGGGCCACGACCTACACCTGGAGCCCAGCGACGGGATTGAGCGCCACATCCGGAGCGAGCGTGTTGGCCGACCCGGCCGCGACCACCACCTATACGGTAACGGGCACCACGAATTCCTGTTCCAGCACAGCGACCGTCACGGTTACCGTGTCGGCATTGCCGGTGATCGCACCCACCCTGGTCCAGCCCACCTGTGGCGCCAGCAACGGCAGTATCAGCTTGCAGGTCACCGGGGGTAATGCGAACTTCAACTTCGTATGGACCCCGACCGGTTCCACGGCTTCCATCAGCGAGCTTGCCGCCGGCACCTATGACGTAACGGTGTCCAACATCGCCACTGGCTGTACCAGTACCGCGACCTATGTGCTCACGTCGGCAGCAGGACCCGACATTGTTTCCACCACCTTGGTGGACCCGACCTGCGGGGCCAGCGACGGTGGCATCACCGTGAACGCCAACGGCGGGGTGGCCCCGTTGGAATACAGCATCGATGGTGGGCTCACGTTCCAGGCTTCGGGTGTGTTCGCAGGGCTGCCCGTGGGCAGCTACGATGTGGTGGTGAGCGATGCCAACAGTTGCACCGCAGCCTCCGTAGTATCCTTGAGCAGTGCGGCCGCACCGACCATATCGGCTACGAACACCGTGGCTCCCGGCTGTGGCCTGAGCGATGGCTCCATCGATATAACCGCCCAAGGTGGTGTCGGTGTGCTGGAGTACAGCGTTGATGGTGGCACCACCTTCCAAGCGACCGGTGCGTTCCCGGGCCTGCCAGCCGGCACTTATAGCGTGGTGGTGCGCGATTCCAACGGTTGCGCAGCCACTGCTTCCGTGCCCTTGTTGAGCGAAGCCGGCCCGGCGATCGACGCCGTGAACACCGTGGCTCCGACCTGCGTCGGTGGCGATGGTGAGATCAGCATCGTGGCATCCGGAGGTTCCGGGGCCCTTGAGTACAGCATCGACGGAGGTGCCACGTTCCAGGCCAGTGGTGTGTTCACCGGCCTTTCCGCAGGCAACTACGACGTGGTGGTGCGCGATGCCGGTGGTTGCGAGATCGACCAACCCACGATCTTGTCGAACCCGAATGCACCGGCGGTGCAATCCATCAACATCACCTCTCCGGCCTGTGGCACGTCCGAAGGCGGCTTGGTGGTGGTGGCAACGGGAGGAACCGCCCCCTACGACTACAGCATCGACAATGGCGGTACCTTCCAGCCCTTTGCAACCTTCGGGGGATTGCCGGTCGGCACCTACGACGTGGTCGTTCGTGATGCCCTTGGTTGCGAGACCACCGATCAAGCCACGATCGTTCCACTGCCCATCCTGACACAAGTGTCGGATACCATTTGCAACGGCGAGTCGCTGTTCGTCGGTGGCGCCGCACAAACCGTTTCGGGTAGCTACGTGGACACCTACCCGAGCGCTTTGGGATGCGACAGCATCGTGACCACCGTGTTGCTGGTACAGGCCCTTCCACCTGCCGGATTCACCGTTACCCCGCTCACCGCTCCGGTGGCCGAACCCAACTTCGTGGTCCTGAACGGTGCCGGAAGCTCGGTGGTGGAATGGAGTTACGACTGGGGGGATGGCACGGTCACCACCGAACCGAGCGGGGAACACACCTACCCCGGCGCAGGTCGATACATCATTACCCAGACCGTCACTACGGCGAACGGATGCACCAGCACGTTCACCATCACGGTCAGTGTTCGTGACGACTTCCGGTTCTACATACCCAATGCCTTCACTCCCGATGGGGATGGGGTGAACGATGTGTTCCTCGGTTATGGTTCAGGGGTCGCGGAATGGGAAATGTTCATCTTCGACCGTTGGGGCGAAATGATCCATTCGTCGAAGGACATGGATGCCCCATGGGATGGCAAGAGCAAAGGCGTGGATTCACAACAGGGCGTTTACCCTTACATCTTCAAGGTGGTCGAT
>JBIIYD010000041.1:0-15571 GCA_044347005.1 Flavobacteriales bacterium | reverse complement strand
TATGCCCATGAACTGCTCCATGATCACGTCCACTTGCGCCTCGGTACGCACCGTCTGGTTGTATTCCCCATCGGGTCCGTTCTCTTCAAGCACCAAGCGCGAGGAGAATGCCGTGCCCGCACCATCGGCCATGAAGTTGCCGCCGGTGTGCACCAGGTCGTACGGCGCTTGCGTTGTGCTGTACACCGGAATGCCTTTGGCTGCGCCCAACGCATCGCTCAGTGCATCGTCCGATGGACGTGGACGGTTGTAGATCCAGTCCAGCAGGTACAGCGAGTCCACTTCGTTCGCATAGACTACTTCGGGGCCGAAATCGCGCACCCAGATGCTGTTGAAGGGCTGCACCAGGAAGGTGATGTTGTCCAGATCGTCCAGCGGCCCACCGTACTGGGTGTTCATCAGGTAGTTGCCCACCGTGGTGGCATTGCTACACACGATGATCACTTCGCACTCCTCCTTGGCATACCGCACGATCTGCTTCAGGATCCCGGTGTAGCTGGTCCAGGTGACGACCAGGCTTTGCACTTCCTCCCATTCGGCCATGGTGCGCACCGGCAAGGCGGGCGGGGTGGCAATGCCACGGGAAACTCCGGAGCGAGAATCGCGGTAGGCGGGAATAAGTTCCTGCTCATGCGGCGCAAGGACGTGCGGGAGTCCGGTACCCTCCTGGGCCAACAACGGGGATGTTACCAGTGCGAGCAGGGCAAGCGGTATGAAGGGGGTCCTCATGGGGGCTGTTCGGAAGAGGATCGAAAGTAACGCAACCGACCTTCAATTTTAACGATGGACAACGAACGCAAATAGCGCCCGCGCTTGAAAGGGCGACCCGGACCAGTGCGTGAACGACCCGAATGGATCCCCCATGCGTTACTTCGGCACATGGACTGGTTGGACAAGCTTCGGGAATCGCTCTTCGGTGACGCCGTGCAGCGCAGCGGCCACCTGCACCACGGCCCCTTGATGCGAAGTACCGCCTTCGCCGCGACCCACCATCGCCTGTTGCATTCGGGCGGATTGGCCGGGCAATTGGCCGAACTGAACGAACTTCTGGACCGCGAATTGCGGACCGGGGATACCGAAGGCTTCCACCTGTTGCAGGACCCCAAGGCCACCGGCATCCAGTTCCAACGCCCCGGGCATTGGCCCAATGGCAGCTTGCACCATTTGCTCGATCTGTTCCGCGACCGTGTGCTTGAACTGGGCTACCGCACGCAGCTGAGCGACCAACGCATAAGCCCCAGCGGCGAACACCGCGAGCGGCACTACCTGAAACCGCTGATGGCACCACAGGTAGGCGCCACGATCATGGACCAACGCTATGGGAACGTGCTCCTGGAGGCTTGGGGACAAGCCGCCGGCGCAACACACCTGAAAGTGCTTGCCACCGTGTACAGCGACCGCAACTATTCGCCGCCCTTGCCAGGCATGGAGCTGCTCTCAGGCCTGCTGGCAGCGCGCGGCCTACCCTTGAGTTGACGGTACATGCCCACCACCTCGCGCACGTAGTGGAACACCTGGCGGCCGTTGCAGAAGCCGTTCTTCATCTGCGGCAGCATGTAGTAGCGGGGCTTGGCCAGCAGCAGCATCGCCCGTTCCACGTTGTGCTCCCATCGGTCGGGGTCCAAGCCCAGGATGCCGGCCAGGCGCTGTGCATCGATGACATGGCCCGGACCCGAGTTGTAGGAAGCGAGCACGAAGTACAGTCGTTGGTCCCTGTCTGGTACTGCGCGCATCCAAAGCGTGTCCAACTTGTTCAGGTAGCGCACCGCCGCCTCGATGTGGTCGCCCATGTCGTCTTCCGGGCCAAGGCCCAGGCGCTCGGCCGTGCGCGGCATGATCTGCATGATGCCTTGTGCCCCTTGGCTGGATGTTACCGTACTGTCGAAGCGCGATTCCTTGAAGGCCATGGCAGCAAGCAACTCCCAGTCCCAGGGCAGCTGCCCCGCGTGTTCCTTGAACCACGTGTCGTATGGCGAAATGCTGTCGCCGCCATGCACCGGAATGCTGCGTTTGGTACGCAAGGGTCCGGCCTTGGGCAAGAGTGAAGCATAGGTCTTGACGATCGCGTTGCGCTTCGCCTGTGTCCCAGGGTCCTCCAGCCAACGGTCCAGGCGCTTCAGCAGCTCCGGCGAATTGCGCCGCACCACGAAGCACAAAGGCTGTTCGGGCCCGATGGCTGCGCTGAATTCGAGGACCGGGAAGCGACCTGCCTCGTACTGTGCGCGAGCATCGGTGATCACCGTGGCACTGTGCCTTCCGATCACCACTTCCATCAAAAGGTCCTCCGGGGTGATCAACGGATCGAGGTGCAGCGGCATGGGCTTTCCATTGCGCCGTTCCCACGGGTAGGCCGGATCGGCAAAGGGCGACCAGAGGCTTACTTCGGCCGTATCCACGGCCATGCCCACACTGGCCTTGGAGCGATCCTTCGTGTACTGCGGGTCGGCACGCAGTGTGGCCAGCACCGGCCTCACCATGCGGTACGGCTTGCTGTAGGACACCCATTTGCGCCGGTCGCGCCGGGGCGTGGCCTGCGCCGCGATCAGGTCACCTCGTCCATATTGCAGGGCCCACAGCATGCTGTCGGGATGGTCCACCGGCACCACGCGAAAGGGCACGTCCAAGACCTTCGCGAAGCGCTCCATCAGGTCGTATTCGAGCCCTGATACGCCCTGGGGCCGCTCCTCCCACGACAAGGGATCGCGCAGCACCAGGATGCGGAGCGTATCGGCCAGGATGGTTTCCAGGTCGCGCGCTACAAGGGGCTTGTGCCAGGGTGGCAATTCGGGCTCCGCGGGCAGCACAGTTCCCCGCAGGGCCACAGAAGCCACCAGCAGGAGAAGGCCTGCATATACCGCGAACAAAAAGTATTGGACCGCTTTCATCGGACGTCTTGCACGGCACGCTGGATCTCGGGTAGGAAGGCTTCGAACTCGGCGAGGTAGTCGTCGAAGTAACGAAGCAGCACCGTTTCGCCCCCCATCATGGGCTCCCCTGCCGGCACACGGCGTGCCAATCCGTTCAGCGCTCGCTCCAGACCGCCGATCCTGGCGTAGGAGGTAAGCCAATCATGCTGCACCATGTACGGCATCATGGCTTGTGTCCGCGGTGGCAGATGATGGGTATGCTCGTTCAACAAACCGTACATCCGTTGGGCGAACCGCGGCAAGGGTTCCGTGTGCCATCGGGACCACGTGCTGGCCAATAAATGATCGTAGAACAGGTCCATGACCACCCCGGAATAGCGCCCGGCGTGCGGGCGCAGCCTGGCCCGACCGGCACGCTGCAAAGGGTGGTCGTCCGTAAAACTGTCGATGGCCCTGTGCAGCCTTATCCCGCATACCAGATCCGGGTCGAAGCGGGACAGGTCGCTGCCCTTGACCGCATCGGCCATGAAGTTGCCTACGATCACCAGGGGCTCGTTGCCGGAAAGGAACAGGTGGCCGAGGTAGTTCATGGCAATTGGCGCAAGGTACTGCGGTCCCAACCCGCCCGTCCTGCGCAGCCCGCCGCTCATGTGATCCGCGAGGCTATGCGGGTACCAGCCGATACCTTAGCCATCGTACACCACGAACGATGTCAAGCCGATACACCATGCTTCCCTCCAAACGCAGCACCCGGCTGTTGTATTGGGGATCCCAACTGGTGGGCTGGGCCACCTTCGTGGGCCTGTTCGTGCTTTGGAACTACCTCAACGGCACCCTCAGCACCGATGTGGTGATGGTGATGATGCTCGTGTTCATCACCGGTGTGGCGGTCAGCCATTTATTCCGCTTCGCCATCCTGCGTCTGCACTGGCTGGAGCGCGCCATCGGGCATGTGTTGCCGCGCATCGCCCTGGCCGCATTGCTCCTGGGCACCCTCGCCTTCCTGCTGGAAGGCACGGTGCACGACCTGTTCTTCCGCACCTTTTCACCCATGTTGCAACGGCCGGCATTGGACCTCTTCGGGCGGGTGCTCAACTGGACCGTGCTATTGCTCCTTTGGGCCATGGCCTATTTCGGGTACGGCCTGTTCGTGCGCAACCGCCGGGAAGAGATCCGCAACCTGCGCTTGGAGACAGCCAACCGGGAGAACCAACTGGGCAACCTGCGCGCCCAGATGAACCCGCACTTCATGTTCAATGCGCTCAACGGCATTCGTGCGTTGGTGGACGAGGACCCCGAACAGGCCAAACGCGCCATCACCCAGCTCAGCGCCATCCTGCGCAACGCCATGGCCACCGTGAAACGCAAGGTGGTGCCCTTGGGCGAAGAGATCGACATCGTGAAAGCCTATCTCGGCTTGGAAGCCATGCGCTACGAGGAGCGCCTGCGGGTCCGCTTCGACCTGGAGCCCGGCCTGGAGCGCCAACCCGTGCCTCCCATGTTGTTGCAGACCCTGGTGGAGAATGCTGTTCGGCATGGCATTGCCAACATACCGGGCGGTGGCGACCTTGTGATCGGAGCCCGGCGTGCCGGGGACAGTATCCAGCTTACCATACGCAACTCGGGACACTACGAACCCGGCAAGGTGAACGGCACGGGCATCGGATTGCGGAACACGCGAAAGCGGTTGGAGATCCTGTACGGCAGCAAGGCGCACATGGAGATCACCAACCGTGACGGCATGGTGGTGACCGAAGTGGTTCTTCCACTGCTGGAACACACCGAACGGCCACCCGAAAGCGCCCAGTAGGAACACCCTCACAAATACAACGACACACCCATGAAGGCACTCATCATAGACGACGAACGACTGGCACGGAAAGAGCTGGCCAACCTGCTGGCCCGCTACGAACAGATCGAGATCGTGGGCGAAGCCACCAACGCGGACGAGGCCGAGGCCATGATCGCCGAGAAGCGCCCGGACCTGCTGTTCCTGGACATCAACATGCCGGGCCGCAGCGGTTTCGAACTGCTGGAGGCCCTGGACCACGCACCCCAGGTGATCTTCGTTACCGCCTACGACGAGCATGCGCTGAAAGCCTTCGAAGTGAACGCGATGGACTACCTGTTGAAGCCCATCGACCCGGAACGCCTCGATGCCGCAGTGAACAAACTGCAGCAAGCAAATGCGGAAAGCGGCGGGCCAGTGCGCGAGACACTGCTGGAGAACGACCAGATCTTCCTGAAGGACGGCGAGAAATGCTGGTTCGTGACCCTGAAGGACGTGCGCTATTTCGAAAGCGAAGGCAACTACGTAAGGGTCCGGTTCAACGACCAGAAGCCGTTGGTGCTGCGTTCCCTGAACAAGCTGGAGGAAAAACTGGACCCGCTGGTCTTCTTCCGAGCCAACCGCAAGCACATCATCAACCTGCGTTGGGTGGAACGCATCGAGCCTTGGTTCAACAACGGGCTCATGGTGAAGTTGCGCACGGGCGAATCATTGGAAGTTTCGCGCCGCCAGGCCGCCCGCTTCAAGGAATTGCTAAGCCTGTGAACGGCCGGGCAAAGCGCACTGAAGTACTTTTGCCCGCCGAAAACGAACGCCTCAACGCACACCCGCCCTTATGTCGAAGAATACCGCCCTGTTGCTGATCGTGTGGAACGTACTGCTTTCCGCAGTGTTGGGCTGGAGCCTGCTTCGCACTCCGGCCGCCGATGCCGAAGTGGTGGAGGATGGATCCGGCACTTCCGCTCCGGTGCCGATGATCGTGCGCGACTCCACCGCCCTCAAGGATGCCCGCATCGCTTACTTCTTCATGGACAGCGTACGGTCGCAGTTCGACCTGGTGAAGGAGCAGGAGACCCGGTACCGGAACGAGGGCCGCAAGTTGGAGGCCGACCTGCAGAGCGAAATGGGCAAGGCCCAGAAACGCTACCAGGAGTTGATGGCCAAGGACCAGACCTACAGCACACAGACCGAACGCGCCAACGATGAACAGGAACTCCAAGGCCTGATGACACGCATCCAGGGTATGCAGGCGAGCAGCGAAGAGCGCCTGGCACGGATGGAGGTGGAAATGCTTTCGGGCATCTCTTCGGAGATCATGGACTTCTTGAAGGAGTACAACACCGGCGCAGGCTTCGACTATATCTTCAGTGTGCAGAGCGGCGGGCAGATCTGGGTGGGCAACACGGACCTGAACATCACCGACGCGGTCGTAGCGGGCTTGAACCAACGCCACCGCGCCAGCAAGAACACGCCGAAGAAGTGAGCATGGACCCGCTTTCGAAGAAGAAACAGGACAACATCGCGGGCTACGTCATCAGCATGTGGCACCTGGAGGACCTCCTGCGCGCACAGCGGTTCGACCTGACCGTGATCGAGGAACTGCTGGTGGCGCCCATGGAAGGGGACGACCGGACCCGTGCCGAAGTGCGCGCATGGTATGCCGATGTGGTGCGGCGCATGCGTGCCCAAGGGATCACCGAACGCGGCCACCTGAGCGAGGTGGAGGAAGTGATGAACGAACTGGAGTTCCTGCATCGCACCTTGGTGGAGGTGCTCAACGACGCCGACTACGACGCCCACTTCGCGAAAGCCGAACCGGACATCAAGGTGCTTCAGGATGCCGCCGGGGAAGAAGCCGATGGCCCGATCACCACCTGCTTCACGGCCATCTACGGCGTCATGGTGCTGCGTGCCAAGGGCCAGGAAGTGAGCGCTGCCACGACCGAGGCCGAAGGCCATTTCAGGCAGCTGCTGGAGCGCTTGAGCCAGCACTACAGGCAAATGCGCAAGCTGCCGGGCGTATCCTTGAACTGAGCCCCAGGGACCGTGGTACGCCCTTTGCCCCGCCCCGATACCATGGCCCTGCGCACTGTCCTACTCCTTACGACGACCGTGCTGTTGAACGCCATGGCGGCCCAGACAGGCACGACGCGCGAAGGGACGCGGGTGGAGATCCTGAACGCGGACGAATGGTCCTTCGACAATGCGCTCGCTCCCGGTGCCCAACGCTTGCGGGGCAACGTACGCTTCAAGCACGCCGATGCGATCATGGAGTGCGACAGCGCCTACCTCTACCAGGACCAGCGGGTGGATGCGTTCGGGAACATCCACATCCGGCAGGGCGACACCCTGCACATCCAAGGGAACAAGCTCCTGTACAACGGTGTCGAGCGCCGGGCACGCATCGAAGGCGACGTAAGGCTCCAGGACCCGGACATGGAACTCACCACCCCATCGCTGGATTACGAGTTACGGGACAAGCGTGCGCGCTACACCGAAGGTGGCACGATCATTAGCCGCAAGGAGAACAACGTGCTGTCCAGCAGAGCGGGCTCCTACTTCAGCGATAGCCGAACGCTCCACTTCAGCCGCGATGTGCGCTTGGACCATCCTGAACGCACCATCAGCACGGATACCATGCACTATGCCACCGCTTCGGGCATTGCTTCCTTCTTCGGACCCACCACCATCCGGCAGATAGCCGACAGCACGGAGATCAGGACCTCACGCGGCACGTACGACACGCGGCGCGAGGAGGCACGCTCCACCCGGCGATCGAGCATACGCACCAAGGGCCGCTTGCTCGAGAGCGATACCCTGCACTACGATCGGAACACGGGCATCGGACTCGCTTGGGGCCACGTGAGCATGACGGATACTTCGGGCGAACTGATCGTGCGGGGCGATCACGGCCGGTACAGCCAGGACCAGGAGCGATCCCTGATCACCGGACACGCCGAACTTGTCCTGTTGATGGACAGTGACTCGCTCTTCCTCCATGGCGACACGTTGTTCACGCGTCCGGATGAAAGCGCGGACCCCAAGGTCTCCCCCACCGGGCGCCGAGTTATTACCGCGTACCGCAACGTACGTTTCTACAAGAGCGACATGCAGGGCGTGTGCGACACGCTCGTGTACAGCGATGCCGACAGCCTCCTCCAAATGTTCGACCGTCCGGCGCTTTGGAGCGGGAACGACCAGATCACCGGTGAGCACATCAGCATACTGATGCGCAACGGAGCACCACACCAACTGAATGTAGAGCGGAACGCATTCCTGATGTCCTTGGCCGACACAAGCCGTTTCGATCAGGTAACGGGAACCACCATGACCGGCTTTTTCCGAGATGGGGAGTTACACCGCATCCTGGCCGAGGGAAATGCGCGAACGGTCTACTTCGCACGTGAGATGAAGGATGGCAAGGAAGAACTGATGGGCATGAACAGGGCCGACTGTAGCCGCATCGCCGTTGGCCTGGCCGATGGCCGGGTGAACACGGTGACCTTCATGGACCGACCGGACGCCGTGCTTTACCCGATGGACAAGGTGCCACCGGACGAGTTGCGCATGAAAGGTTCCGAATGGCGTTCGGACGAACGCCCGATGGACCGGTCGCAGATCTTCGGGAACTACAGGTAGCGCTCCATCCAGGTGGCCCTGAGCGCTACCCGGAAACGGTCGCGCAGGTCACCAACGGTGCTCACCAGATCATCGAACACGATGGTGTCCGGAGTAATGGTCCCGCTCTTCAGCAGGTCGGGAAGCTCCTGCAAGCGCACGCTGCGTGGTCGGCCCTCGTGCTCATACACGATGAACATACGGTCCGTGAGCATGAGGTTGAGGTCATACTCCAATTGCTTGATGAAACCCACGCTCTTGTCGATGCTGCATCCGCTCGCCTGGGCTTGCGCTTCATCGACAGCGATCACTACGAAGCGGTCGTACAACACGTCCACACAGGCATCCAACGGTGCACCATGCGCGGCCCAAGAGGACGTGAATACAGCACCATGTTCCCGCACCAGTTTCTGTTCTGCCTGCCCCAGGTCGCGCGGTGTCTTGTACACCCAAAGACGGGCGTGTGCAGGCATATCGCCCAGGCGCTTGCTGGATGCTGGTGAAGGTGCGGTGCTTTCCATGAGCATTGGTACGCGCGTTTGCCGTAAGACGTTCGCCTTTACAGGTCCGCTGCCTCGGCGATCAATTCGGCCACGTCCTTCACCACCACCTGCCCTTCCTTGTTGAAGTGCTTCACGCCATCGGTGAGCATGGTGTTGCAGAAGGGGCAGCCGGCAGCGATGATGGCAGCACCGGTTCCCAAGGCTTCTTCACTGCGTTCGATGTTGACCTCCCGAACACCGGGTTCGGCCTCCTTGAACATCTGGGCACCACCGGCACCGCAGCACAATCCGTTCTGTTTGCTCCGCTTCATTTCCAAGAGCGCGGCATCGAGCTTCAGGAGCACTTCGCGGGGAGCTTCGTATTCGTTGTTGCCACGCCCCAGGTAACAAGGGTCGTGGAAGGTGATCCGCTTGCCCTTGAAATTGCCGCCCTCCACCTTGATGCGCCCCTCGGCGAGCAAGGCATTGATGAACTGGGTATGGTGCAACACTTCGTAAGCGCCGCCCAACGCCGGATATTCGTTCTTCAGCGTATTGAAACAGTGCGGGCAGGCGGTGACGATACGCTTGACGCCGTAACCGTTCAGTGTGGTCACGTTCTGCAGGGCCTGCATCTGGAAGAGGAACTCGTTGCCTGCGCGCCGCGCTGGGTCACCGGTGCAGGTCTCTTCCTGGCCGAGCACCGCATACTTCACCCTGGCGGCGTTCAGGATGCGCACAAAGGCCTTGGTGATCTTGCGGGCGCGATCGTCGAAACTGCCGGCGCAGCCTACCCAAAAAAGCACTTCAGGCACTTCGCCATTGGCGGCGAATTCCGCCATGGTAGGTACGTGGGGAGTGGTGTTCATCACGATTCCGTCCATTTCATGCGATCGCTCTGTGCAAAGGGCCAGGGAGCGCCGTTGTTCTCCACGTTGTTGAACATGCCGGTGAGGGCAGGGCGCGTATTGCTTTCCTCCATCACGAGATACCGGCGCATTTCCACGATGATGTTCACCGGGTCGATGTTCACCGGACAGGCCTGGGTGCAGGCATTGCATGTGGTGCAGGCCCAGAGTTCCTCGTCGGTGATCAAGCTATGCAGGCTCTTACCGTCGTCCTTGAAGGTGCCACCGTTCGCATCGATGTTCGCCCCCACCTCTTCCAAGCGATCACGGGTGTCCATCATGATCTTGCGTGGACTGAGCAGTTTGCCGGTGATGTTGGCCGGGCACTCGCTGGTGCAACGGCCACATTCGGTGCAGCTGTAGGCATCCAGCAGGCTCTTCCAACCGAGGTCGAAAACGTCCTTGGCACCAAAACGGTCCGGCACTTCGATCCCGGCAACGGTGCGCGCCGCTGCAGGTTCCGGTGGTGGTACGGAGGGGTCGATCATGCTCTTGACCTCACCGCTCACCCGCTCCATGTTGGCGATCTCCGTCTTCGGAGCCAGCTTGCTGTAGTAAGTGGTCGGGAACGCGAGGATGATGTGGAAGTGCTTGCTGTAGGGCAGGTAGTTGAGGAAAGCGAAGATGCCGATGATGTGGAACCACCAGAAGAAACGCTCGAAGGCCAGCACGGTGCCATCCGACATCCCTGCGAAAACGGGGCGCAACATGGTGCTCACGGGGTAGCTGCCCGCCTCGGTGTAGTGGCCGCGCTCGGCAAGCACTTGATCGGCCGCGTTCATATTCAGGAAGGCGCCCATCAGCGCGATCTCCACCACCAGGATGACCATGGCATCGCGCGAAGGCCAGCCCTTCATCTCCGGCTTGTGGAAACGGGGCAGTTGCAGCACCACACGACGGGCAATGAATACCACACAGGCCAACAGGACGCCCACCGCAAGGATCTCGAAACTGCCGATGAGCAGGTCGTACAAGGGCCCCAGGAAAGAACCGATGCGGTGCGTTCCGAAAATGCCATCGATGATGATCTCCAGCACTTCGATGTTGATGATCACGAAACCGAGGTAGATCAGGATGTGCATGGCACCGGCGATCGGCCGCACCACCATCTTGCTTTGGCCGAGCGCCACTCGCGCCATCACACCGAAACGTTCGGCCGGTCGGTCGCTGCGGTCCTCATCGCGCCCCAAGCCTATGTTCCTGATGACACGCCGAACGTTGCGTGTAAAGAAGGCGATGGCCCCAAGGGCCAGTACGATGAAGAGGATGCTTTCCAAACTCATTTTATCGACTTGTCCTCCTCCAAGGAGCGCTTGATACGGTCCACATCACTGTCGCTCAACTTCGGAAGGCGGTCCTTCTTACCGAACAACGATAATTGGACATATCTGTTCGGATTGAGCCGCAGGTCTTCCATCAGGAGGTCGAGCTCACGGCTGGCGCTTTCCAGGTTGCGGTACAGGGAATCGTTGTTCACCAGAGCGCCCAGGGTGCCTTCACCGGCGTCCACTTTGGCCATGATGCCTTTCAGTCGCTGGCTGCTCTCGCTCAGGTCGGCCACCATGCGCTTCACCTCGCCTGAGGCCAGTGTGCTGCTGATCGTGTCCATGTTGGACAGGATCCTTGCGATCTCTTCATTGTACTGGACCAGGTTGCCGGTTACCTGGCGGATGTTCTCCACCACGGCGTGGATCGCGGCCCTTTCCTCGCCGATCAGTCCATCGATGCGCCGGGCACTGTTGTTCAGCGTTTCAAGGGTACTCCGGATGCTGGCGAAACTGGCATCGATATCCCGTCGGGCGGAATCGTTCAGGATAAGCTGCAGGCTATTGAGCACCGAATCCACGCTGGCGAGCATGCCCTCGGCTTTTTTCTTCAGCGGGTCGATCTGCTCGCCCACGGCATCGGTCAGGCTCAGCTGCACATCGCCCATGAGCGTGTCCCCGGCAACGGCCATGGTACCGCTGGTGCCCGGCTGCAGCTGTAAGGCACGGGAGAAAAGGTCCGCGCTGTAGATCTGGATGCGGGAGTCCTTCGGGATCTCAAGACGGTCCTCGTCCAATTGGAAGCTCACCGCGATACGTCCGCTGCCATCCGACAACAAAGCCGTGTTCACCACCTGGCCCACCTTGTAGCCGTTCAGCAGTACCGGGCTCGACTCCGTGATCCCCGAAACATTGCCATAGACCACATGGAAAATGTTGCGCTTCTGGAAAATGTCCATGCCGCGCAGGAAGTTGTAACCGAAGATCAACAGCCCGATGGCCAATGCGATCAACAGGGCAATGGAATGCTCGCGCTTCAACTTCATGGCAATGGCCTCACTACCGGCCCTGGGCTAATTTAACGGCTTCCTGAAGATCGATGCGGTCGGCACCCTTGTAGGCGACGATGAACGCCCCATCGAAACCCTTGCCGCGACAGGTCTGCTGAATGGCGCGGGCGGCTTCCAACGTGGGCTCGTTCCCCACGGTATAGCGGAAAAGGCCCGCACCCTTGTGTTCCTCCACACCCTCCAGGCCAGCCAATTCGCGGCCCTTGGGGTCCAATTTCTTACTGCTGGTGGCCACCTGCACCTTGAAGCGCACTCCCGCGTCCTCGGATACCGCGGGGACGGCCTCGGGTTTCACGGGCGCCTTCTCCACCTGGGGCACCTGTTCGCCGCCTTCCAACTGCAGTTTGTATTCCTTGAACGCCCGGAAGATCGCGCTGGCCATGAAATCCTGTCCCTCGCTCTTCTGCAGGAAATCCTCTTCGGCAGGATTCGACAGGAAGCCCAACTCCACGAGCACGGAAGGCATGGTGGTGTAGCTGATGACCAGGAACCCGGCCTGCTTAACACCGCGGTCGTAGCGACCCACTCGATCCTTGAACTGCTTCTGCACCAGGCTGCTGAACAGCAAGCCGTGGTCCAGGTGCACGTTCTGTCGCAAACTCAGGGCGATCATGCTTTCCGGGTCCTTGGGGTCGTAGCCATCGTAGCGCAGTTCATGCCCTTCCTCCAGCAGGATGGCCGCGTTCTCCTTCTGTGCGACCCGCATGTTGGCCTCCGTCTTATGCAACCCCATCACATAGGTCTCCGCCCCGAAGGGTTCCTTTTTCTCGTTGCTGTTGCAGTGTATGCTGATGAACAGGTCCGCCTTGGCTCGGTTGGCGATCTGGCTGCGCTCCATCAGTTCCACGAAGCGGTCGTCCGAGCGCGTATAGATCACCTGCACATCCGGGAATGCTTCCTTGATGTATTTGCCGGCCAGCATGGAAACGTTGAACGCGATGTGCTTCTCGGTGGCCTTGTAGCGACCCGTTCCAATGGCCCCAGGGTCTTTACCTCCGTGCCCGGCATCGATGACCACGGTGCGGATCTTGTTGGGGTCGCGGCCCTGGGCCTGTGCCAAGTGGGTGGCGAAGGCGAACACCACGGTGCATACCAGGGCCATATACCTTGCCGCCATCCTCATGCGTTCCATGGCACCGGACATGCGATGCGGTATTTTCGGCCCGCCGAACGCCGGACCAGCGACCGGCACGGCGATGACGGAACCCTCCTGTCCACTTCCTCCATGGTGCGAAGCTAGCGGCATACGCCCTGGCGGCAGGTCATTGGTGATTGCAGTTTTCCTCATGGTGGTGTTGGTCGGAACAGCGCTGAACGCCAGTGCGCAAACGCTGCAGGGCGAAGTGCGGTATGGCGCCCGGGACAGCATCCGGTACGACCTCGCAGCGCAAACGGTGTACCTTTTTGGTGCGGCCACCGTGCAGTACGAGGGCGTCCAGCTCAGCGCGGAACGTATCTCCTTCAGCTTTACCAACGAGGAAGCGAGCGCTTTTGGTGCCCCGGACAGTGCAGGAAACATCACCGGCAAGCCCCGTTTCACCCAGGAAGGGCACAGCATAGATGCCGACAGCATCCGGTACAACTTCAAGACCAAGCAGGGACTGATCCGCGAGGTGCGGACCCAGGAGGAACAGGCCTGGGTGAACGCCAGCCTGAGCAAACGCCATGCGGATGGCGAGGTGCACAGCAAGGGCGGCATGCTCACCACCTGCGACAGGCCCACCCCCCACTACCACTTCAAGGTGAGCCGCATGATGGTGATCCCTGATGACAAGTTGGTGGCGGGACCGGCCTACATGAAGGTGGGCAAGGTGCCAACACCGCTGGTCCTGCCCTTCGGCATATTCCCCAACAAGAGCGGAGGCAGCAGCGGCGTGCTGATCCCGGTATGGGGCAACAGCGACCAGCTGGGCTATTTCCTCCTGAACGGGGGTTACTACTTCGCCGTGAGCGATCGGATGGACCTGCAGTTGACGGGCGACATCTATAGCAAGGGCAGCTGGGGCCTTCGCAGCATAGCGCGGTACCGCACACGCTACCGCTACAGTGGTAGCCTGGACCTGAGCCACAATACACAGTTGAACAGCGATCCGGAATTCCCTGACTTCAGCAAACAACAGAACTTCTTCGTGCGGTGGAACCACCTGGTGGACCCCAAGGCCAGCCTCACAGACCGCTTCAGCGCCAGCGTGAACGTCGGGACAAGCCAGAACTTCACCAACAACTTCAACAGCAGTACCAACGACTACCTGAGCAACACCTTCCAAAGCAACGTGGCCTGGACACACCTGTGGCCCGGAAAGCCTTACAGCCTTGCCGTGAACCTGCGCCATAGCCAGAATACCATCAACAGGACCTTCGACCTCACCCTGCCTTCGGTAACCTTCAACGTGCAGCGCATCTTCCCCTTCCAACTGGCCCGGCCGGTGGGTGCACGGCCCAAGTGGTACGATCAAGTGGGCGTGAACTACACCGCCAATTTCGACAACCGCCTGAGCACCACGGAGGACCAGTTGTACCTGGGCAATTTTTCCGAATTGGCCCGCACGATGCAGAACGGGGTGCGCCAGACCGCGGCCGTCAACACCACCATCAAGAACCGCTACTTCACGTTGAACCCCCAGTTCCAGGTGACCGAACGGTGGTACGTGAAGACCCTGCGGGAGACCTACGACGCGGAGGCGGACACCTTGATCCGGGATACCGTGCCCGGATTCGCCCGTGCACCCAACTGGAACATCGGTGCCACCATGACGAGCAAGATCTATTTCATGTACACCTATTCGGGTGCACGCCTGAAAGCGATCCGCCACGTGCTGACCCCATCGGCAGGCATCACCTACTACCCCGACCAAGGCACCGAGGTCTTCGGCCCGTACGGCCCCAACGGCACGCCGGGCAGCTATTCACCCTTCGACATCGGCATCTACGGCAAACCACCGGCGGGCAGCAGCGGCAGCCTCAACCTGGGCCTGATCCAGAATATCGAAGCCAAGGTGCGCGATGGCAAGAACAGCGGCCCCGAAGGCGACCAATACAAGAAGATGTCCCTGTTGGACTACCTCGGCATCAGTTCCAGCTACGACATGCTCCGCGATTCGGTGCAATGGTCACCTGTGAACCTGTCCGCACGCACCGCGCTGTTCAACAAGCTCAACTTGAACCTCGTGAGCGTTTGGGACCCCTATGCCGCGAACGCGAACGGGCAGCGGATCGATGTGAGCGAGCGCAGCACCAGCGGTCGGCTTGCACGGATGACCTACACCAACGTTGCACTCGGCTTCGACTTCAAGAGCCCCAAGTACGGGCAGGCGATCCAAGGCACCCGAACGGACGGTGAAAAACAGGTGGTCGAAGAAACCGATCCCGGCAAGGGCGCGGGCGTGAACTTCAGCCTGCCCTGGCGCCTGGGTGTGAACTACAGCTACGACATCAGCAGGGTGTGGTCCAATACGGACTACATGGACAGCCAACGGCAGAGCGTGCTTTTCAATGGCGATGTGAACATCCTGAAGCATTGGAAACTGGGCGTTAGCAGTGGATACGACATCGTGGCCGAGGAGATCACCCCT
>JBIIYD010000224.1:0-4794 GCA_044347005.1 Flavobacteriales bacterium | reverse complement strand
GTGATCCGAACGATGGCATGCTGGCTATGCCACTCGCACCACCGCCTCGCACCTCACCGGAAAATTCACACTCCGTGCGATGAAGCAGTACTTGTGTACGTCCCCGTGGAAGTGTCGCGCCTTCTCCAGCATGTGTTCCTCTTCGACCACTACTTCCGGCCGTAGCACCACCTCGGTGAAATGACCGCCACCGTCCTTGGTAAGCAATAAGGTTCCCTCGGCCGCGTCGCGGTAGCTGAGCACGTTTATGCGGGCCCGGGCACAGAGCGCGAGGTAGGTGAGGAGGTGGCAGCTGCTCAATGCGGCCAGCAAAAGATCCTCGGGGTTGTGCAGCGTCGCATCGCCGCGGAACATCGGGTCCGCCGTGGCGATCAATTCCGGTTTACCCGCGATACGCACGCGGTGCTCACGGGTATAGCTCTCATAGGTGCGGGTGTGCTCGCCCTGCCAGTGGAGGTCGAGGGTGTATCGGTGTTGGTCGGCCATGGGGGAGGTTCACCGCAAAGCTCGGGGGAAGAATTCGAAAACCGCGGAGTACGCTAAGGGCGCGGAGAAATGCAGGAAAGGTGGATGCTCGGCGACCTTCACGTACTCTACGGTCCCAGTGTATCTGCATTTCTCCGCGCCCTTAGCGCCCTCTGCGGTTGAACTCTTGACCTTTCCACCGCTACCTTCACGGCATGTCCCTGCTCCATACCTTCTACAACGCCTTCGCCCAGCGCGATTGGGCCATCATGGGCGTCTGTTACCATGCTGAAGCGCGGTTCCACGACCCCGTGTTCCAGGACCTCGATGCGGAGGCGGTGCGGGCCATGTGGAAGATGTTGTTGACGGGCGACAGTGACCTCTGCATCAGTTTCACGGTGCTGGAGGAGGACGAAAGGGGCGGACGGGTGCGCTGGGAGGCCTTCTACACCTTCGGGAAAGCGAAACGCAAGGTGCACAATGTCATCACCTCGGAATTCACCTTCAAGGATGGCCTGATCCACACCCAGCGCGATCGTTTCGACCTATGGCGCTGGAGCAGGCAAGCGCTGGGGATCACCGGCCTCCTGTTGGGCTGGACACCCATGGTGCGGGACAAGGTGCGCAACATGGCGGGCAACCGACTGTTGCATGCCATGACAGGAGCGCATACGAAAGGAGCCTAACGCCCCATGGCCTTGCGCGCTTCCGGTGTCAGTTGCCGCAGGCCGACATACCAGTTCGGGTCCACGACCAACACAGCCTTCTTCGAGACGTTGAAAGGCAGGTACCGCCACTCGGTGCCCGCGGACCGGAAGTCCAGGTCCATGCCTTCGGTGGCCATGCGTATCGGCATTTCGAAGTTGCCGATGCAGTTGGTCCAGCGGTACCAGAGCTTTCCTTTGGCCACATACCATTCGAGTTCGGGGATCGCGGTGTGCCGGAGGTATTGATCGAACACGGGGCGCAGGTCCATCACCAGGTGGTCGTCGATAAAGGATTCGACCATCGCACTGGTGACCACGCCGTGCTGGTAGCGTTGGTTCATGTACCGGAGCATCTGTTTGAATTGCGTGTCGTCGTTGAAGAACTGACGGATCAGGTGTACAAGGTTGGCGCCCTTGGCATACATGTCGGTGCTGCCTTCCTCGTTCACGCCATAGGGGCCTATTGCCGGTCGGTCGTTGCGGATCGTCCTGCGCAAACCGATCATGTATTCTTCACCCGCCACCTTTCCCAAAAGGCACTCGGTATGCAGCGCTTCGGCGTATTGCCCGAATCCTTCATGCACCCACATGTCAGCGATGTCCGCCGTGGTGATGTTGTTGCCGAACCAGGCGTGGGCACTTTCATGCACGATGATGAAGTCCCAGGCCAGCCCATGTCCTGTGCCGCTGAGGTCGCGACCCAGGTATCCGTTCTTGAACTTGTTGCCATAGGCGATGGCGCTTTGGTGCTCCATGCCCAGGTGGGGGGCTTCCACCAAATTGTAACCGTCCTGGTAGAAGGGGTAGGGCCCCATCCAACGTTCGAAACATTCCAACATCACCGGCACCTGCTCGAACTGCTGCTGCGCGGGTTCTTCGTGGCCTTCCAGCACCCAGTAGTCGCATTGCAAGGGCCCTTTCGCCCCGGGGTACACCTCGCCGAAACGGACGTACTTCCCGATGTACGGAACAAGGTTGTATGCACTGATCGGACTGCTCACCGCCCAATGCCAGGTCCTTGTGCCATCGTAGTTCTCGGTGGTGCCTCTGTGCCGTCCGTTACCGACACCCACAAGGCTGTCGGGCACCACGATGTGCAAAGCGGCGCGTTCCACCATGTCGCTCTGGTGGTCCTTGCAGGGGTACCATGCACTGGCTCCCAAGCCTTGGCAGGCCACGCTCATCCAAGGGGCGCCCTGTTCATCCACGGTCCAGATCCAACCGCCGTCCCAAGGGGCGTTGCGTGCTTCGCGCGGCGTACCGTGGTAATAAACGGTAACGCTGGCCGCAGCACCGGGCTCCACGGCCAAAGGCAGGTCCGCCCAGACCACGTTGCCGTCATGCTGGAACGCCACAGCGGCGCCACGCGGCACCAGGTCCGTGATCATGCTGTCCACGATTAGGGGTTGCTGCAGGTCTATCTGCATGCGTGTCCCACGCTCGAGTGCCCTGAAGTAGATCGTCGTCCGGCCCCGCAAGGTCTTGGAGGCATGATCCGGACGCACCCACACATCGTACTTGACGGCATCCCACCACGCCCGTTCCGGGCCAATGGAGCCGCGCAACGTGTCGGTCCGGGTGTACACCTTCTGTTCCCACCCCAACTGGGCGCTCGCCGGGTGCGCCAGGCCCACCATGCATGCGAGCAGGGCCAGGGAATGTAGTCCGGGCATGTTGGAACGGGTACGTACTGCTCCGTTCGTGGTGGACCGCTCTTCCAAGTTCAATGGTCCTTGTTCCCGGTCTTGTCCAACATGACCACTTCCAGCTTTCGCATGCCGTATTTCGCCCGCAGCACCTGCCGGCTTTCTTCCCCTTCTTCGGGCGTGGCGAAGCGCAGCACATCGATGTCCACGATGTCCTTGAACTCGGGGTGCTCTTCCTTGAGGCGCGCGACCAGCTGGGGCGTGGTGAATGCTTCGGTGGTCTCGATCAAGGGGCTGATGTACACCACCGGGCCATTGCGCCAGTTGCCGATGGCGTGGCTCCAGATGGTGTTCTGAGCGTGCAAGGTGGAGGCCAGAACGAGGCCTATGATGGTGAGCAGTGTACGCATGATGGGTCGGTCGGCAAAGATGGTACAGCGGTCCGTATCGACGCCTGGGTTTCGCGCCACTTGGACGGATCACGGGGAATCCCCACATTTGCACCCCCAATTCAGGGGACCCAAACAAAAACAGCGACATGCCAACTCGCATCCGCCTTCAGCGTAAAGGCAAAAAAGGCCGGCCTTACTACCACGTGGTAATAGCCGATTCCCGTGCACCCCGCGACGGGAAATACATCGAACGGATCGGTGCTTACGATCCCAACCAGAATCCTGCGTTCATCGAGGTTGACCGCGAAAAGGCCCTCGACTGGCTCCAGAAAGGTGCCCAGCCCAGTGATACCTGCCGCGCCATCCTCAGCTACACCGGTGTGGTCTACAAGAACCACCTGTCAAACGGCGTGAAGAAAGGTGCTTTCACCCAGGAAGAAGCCGACCGCCGCTTCGACATCTGGTTGAACGAGAAGACCCTGAAGATCGATGCCAAGAAGAGCACCCTGGCCCAAGGCAAGGACGCTGTTGCAAAGGCCCGCATTGATGCCGAGAAGAAGAAAGCCGCCGACATGGCCGCAGCACTCAGCGCGAAACTGGCCGCCGCCATCGCGCCGCCAGTTGTGGAGGAGGTCGCCGCAGAAGAGGCTCCGGCCGCTTCCGAGGACGAAGCTCCGGCCGCCGAGTAAGCGTTCATACCTGTTCGAAAGCCCGCGTTCCGATGGAGCGCGGGCTTTTTCGTGCCGTCGCCGAACCTTGGCCAAGGGGTACTAACTTGCCCCCATGGACCTGGAGAGTTTGCACCGTATCGGAAAACTCGGCAAGCCGTGGGGGCACCAAGGCGAGCTTACCGTGCACCTTGAGGACGCGGACCTGGACGAACTGGTGCATGCCGGTTGTTTTTTCGTCGGCATCGAAGGCCAGAAGGTGCCTTTCTTCTTTTCCAAATTGCATGACAAGGGCCGTGATGTGCTGGTGAAGTTCGAGGACTTCAATGACCCCCAAAGCGCTTCGGTACTCGTAGGGCTTGACCTCTATGCGCCGCCCGGCCTGCTTGTGGACGGAAGCGACGAAAGCTGGGACCCGGAAGAGTGCATCGGCATGCTCGTCAGTGACGAAGCGCATGGCGAATTGGGAGAGGTGACCGCGATCGAAGGCACCGACAAGAACCCCGTATTGGTCGTGCAGCACGGCGAGAAGGAGTTGATGATACCCCTGGCCGATGAGATCATCCTGGGCATCGACCCGGAGCAGAACATGCTGCTGGTGCGCACGCCTCCGGGCCTGATCGAGTTGTACCGCAACTAGTTCAAGAAAAAATATCAATGCGATGTCCGCTTGGTTAAAGTCCGTTCCGATGTATTTGAGGATCTATGTGGATCGGATGGTACTAAGGCGTGTGGATACAGGACAGGAATGTGATCGTAGCTCGACTGCTCCATTCACATCGAAGCGATTGCTGATCGGTCACTTCCCCGAAGCGTCGGATTTGCTGAATGGTATGATGCGTGATGTTAATGATCGCGTAGGTCCATTATCGCGCAATTCCCAACTTGTTGTGCATCCCATGGAGATGACCGAGGA
>JBIIYD010000223.1:0-4852 GCA_044347005.1 Flavobacteriales bacterium | reverse complement strand
GTCTTGAAGGCAGGGCTATGCTTGCGGTAGGTCTTTTTCATGGTGTCGTTCAGAAATGTACTGATCGCCACCTGTCCTGAATCTCCCTACCACCTCAGGATCACGTGTCATCTTTATTAACCTTCGAGGACATTTTTTTAACAACACTTTGACAATAGCCAGGAACATCACTTACTTTCAACCCCGCTCTGTCGCTCGATGAGCTTCGTGCTACCTGTCGATGAGCATACCAAGTCAAACGCCGAACGGCCCCTACCCTTCGCCCGATCAAGCAACCCTTCCCTTGTGCTTACGTCCATACTGCCAAGGAACCCAATAGCCGCCACCGTGATCCTAACCCTCGAAGACATGCAAGAATTCAACCCCAACCACCGCACACCGCCCAGTCGACGTAGTTTGCTGAAGCGGATCGTTCTTGCGGCTTTGCTGGTATTGCCGGCGGCATTGTTCTCCCAGACCTTTACCCCCATCGGGGCGGTAAGTGGCCAGAACGCGACCGGCGGAACATCCACCTCGACCGCCACGGGCACCACCATCTGGCCCGCTCCCTTGGCCGACTACCGCGAGAACAACCGCCAGCAGTACCTGTATCGTACCGCCCAGCTCGCTTCCATTCCTGATGGAGCCACCATCGGCGCCATCCGCTGGAACGTGACCAACGTGAATGGCGCCGGTGTGATCGAGAATTACAATCTGAAGGCAGGCTTCACAGCCACAACGGTACTTCCTGGTGCCAACGGATTCACCACATCACCGGCAACGGTATGGGGCCCCACCAACTACCAACCGGTGGCTGGCGCCAACACATTCGTGCTGGCCACACCCATCACCAAGGTAGCCGGCCAGTCCCTGTTGGTGGAAATGTGCAGCGCGGCGGCTGATGCGGCCAGTGCTACAAGGAATACACAAAACGCCCTGTCCGATTGGACCACCGTTACCGGCTATATCTCTTGTAGCTCCAATGCAGCCGACAACAACAATACGCTATGTGCCACCTCCACCGCTTTGGGCAACCAAAGCCGCTTGCCCCGCATTACCCTTGGTTGGAGCGACATCCCCTGCACCGCCCTTACCCTGAACCGCGTGGAGGACTGTGCCAACAACCAGTTCTCGGTGAACGTGGTGACAACTGCGCTCGGGGGTACCAACACCATCAACTATACGGTGGATGGTGTTGCACAATCGCCCATCGTGATCCCCTCGGTGGGCACTACCCCCTTGGGCCCCTTCGATTCCTGGAAGTTCGTTACTGTTAGTGTCACCGTGACCGGCACCAACCCCTACCTGCCCTGCACCACCTCCTTCAGCGGTGAGTTCTATTCCGACTGCTTCACCCAGCTCGACTGCAACGAAGTGCTGACGGTGAACTATTGCTACAAGAACAACGACCCTCGCTTGTTCAACTTCCAATCGGATCCCGGGGAGACCATCACCATCCGTTTCCTCTCCCCCAGCCCGATCGGCGCGAATGACAACATTTGGTACCAGAACGACCCTTACGTGTCCGACGACTTCGGTGGTGGCAACGGCACCGACCTTTTCGACCTTGGACCATGGATCTCGGCGGACAACGTCGCTCGCATCAGGATCGATTCGGACGCCAGCACAAGCTGCCGGGATTCCGGCCCCTTGTCCGGCGGATGGACCTTCGAGGTACTCTGCACACCGACCTGCGTACCCCCAACGGGAACCACTACATCGATCAACGATTGCGGCAACAATGAATTCTCGGTGGACGTGACCATCGACGATCCAGGGGACGCGACCACGGTGGGCATTCAATACTCCGTGGACGGCGGCCCGCCGACAACACTGGCGAACCAACCGATCGCCACGCCGGTTAGCATCGGCCCCTTCCCTTATACAAGCAGTGTGGCAGTGGTGCTGTTGCACGAGGATGTGCCGGTCTGCAACAACACATTGCCGACATCGACCCGTGATGTGAACAACCCCTGCGTTCCAGCGAACGACCTGTGCGCCAATGCAGCAGTGCTTACCGTGAATGCACCGGGTGCTTGCCCCGGTGCTGCGGTAAGCGGACGCACCTTGGACGCCGGCAACGAAGTGGGAGCCCCCTCGTGCGGCACCAGTACCAACGATGTATGGTACACTTTCACCACCGGCTACAGTTCAACGCTGAACGTGAACCTGGCTGCTGGTACTGCTACCAGTCTGGGTGTGGAGTTGTTCTCGGCCTGCGGCGGTACTTCGCTGGCTTGCCAGGCGACCCCTGGAAGCCACAACTTCGCAGTGGAACCCTACACCACTTATGCCCTGCGTGTATTCACCAACACGGGTGCTGGTGCGGTAGGTACGTTCTCCATCTGCTTGAGCGCGGCCACCCTGGCCAACGTGTGCGGCACCACGGTGCTCGACCCCGGCGGGGCAGGCAACTACGCCACCGGTGCACTTAACGTTACCTATTTCTACTGCCCCACCAACCCCACCGACAAGGTGCAGGCCGTGTTCACCGCTTTCGCCACGGAGAACGCTGCCGACATCCTGACGGTCTACAACGGACCTTCGGTGGCCTCCCCATCGCTGGGCAGCTTCTCGGGCGCCACGATCCCGGGCGCATTGACCAGTACCCACCCGAGCGGTTGCCTCACCTTCCGCTTTGTAACGGATGGTGACGCCACGGTAGGTGCCGGCTGGTCCGCCAACCTGATCTGCTGCGAAGGTGCGGTGCCTTCACCGGTAACCACCGGCGCCGGCCTCCTGTGCGCTGGCCAGAACTTCAACCTGACCTCCAGCGGTGGCGACACCTATGCCTGGTCGGGCCCCAGCGGCTATACCAGTACGGAACAGAACCCGGTACGCACCAACGCGGTGGCCGGCTTCGTTGGCACCTACAACGTTACCATCCGCAACGGCGCCAACGGCTGCCCTGCTTATGGCTCGGTAACCCGGGGTACCCTGAATGCGACGCCAACGGCACCAACGGCAAGCGCCAACCCCACCGCCACCTGCGCCGGCGGTGTTGTGGACCTGAGCGCCCTGCCGCCCGATCCGCCGATCACGGTGACCGGCTCGAACACGGTGTCCGGGGCCATTCCCGACAACCAGAGCACCTTCGTGAAGAACATCACGATCAGCGGGGCCGGAGCAGCCGTTGTAGGTGGCAACACCACCATTACGGTGACCGTGAATGCGAGCCATACTTACATGTCCGATCTGGACATGATCCTTGTGGCACCCAATGGTACCACCATGGAACTGAGCACGGACAACGGAGGAACCAGCAGCGGATCCTACACGAATACCCGCTTCACGTTCCCGGGTGCCTTCACGGCCGTCACCTTGGGAAGCAGCCCGTACAATAACATCTACTCTCCGGAAGGCAACATTTCCAGCATCACGGGTTCCGCACTCAATGGTACCTGGGGACTACGCCTTTATGATGATGCAAGCGGTGATGCAGGTTCGTTCACGAACTGGTCTATCTCGATCACCAACGCATCCAGCACGACCGGTTATAGTTGGTCGTCCAACACCAGCGGTTTCACCAGCACGCTGCAGAACCCCACGGGTGCTCCGGTACCCAGTGCCACCACCTTCTCGGTGAGCGCATTGAACGCGGCCGGTTGTGCATCCGCGCCTGCCACGGTGAACGTGACCATCGCTCCTGCGCTGGCCGCTTCCATCGATGGTCCCAGTTCCATCAGCGACTGCCAGGGTGTTCAGCAGAACCTCACCAGCACGGTTACCGGTGGTGGTGCTCCCTACAACTATGCATGGACCTACAACGGCAGCCCGGTGGGCGGCAATACGGCCAGCCTGTCCTACACGCCCTTGGTGGATGGTGACATCGTGCTTACGGTAACGGACAATTGCAACACGGTAGTAGCCACCAGTCCGGTCAGCTTCACCCTGTCACCGCAGCCCACCTTGAGCGTAACGCGCAGTGCACCGGCCATATGCGGTGGTGTACCCGCATCCGTTACCCTGACCGCAACATCCGATGGCGTGAGCTACGCTTGGAGCCCTGCATCGGGTCTCAGCAGCACCAACGCGGCCGTTGTTACGGCCACTCCATCGGCAAGCACCACCTATACCGTGGTGGTAACGGGTGCCAACAGCTGCCAAACCACCGGCACCATTTTCGTGGGCGTGGGCAACAACCCCACCGGGGTAACGGCCGCCAGCAACCTGCCAACGGTTTGCCAGGGCGGTACGATCAACCTGAGCAGCACCGTGGGTAATGCCAACGGCCCAACGACCGCCGTGAACGTGAGCGGCACCAATACCGCCTCGCAAGCCATTCCGGACAACAACACCGACTTCTTCAAGGACATCGCCATTAGCGGTGCTGGGGCAGCTGCTGTCAATGGCACCACGGTGGTAACCGTTACCCTGAACTTGTCGCACGCTTGGATGCAAGACGTGGACGTCTGGCTTCGTGCACCGAACGGCACCGAAGTGGAACTGACCACGGACAACGGACCTGCAAGTGCTGGTTCCTATACCAACACGAGGTTCGTGTTCCCGAGCGGTAACCCGTCCATCACGACAGGCGCCACTCCGTTCAACGGCTTTTTTACGCCAGAGGGGAACATCAGCACGATCCTCAATGCACCGATCAACGGGACGTGGAGGTTGCGCATGCGCGACGACGGCGCAGGTGATGTCGGAACGTTCACGAACTGGTCGCTGGCCATAACAAGCACCGATGTCTCCCAAGTGCTTACATACGCTTGGAGCTCTGCACCGAACACCTTCACCAGTACGGTGCAGAACCCGACCGGTGTAGTGGTACCGACCAGCACGGTATATACGGTAACAGCCACCAACCTCACAGGCTGCTCTGCAAGCGCCAACGTATCGGTCAACGACAACGTGGACGTGCCGCTTA
>JBIIYD010000222.1:0-4858 GCA_044347005.1 Flavobacteriales bacterium | reverse complement strand
GAACACGCCGGCCAACAATGTGTTGAACGCATCCTGAAACACCACCGGAACGGAAGGTGGGGGCAGCAGGATCAAGTGAGCTTCATGGTCCTTGCCGGCATGGGGAACAATGGTGGGGATGGTCTGGTGATCGCCCGACTCCTTCACGCCGCAGGAGCACCGGTCGAGGTCGTTCGGCTGGAACACCGACCCGAACCGAGCAAGGAGAACAAGATCAACTTTGAGAGGCTGGCAGGTCTCGGGATCCAAGCCATCTCGACTGCTTCTATCGATGACGTTCAATTCGCTGATAACGTAGTTATTATAGATGCTCTATTGGGGCTCGGTTCCACACGTCCCCTGGACGGTGCGTTGGCTTCCTTGGTCAAGCGCTTGAACCGGAGTGGTCGCCCTGTGATCGCCATCGACCTGCCCTCGGGAGCTTTCGCCGAGGACAACGCGGCCAACGATCCGGACAGCATTGTTCGTGCCGACATCACGCTTACCCTCCATGCCCCCAAGCTGATCATGTTCCTGCCCGAAGGCGGCGAATTCATCGGGCAATGGGAAGTATTGCCGATCGGTTTGGATCCCGTCATCGATGAAGGGTCGGTCGTGCATTTCGGGTTGCTCGAAGAACAGGACGTGGAAGCATCGCTGCGCCCTCGACCCCGTTTCGGGCACAAGGGCACATTCGGCCATGCTCTTCTGATCGCGGGTGGCCCAGGAATGGTGGGTGCCGCTGTGCTGAGCACCCGGTCCGCATTGCGCAGCGGAGCAGGTCTGGTCACTGCCCATGTTCCCCAAAGCGCTGCCGATATACTTCACATCACCTGCCCGGAAGCCTTGATGACCAACCCGGGAGAAGATCGCTTGAACTCCTTGCCGCCTTTGTCGCCGTATTCTGCTATAGGTATAGGACCAGGCATCGGTCACGACCCAGCGACCGCATCGATCGTCAAAGGGCTGATACAGGATGCATCGGTCCCCTTGGTAATGGACGCCGATGCCTTGAACATACTGGCTGAGAACAGGACTTGGCAGAAGTTCCTGCCCGAAGGAACGATCATTACACCACACCCGGGGGAGTTCGACCGGCTTCTGGGGTCGCCTTCGAGCAGCGGCTACGATCGCTTGCAACGAGCCAGGGAATATGCCATCGCACATGGCGTCATCGTGGTGCTTAAGGGGGCCTGGACAGCCGTTTGTGATGCGAACGGCTCGGTGACCTTCAATCCGACCGGTAATCAAGGAATGGCGAAAGGCGGATCCGGAGACTCCTTGACAGGTCTGCTAACTGGACTGTTGGCACAAGGCTACGCTCCGCTGGCAGCAGCGCGCTTGGGCGTGTTCCTCCATGGTCTGGCTGGCGATCTGGCCGCAGGACATCGCGGCATGGACGGAATGACCGTGACGGATCTGGTACATGCCATACCGGAAGCGTGGTTGCAGCTTCGCAATGCGGCCAGTGACGGCCACTGAACCTGCTTTCAGGCTGGACAGTGAGCGAGGAATCGGATGGCCAAGCTTTCAGAACAGATCGTCCAAGCTACCCTTGCCCTCACGGATCACGATCGGACCATCGCCACTGAGGTCGATCACCGTACTGCCTTCAAGTCCCCCTGGGCCACCGTCCACCACCAAGCTCACTTGATGGCCGATCCGCTCCTCGATGAGCGAAGCATCCGTAGTGTATTCCACGATGGCATCGGTATCGTGCACGCTGGCCACCACCAAGGCATGTCCCAGCGCTTCCACGATCGCCAGCGGGATCGGGTGGTCGGGCACGCGTATCCCCACCGTTCGCTTGTTGTTCTTGAACAGTTTGGGGATCTCGCTACTGGCCGGAACGATGAATGTATAGGGTCCCGGAAGGGCCTTCTTCATCATGCGGAACGATGGGGTATCCAACTGCCTGGCATAGGTGGAAAGCTGGCTCAGGTCCTTGCATATCAAGCTTAGGTCCGCCTTGCCGGCCTTTGCACCTTTCAAGCGAGTTACCTGTTCGATGGCCCGGGCCTGGTCGGAACTGCAGACATATGCGTACACGGTGTCCGTAGGTATTACTACGACACCTCCTGCCTTAAGCTCCTTGACGACCTCGGCGATCTTTCGCGGTTCGGGGTCCTTGGGATGGATCGACAGCAGCATCTCGGCTTCAGGCTTTCACCTGCTCCGCTGCCTTCTTATGATCGGCCAGGAACTTTTCGAGACCGAGCGTTGTCAGCGGATGATCGAACAGTGCAACGATGGCGCTGAGCGGACAGGTGGCCACATCGGCCCCGACCTCGGCACACTGGATGATGTGCATCGGATGGCGAATGCTGGCAGCGAGGATCTCCGTGCCAAAACCATAGTTGTCGTAGATGGTGCGGATCTGTTCGATGAGCATGACGCCATCGGTGCTTACATCGTCCAGACGACCGATGAAGGGCGATACGTAGGTGGCCCCGGCTTTGGCGGCCAACAAGGCCTGCCCTGCGCTGAACACCAGGGTGCAATTGGTACGGATGCCTTTGCCACTGAAATACTTGATGGCCTTGATCCCGTCTCGTGTCATCGGCACCTTCACGACAATGTTCGGGTGCAAAGCCGCCAGGTCCTCACCCTCGGTGATCATGCCAGCGTAATTCGTGGAGATCACCTCTGCACTGACATCACCGTCCACCATATTGCAGATGTCCACGTAGTGTTGCATCACACGGTCAAGTCCGCTGATCCCTTCCTTGGCCATTAGTGAAGGGTTCGTCGTGACACCGTCGAGGACCCCGAGGTCCTGTGCTTCCTTGATCTGGGTCAAACTCGCCGTGTCGATGAAGAACTTCATGTGGAGGAGGGGATTATGCCGCGAATTTAGCAGCTTGGCCCGGCACTTGTTCGAAAGGATCGATGCCAGCCCATGCCGCGGCATTTCGCCGCAACGGCCGCTACCTTTGACACGACCATGTTACGCGCATCGACCTCCATTTTCTTTTTCCTCTGTGTCCTCGCTTCGATGGCGCAACCGCCTGTTGCCAAGATCAATACGACCGATGCCCAGGGACGAAAGCAAGGCAGCTGGAGCAAGGCCTGGCCCAATGGACGCGTGCGATACCAAGGCCAGTTCAAGGACGATAAGCCCGTGGGGGAGTTCATCCACTACGACGAGGACGGGCGAAGGACGACCGTTCAGGTGCATGCCGGGGATGGCAAAGTGAGCCGGGCCAGCCATTACCACCCCAACGGAAAGCTGATGGCCACCGGGAAATACGTGCTTCAGGAGAAGGACAGCACATGGACCTACTACGACGACGAGGGCCGGATGAGGAAGGTGGAACGCTTCGCCTCGGGTAAGTACCACGGCGTGATCGAAACCTATTACGCCAATGGCAAACCGGCGGAACAGGAGCACTTCGTGAATGGCGAGTTGCACGGCGAAAGCAGAAGTTGGTTCGACTCGGGCAACCCACGCACCGAAGCGACCTACGTAAAGGGCGAACCCGAAGGAACAATGGTCTTCTATTTCCCCTCGGGCAAGAAAGAGATCGAAGGCCGGATGGTGAACGGGAACAGGGACGGTGCCTGGTTCTACTTCAATCCGGACGGGACCATCCAGTTGCAGGTGCTGTACAAGCAGGGGGTGGTGGTGAAGGAACGCAAGGAGAACGGCACCTTCAGGGAATACTACGACGATGAGCAGCTCAAGAGCGAGGTAAGCTACAAAGCCGGCAAACGGGAAGGACCTTTCGTGGAATACCACGACAACGGCCGCTGGGTGGTGAAAGCCATGCCATCGGACCCGGTGATGGGCACACCGCCCGACATGGAGCGTGTGCTGGAAGGGCAAAGCAAGAAACGCGAAGGAACCTACAAGAACGACCTTCTCGAAGGTGAGGTGCGTGAATACGATGAAAAGGGTCGGCAGATTCAGGTCACGCGGTACATAGCAGGTGTAGTAGCAGGGAACAAATGAGCAGGCACGGAAGGATCCTGGTGGCCATGAGCGGTGGGGTGGACAGCTCCGTGACCGCCCTCATGCTGCACGAGGAAGGGTATGAGGTGATCGGTGTCACCATGAAAACGTGGGACTATTCCGACGCCAGCGGGGGTAAACGGATCACGGGATGTTGCGACCTCGACAGCATCAACGATGCCCGGAACATGGCGGTGAGCCGTGGATTCCACCACATGATCATCGACATACGCGAAGAGTTCGGAGAGGCCATCATCGGCAATTTCACCAGCGAATACCTCGCTGGCCGCACACCCAACCCCTGCGTGCTGTGCAACACCTTCATCAAGTGGGAAGCCTTGTTGAAGCGTGCCGATATGATGGGCTGCGAACTGATCGCCACCGGACACTATGCCCGTGTGCGGCAATTGGACCCAACGGGCCGATGGGTGGTCAGCAGGGGGCTGGACCCTGGCAAGGACCAGAGTTATGTGCTCTGGGGCTTGGAACAGAAGAACCTGGCCCGTACCCGATTCCCCATCGGAGGGTTCCACAAGAGCGCTATTCGGCAAATGGCCGTGGACAGTGGTTTTCCCGAACTGGCCAATAAGAGCGAGAGCTATGAGATCTGCTTCATTCCAGACAACGACTACCGGGGCTTCCTGAAGCGCAAAGAGCCGGATGCCACTTCCAAATTGACCCACGGCAAACTTGTAAGTGTCGATGGGACCGTGCTGGGCGAGCACGATGGTTTCCCCTTCTTCACGATTGGCCAGCGCAAGGGCCTGGGAATCGCCACCGGCGAACCGTTGTATGTTACGGAGATCGTACCCGAAACGAATACGGTCGTGCTGGGTCGCAAAGCCGACCTGGACAAAGTGACCATGTGGGTACGCCGACCGAACTTCCAGATGATAGGAGCGTTGAAGGTGGAGATGGAAGCACTGA
>JBIIYD010000040.1:0-15968 GCA_044347005.1 Flavobacteriales bacterium | reverse complement strand
TCCTCGCATTTTCAACTCCATGAGCGAACTAGAGTTCCGTCCCCGTTTCCGGTTCCGTACGCCGCTCGACCCGGCGATCATCAAACAGCGCTTACAGGACAGGGTGCGCGCGGACAATCCGCACATGCTCCGCCTGGGAGGCACGGGGTATCACCTGTCGCTTCAATTCCCGCACACGGTGCAACGTTCCTGGACCCCCCAAATGGACATCGATGTGGAAGTGGAACAATTGCCTGCCAAGGAAGCGGTGACCATTGTCCGCTGCCAGATCGGACCCATGCCTACCGTGTGGATGCTCTTCGTGGGAGGGTACATCTTCCTGTGTGTGATCGCCTTGTTGGGCATATCCATGGGCGCTTCCCAGCAGGTGGTCGGCACCTTCGCGTGGGGCTGGTGGGTGGCCCTGCCAACGCCATTCCTGGCCTTGGTGCTGTGGCTTTTGGCGCAGGAGGGCAAGCGCCGGTCCAAGGGATCCATGCGCACCCTCAAGGAGTTCGTGGACGGGGCCTTGGGCTGCGATTGTTTCGCATTGGCCGAGGCCGTATAAAGGGCAGGCGTTCTATCTTTCGGGACATTCACAACCCCTAAAACGGTCTGCCCATGAACAAGCCCTCTTTTAGCAAACGCATTCTTCTCCCTTCGCTGGCCTTTATGCTCGTAGCCTGCTTGGGCGTGGGCTGTTCCGGTTGCAACAGTGGCGAAGCGGACGCCTCGGGTGATCCTGCCAATGCCGAAGGCATGAACGCCGATGGCACCGCTGCGGATGGTGCTTCTGCCGATGGTCACCATGCTGGCGATGGTCACGATCATGGTGATGCTTCGAACCAGGGCGCTGGTGGCACGGATGCTACCGGCACCACTGCGACCACGGACCGTTGGGCACGCACCTATGCCACACCGACCGAGGAGCGTGCCGGAACGGTCGAGAACCTGAACGGTTTGCGTGCCACTTTGGTGGCCGAGTTGGAGCAAGTCCGTGGCCGTTTGAAGGACGGCTCCCGTACCGCAGCGGACAAGAAGGCCGATTCCACCCGGGCTTCCGAACTCGCGCAAGGCCTAGAGCGTCTGGACCGCACCATCAAGGAGATCTCCGAAGCGACCGATGTGACCTGGACCCAGGTCCGTGATAGCAACTTGAAGGCCGCCGGTGATTTCCGCGAGTGGATGACCAATTACGGCATGGCCAGCTGATCGGATCACGATCCACTTGGAAAGCCGCATGGGGACGAACCCATGCGGCTTTTCCTTGGGTGGCATCCGCTGCACGTTGCGCACCTTTGCACCCCCCGCTTGTTAGGCGGTGCAAAGACGTTCCAAGTTCCCATGCGCATCGGCATTGTTTGTTATCCGACCTTCGGCGGTAGTGGCGTGGTTGCCACGGAATTGGGCATGGCACTGGCCGAGAAGGGCCACGTCGTGCATTTCATCACCTACGACCGTCCGGTGCGTCTCCGGGACCATCCGAACGTGTTCTACCACGAGGTGCGCGTAAGCGATTACCCCCTTTTCGATTACCAGCCCTACGAACTCGTGCTCACCAGCAAACTGGTGGACGTCGCCAAATACGAGGGCTTGGACCTGCTGCACGTGCACTACGCCATACCCCATGCATCGGCCGCCTGGATGGCGCAACGGATCCTGGCGGCGCAGGGCATCTTCGTCCCCTTCATCACCACGCTGCACGGCACGGACATCACCTTGGTGGGGCGTGACCCCAGCTTCGAGCCGGTGATCACGTTCAGCATGGAGCGCAGCAATGCGATCACCGCAGTTAGCGAAAGCCTCAAGCGCGATACCTACCAGCATTTTCCGCTGAAGCACGAGGCCGAAGGCGGTCCCGGCATCCACGTGATCCCCAACTTCGTGTGCGTGGACCAGTACAAACACCACCACGATCCTGCCATGCGCGAGCGATACGCGCCGGATGGCGAAGCGCTGCTCGTGCACGTCTCCAACTTCCGCGCGGTGAAGCGGGTGGACGATGTGGTGCACATGTTCCACCACGTCCGGGAGCACATCCCCGCCCGCTTGATCCTCATCGGCGACGGACCGGAGCGCCAACGGATACAGGACCTATGCAGGCAATCCAGCACCTGCAACGTGATCCACTTCCTGGGCAAAATGACCCGGCCCGAAGAGGTCGTTGCGAGTTGCGACCTCTTCGTGCTACCCAGCGAAAGCGAAAGCTTCGGCCTGAGCGCATTGGAGTCCATGGCCTGCGGTGTGCCGGTAGTAAGCAGCGATACCGGTGGTTTGCCCGAAGTGAACATCCATGGCCTCAGCGGCCTGCTCAGTCCGGTAGGCGATGTGGCCGCCATGGCGGCCAATGCACTCGCTATCCTCAAGGACGACGAAAGCCGGGCGCGATACCGCCAGGGGGCCATGGAACAGGCGCGCCGCTTCGACCTGCACCATGTGCTGCCACGTTACGAGGACCTATACCGCAAAGTGGTTTCCGAAGTAAAGGGATGATGGAGTACTTGAGCGACCGCGTAAGCATCGATCGCGACCAGGGCCGCACGAGCGTGGTGATCAGTGCGCGCTCCTCCAAAGGGCAGGAAGCGCTTCTGGTGACCTGGACACTGGCCTGGCTGCTTTGCGGGATCTACGTGATGTACGCCCGAACGACCCTTCCGGAAGGTGATGCGCTGCGTCAGTACCTGCTGGTGTTCCTGGCGTTCTGGGCCTATTTCATGCTGAAGGTCGGACGGGCCACACTTTGGCGCCTGAGGGGTTTCGAACTGTGGCGGATCAAGGACGGCACGATGACCATCAAGGACAGCCTTTTCGGCTACGGCAAGGCGAACAGCTACTTCGTGGGCAATATCCAGAAACTCGGCCTGATCGAGATCGACCGCGGATCGTGGAAGTGGCAGTGGAACGAAAGCGTATGGGTGATCGGGGGTGAACGCATCGGTTTTGAGCACTTGGGCCGCAAGGTGGTCTTCGGCAAGGGCCTGAACGACGAGGAAGCACGCCGGTTGATACCGATCCTGAAGCGTGCGCTTACCGAGGAGCGCAAAAAGGATCCTGTTGCCTGAAGCGGCGATGCGATCGGGCTCTACAACGGGTATATCCGGAACGCATTGCCACGGATCCTCCGGGTGGGTTCACCATCGATCCGTTCATCGATCACCATGTCAAGGGCGGCCTTGGTGCTCATCACCTCGTCGATCCGGCGCACGGCCCCCGCAGGAACTCCGGCTTCGATCAGCTCGCGCAATAGCGTATCCCGGTCGCGCGACCCTATTGGGCCTGCCAACTGTGCGGCCAACAGTGTACGGTGCTGCACTCGTGCCGTGTTCCGGTCAAAGCGGTCGTCCTGTGGCAGATGGGGGAGCGCCAATACGTAGCACAGGGCCGAGAATTGGGCATCGCTGCCTACGGCCAGTATGATGCGGCCCCCATCGGCACAGGTGAACACCTCACCGTATGGCGCAATGTTCGGATGCAGGGTTCCCAGCGGTGCTGCCACGTGCCCGGCCATCAGGTGGTTGCTGGCCTGGTTGATGAGCCCGGTGAGCGCAGCCTCTTCCAGGGATACTTCCACATACGCTCCCTTTCCGGAGGAAGCGCGCTGCATCAAGGCCAGCAACAGCCCTTCCTTGAGTTGATGTGCGGCCAGGATATCGATCAGCGCGATGGGCAGTTTGGCTGGATGTTCGGCATCCGTACCGGTCATGCTGATGTATCCTGTTTCCGCTTGCAGCACCACGTCGAAAGCAGGGCGATGGGCTTGGTCCGCGAAGCCCTTGATATGCCCATGTACCAATCGTGGATTCAAGGCACGAAGGCGGTTCCGGTCAAGGCCGAGTTTCTCCGCATCAGCGGCCAGGTGGTTGGTGATGAGCACATCGGCAAGCACCAACAAGGCATCCAGTTGCGCGCGTTCGGCAGGGTCCTTCAGGTCCAGGAGCAGGTGTTCCTTGCCGTGGTTCACACTGCTGAAATAGGCGCTCACAGGGTTGGTCGGATCTTCGCTGGGCAGCTTCCACGAACGCGTCACATCGCCACCGCTGCGCTTGTTCTCGAGTTTCACCACCCGGGCACCACACTCGGCGAAGAACATGCCTACGGCCGGACCGGCGAGTACGGCTGCGGTCTCGATCACGAGGAGCTCGGAGAGGGGACCTTGTTCCATGGCGTCGAAGGTAGCGGAGCGCATTGGGTGGCCGAGGTGTAATGACCATCAAGTGCCCAGGACTGGATCGACCTCCCTCTGGTCGGTCGGACCAGGTTTGGCCGTGGAGTGGATCGTGCCCTGCTCGCTTCGCCTACCCAAGGCAGGCAGGCTCACCGGGGCTCTTTCGTACGCTTTCTCGCTCGAGCAAGCTCGGCTCGGCGCGAACGAAAAAGCCCCGACCGCTTCGCGGTCAGGGCTTCGATCATCAAGTGCCCAGGACTGGACTCGAACCAGCACAGCCTTTCGGCCACTACCCCCTCAAAGTAGCGTGTCTACCAATTTCACCACCTGGGCAAGGTCGCAGTTGTCGGACTGCACTGGTGAGGGGCGGCAAATATACACCGGTGCGGCACATCGCAAAGCCGGGTACATAATGCGAACCATTCGCCCATCAGGATCTTCCTTAGGATCGCACGGGGTCATTGAACGAAGGATCCCCTCATTTCTGAGAGCCTACTGTGATCCCGCTGGGGCTTCCCGTGCCTCGGCTTCCGCCTCGCGCGGGATGAACTTCTCGCCCCAGCGGGATCATTCAAGTCCGGAGGATGGCTGTAAACGAAGAAACCCCCCATTTCTGAGAGGCTTCTGTGATCCCGCTGGGGCTCGAACCCAGGACCCCAACATTAAAAGTGTTGTGCTCTACCAGCTGAGCTACAGGATCTTCCGACATTGTTGCTACCGGTAAGGGTCGCCGCAATGGGAGCGCAAAAGTAAACATCCCGGCCGAACGGCAAAACGGATGTTCGGTCGGATCACTTCTTCTCGATGATCGGGTGGCGTTCGAAGGGTTTCGTTCGGTCGAACAGGTAGCGGTAGGTGGCCAGGGTGCGGTAGTTCTCGGCGCCCAGGTTCTCGCACACCTTCACCATCCTGGGGTTGAAGTCGCCCACCCAGGTAAGCACCGAGTCCTTGTAGAGCTTCTTGTCCACGATGTTCTTCTCGCCGAAGACGATGAGCGCGCCTTCGATCCCCTTGCCCTGCCATTCCTTGGCAACACCGAACACGATGCCGGTCATCGTCTTCACCGTGCCGCGCCACTTGTGCCACAAGAAAATGAGTTTGCCCATCCAGTTCAGATCGCCGTTCACATAACGGAAGATCTCGTTGAGTTCCGGCAGGCTGATGAACACGGCAATGGGCTTGTCGTCGTACCGGATGAAGATCACCAAGCGCGGGTCCATCACGGGCTTCATGGACTTCACGATCTTCAACGCCGTCGACAACTCCATGGGTTTGTGGTTCTCGTGGTCCACCCAGGCGCTGTTATAGACCGTGCAGAAGTCCTCGGCGATCTGCTGCACGCTTCGGCCCACCGAATCGTGCATGCGTATGTGCTGGTCGTCGGCGAGTTGCTGGAACTTCCGGTGGAAGATGGGCTGCACCGCGATCTCCGCCGATCGTTTGAAGAAGAGTTGCTCGAACCACACCCGGAAGCCATAGTGCTCCAGGAGGTCCTTGTAGTAGGGCGGGTTGTAGTTGGTGCCGTAGATCGGTGGGTCGGTGTAGTTCTTGATCAGCAAGCCCCAGAACATGTTGCGGTCGCCAAGGTTGATCGGTCCGTCCATGGCCTCCATTCCGTTCTCCTTCAGGTAGTCCCGCGCTGCGTCCAGGAGCAGGTCCGCGGCGGCCTGGTCGTTGATGCATTCGAAAAAGCCAATGCCACCGGTGGGCTGTGCCTCCGTCCATGCGGTCTTGGCATTGATGAACGCGGCGATCCGGCCAACGGCCTTGCCGCCCTGGTCGTAGAGCACCCAACGCCGGGCCTTGCCTTCCTTCAGCAGCTTGTTCTTGTGCGGGTCGAAGACCTTTTCGATGTCCTGCTTCAGGTGCGGGATCCAATTGGCGTCGTCGGCATAGATGCTCCAAGGCAGTCGCATCCAGTCCTTCAGGCTGCGCGGGTCGTCAATGGTTACGAGTTTCATGGCACGCGAAGTTGCGCATTGCCTTCAACATGCCATGTGGGCGGCGATGCCGAACTTGCGCCCGAAGTATGGGCGATGTCCGCACACGGGCTTTTCGAGTCGGCCATGATCATCAACGCATACTGCCGCTGACATGCATGTTCTCCTCATCGGCTTCATGTGCAGCGGCAAATCCACCGTGGGCAAAGTGCTCTCCCAGTTGCTTGGGCTGCCGTTCTTCGATCTCGATCGTGTGATCGAGCAACAGGTGGGACCCTTGATGCCGTTCTTCCGTGCGCACGGGGAGGATGCGTTCAGGGTGCTTGAAAGGAAGGTGCTTGATGAATTGTTGAAAGGCCCAGCGGCTGTGATCGCCAGCGGTGGTGGCACCCCTTGCGAAGGGGACAACCTGCAGCGCATGAAGGGCGCTGGAACCGTGGTCTGGCTCGATGTCCCTAATGATGCATTGATGCCGCGGATAGAACGCGCGGGTGGTGACCGGCCTCTTTTGGCGGGGCTCAAGGGCGATGTGCTCCAACAACGGGTTTCAGAGCTGTTGGCGTCCCGCGAACCGGTTTACGCCCAGGCCGACATCATCGTGCAAGCCGCCGCCGAACCGGTGGTGGTCGCGCAACGCATCGCTCAGGCCTTGAATGAGCCTCAGGTCAGGTAGACCAGGTCCTGTTCGCCCAACTCCACGCTGATGTGCTCCTGCAGCGTGGTGCTCAACGTCAGCCCTACGATGTCCGCGCGGATCGGAAAGGTGCGGTGCAGGCGGTCCACGAGGACCACCGTGGCCAGTTGCCTCGGGGGAATGGCTACCAGGTATGCGGCCGCGTACATCAGGGTTCGTCCGCTCATCAGTACATCGTCCACCAGGATCACCACCTTGTTGCGCAGGTATTCCGGTGGAACGGAAAGCTGCACCGGCCTTTGCAAAGGCGAATCCTTGTCCAGGAATAGTTCCACGAGTTCCACCTCGAAGGAAGAAATGGTCCTCAGCAGTGCATCGAGCCGCTTGGCCAGGAGCATGCCGCGGGGCGCGATCCCCACGAGCACGATGCTGCTTTCCTTGCAATGCTCCTCATGCAATTGATGGGCGATGCGGCGCAGCTTCCGTTGCACGCGCTCATGGTCCAGAACGATTGTCTTTTTGCTCATGGTGGTGGTCGCGAAGGTAGCTTGGTGCCACCGGATGTGCTTGCAACGATCGCCTTGGGCGCTGGCAGGGTGGTGCCCCGATCGTACCGGACCGGATCAGCGCGCCTTGGCCTGTTGCCGCAGCTGCTCGGCCTTGCCATAGTACCGGCTGGTCTCGATCTGGCTGCCCGTGTATTTCACGATGCGGTCGAAGAGGTCGAGCGTGGCCGGTTCCAGTCGTTTGAAGCGAATGCACGACTTGCCGGTATCGTAGATCTTGAGGTCCAGGTTGAAGGCATTGAGCAGGTCGTACGGCATGATATACAGTGCCATGAAGTGCTTCTGGCTGGCGATGGCACAGAAGGGCTCACCGTCCAGGTGGTAGGTGGGCATTCCCATGCTCATGTCCTCAACGGCCTTGGGCCATACCGTCATGATCAATTCCCGGATCGCCAGCAGCGGCTGCCTCCGTTCTTCGGCGAGCGCATCGAAATAGTCCTTGGTATTGGTAGCGGTGGTCTTCATGCCCGAAGGCCCGGTGCGGGATGATGAAGATGGCACTTTTCTCCCGGATGGGATCATGGCCTATCGGTCCGTGGTCCGTATGAAGTGGACGACATCGTCCAGTCGCGCTTCAGTCCCATCGTCCAACCGCAGCCATTCCGCGCCTTCCCGGATGAAGAGGTCGGCGATGATCCCTTCGACGGTTCCTCCATCCTTCAGGGTGAAGCGCATGGTCCACTGGAGCGTGGCGGCTTCTTCATAACGATCGTAAACAGTCGATCGGTAGGTAGGTTTCGTTCTTCAACGCACCAAGCCACAGCTCCCGTCCCTCGCGCGGCTTGATGGAGTTGTGGCAAGCCTCCATGCTGAGCTTGCTGAAGTGCTTGCGGAAGATGGGTTCGTAGTCGGCCTCGAAGCCACCGAACGGTGGGCGGTCCGCATTGAGCGTGTCGTTGAACAGCACGCCCACCAGCTTGCCGCCCGGCTTCAGGAGCGCATGCATGTGCGCTACGTATCGTTCTCGCAGCGAGGGGTCCAATGCGCAGAAGAAGGTCTGCTCCAGGATCCGGTCGTATTGCTCAGCGTGGTCGAAGAAGTCGCCCACGATCAGGTGCTCCTTCGGGTAGTCAGGGCAGCGCTGGAGCAGGTCCTTGAAGGGTGCATCAGTGAGGTCGATGACGAATACCTTGCGGAAACCCTGGCGGTGGGCATACTCGGCTTCCCATGCGCGACCACCGCCCGGGATCAGGATGCGGAGGTCCTTATTCGTCAGCTGATCGATGTACTCCTTCAGTGGGGTGGATGGGCCGCCCAGGTCCCAGCCGGTCTCCTCGGCGTGGTAGCGCGTTTCCCAGTAGCTGCGGTCGAGTTGCATGCGACGAAGTTCCTGTTCTTAGCTCATTTTCACCGTGAATGGACGTTTCTGGTTTACCTACAGAGGCTGCTTTGAAGAAGGTGGATCCTTGAAAAGGTCATGGAGTTCTGTGGCATTTTATTCCCGTTCATTCCCGTTCATTTCCGTCCATTCACGGTTCAGAACTCATCGCTTCACCAACCGCACCACGTTCTCCACATGGTAGGTATGCGGGAACATGTCGATCGGCTGCACAAAGTCGATGCGGTACTGCTCGTTGAGGATCGCCAGGTCGCGGGCCTGGGTGGCGGGATTGCAGCTGACGTACACGATGCGCGGCGGAGCGAGTTCAAGCAGGTGGCGCACCACGGGCTCGTCCATGCCGGCGCGCGGTGGGTCGGTAACCACCACATCGGGCTTGCCGTGCTGCGCCACGAAGGCGGGATCGAGCACCTTCTTCATGTCGCCCGCCGCGAAGCTCACGTTGGTGATGCCGTTGAACGCAGCGTTCACACGGGCATCGGCCACACTCTCCGGCACCAGTTCCACACCGGCCACATGCTTGGCGGCAGCGGCGAGGTACAACGTGATGCTCCCCGCGCCACAGTACAGGTCGTACACGTTCTCCGCGCCGGTGAGGCCCGCCAGTTCGCGCGTCAGGCGGTACATGGCGATGGTCTGCTCAGGGTTGGTCTGGAAGAAGGTCTTGGGTCCGATGCGGAAACGAAGTGGTTTTCCGCCGGGGCCGTCCGGAAGCTCTTCCACCAGATGATCACGACCATGGAACACGTGTATGTCCAGGTCGAAGATGGTGTCGTTCTTTTTCGTGTTCACGGTCCACAACACGCTGGTGAGCTGCGGGAAGGCCTGCACCAGTTCGCTCAGGATCTGTTCGCGCGCTTCCACATCCTCGTGACCCACCGAGAGCAGCACCATGCATTCGCCCGTGGTCGTAGTGCGGATCAACAGCGTGCGCAGGAAGCCCACATGCTCGCGCTGGTCGTAGAAGCTGAGACCATGCACCCGCGCATGGGCCCGGAAGAAGTTGCGGATGGCATCGCTCGGCGCGGGTTGCAGGAAGCACTCGCTGATGTCCAGCACCCGATCGAAACGCATGGGAATGTGGAAGCCCAAGGCATTCTTGTCCGTCATCCCGGGCTCGACCCGGTCTGTCACTCCGGGCTTCGACCCGGAGTCGCCCAGATCCTCGGCCACACCCTCACCCGCATCACTGACCGGAGTTTGTGCGTCCATCTCCCCCTTCGTGAACCATCGAGCATTGCAGAACGAATACTCCAACTTGTTCCGGTAGTGCGTCAAACTCGGCGAGGCCATGATCGGAGTCACCGCCGGTAGCTCCAGTCCACCGAGCCGCTCCAGGTTGTCGATCACCTGCTGCTGTTTGTACTCCAGCTGCTTGGGGTAGGAGAGGTCCTGCCACTTGCAGCCGCCGCATACCCCGAAGTGCTTGCAGAACGGCGCGATGCGGTCCGGCGACGGCGACACGATACGCGTAACGATCGCCTCGGCGTAGTTGCTCTTCTTCTTGGTCACGCGCACATCCACCACATCGCCCGGCACGGCGCCGGTAACGAACACCACCATGCCGTCCTGCTTGGCGATGGCCTTGCCCTGTGCGCCCGCGCTGGTAACGGCGAGGTTCTCGATAAAGACGGGCTCTTTGAATTTCGTGCGGCGCATGGCAGGGCGGGTGGCTGTGGACGATGTCCCTCGGCGAACATCGGATCCCAATGTGCTGCCAATGAACGGGCTGACGGCTGCAAAGATGGGAGTTGCCCTGTTAGTGCCGTTTCGATACGGGTCCGGGGTTCGTAGGTCTCACGACACATCGCTCGTACCTTCACCTTCGGAAAATGGAATACTGGGCGAAGGCACTCTTTCTCGTAGGCGGTCGCTATTTCCTATTCGCGGGAGCTGCGTTCCTGCTCTTCTACGTGGTGCTTGGCAGGCGCAAACAGCACCAGAAGATCCAGCTCCGTTTCCCGCAACGCAAGGACTATTGGCGGGAGATCGGCTACTCGTCGCTCACCATCCTCATCTTCTCCGCCGTGGCCTCGTTGCTGTTATGGCATCCGGCCATTGCGCCGCATACCACACGCTACGCCGCGATCGACCAGTATGGTTGGGTCTACTACTTCGCGATCTTCCCGGTCATGCTCGTGATGCACGACACCTACTTCTACTTCGCGCACCGGGTCATGCACCACAAGCGGATCTTTCCCTGGGTGCACCTCGTGCATCACCGGTCCACCAACCCATCCCCGTGGGCGGCCTATGCCTTCCATCCGCTCGAAGCCCTTGTGGAGATCGGTATCCTGGTAATTTTCCTCTTCACCATTCCGGTCCATCGTACACACCTGATGCTCTTCTTCCTCTTCATGATCGTGTACAATGTCTACGGTCATTTGGGCTTCGAACTGTACCCCAAAGGCTTCCAAAAGCATCCTATCGGCAAATGGGTGAACACTGCGGTGAACCATAACCAACATCACCAGCACTTCAGGGGGAACTACGGTCTCTACTTCCTCTTCTGGGACCGGGTTTTCGGAACCATCAGGAAGGATTACGACGAGCGCTTCGACGAAGTGAAGTCGCGGTAGCGCATGGTCCAGAAGCGCCTAATGTCCGAGGTTGTTCTTACCGACGCTTTGCGACCATGCCAGGCCAGCATCTTTCGACACTGATCGGTAGCACGCATTTGCATGGACTTAATCAGCTATATGGTCGGGGTACACGCTTCCCTCACAAACCCAATTCCACCAACATGGCCTTTAGCGCGGCATCGCTCAGGCTGGCCTGCTCCGACTTGTCGTAGATGGATAGCAGATAGATCGTTTCCCGGACGGCCACCACACAGGTGATCACACGTGCCCCACCACTCTTGCCCTTCCCTTTGGATCGAACGGCCAAACGGATCTTGTAGCAACCACGCCCTAGCGGCACTCCTTGGTGTGGCTCCTCGCTGAGTGTTGCGCCCAGGTCCTCGACATCATCGAGAAGTGAAGCGTACCGCTTGCTCAGTTGCTTCAGTTCCCGCTGGAACCTGTGTGAAGTATCAATTGCGAAGCTCATGGAGGACCTCCTTGAGGGAAGGAAGCTTCTTCTTTCCTGCGATATCGTCCTTCATCTCCTGGATGGACTCACGCAGCCCTTCCATGAACTCCTTCTCTTTCTTCGTCCACTTGCGCGTGGGCTCGGTCCCGGGCCCTTCCACTTTCAAAAAGTCGAAATGGGCGATAAGCTCTTCAAAGAACTTCCTCTGCTTGGGGTCGGTAAGGGTGATCAGATAACGCGCTGCCATGGTGCCACGAATATACTGCCCCACCTATCCTTGAGCGCAAAGCACCCGACCCCGAACCCGTAGTTTTACGGCCTTTCACCTTCGTTCATGCAGATCAGCAGCACCAGCCACAGCAAGACCCAGCAAGCCATCGCCCTCGAGGACAAGTACGGCGCCCACAACTACCACCCGCTGCCGGTGGTGCTGGACCGTGGACTGGGCGTGTTCGTGTGGGATGTGGAGGGCAAACGCTACTACGACTTCCTCAGTGCCTACAGCGCCGTCAACCAAGGTCACTGCCACCCGCGTCTGGTGAAGGTGATGCAGGAGCAGGCCACCAAAATGACCCTCACCAGCCGGGCTTTCTACAACAGCATCCTTGGCGAGTACGAGCGCACCGTGTGCGAGACCTTCGGCTACGACAAGATGCTGCCCATGAACACCGGGGCGGAGGCCGTGGAGACCGCCATCAAGATGGCGCGCAAGTGGGGCTACGAGAAGAAGGGCATCCCCGCCGGTCAGGCGAAGGTCATCGTGTGCGAAGGCAATTTCCACGGGCGCACCATCACCATCGTGAGCATGAGCACCGACCCCGACAGCCGGGGCGGTTTCGGGCCCTTCACGCCCGGTTTCGAGGTGATCCCCTACGACGATATCCCGGCGCTGGAAAAGGCGCTCGAAGATCCCCATGTGTGCGCATTCCTCGTGGAGCCCATCCAGGGCGAAAAGGGCGTGTACGTGCCGGCCGATGATTACATCACCCGCGCCATCGCCGCCTGCAAGGCCCGCAACGTGCTCTTCATCGCGGACGAGATCCAGACGGGTATCGCACGCACGGGTCGGCTGCTGGCCTCCTGCCACAACAATGGCTGCGGCTGTCCCACCGGCCAGTGCGAGCAGCGCCAAGGCGTGTCACGCCCCGATGTGGTGATCCTCGCCAAGGCCCTCAGCGGCGGCATGTACCCCGTGAGTGCCGTGCTGGCCAGTGATGCCGTGATGAACGTCTTCACCCCCGGCACGCACGGCAGCACCTATGGCGGCAACCCCATGGGCGCCCAATTGGCGATCGAGGCGCTGGCCATCGTGAAGGATGAAAAGCTCACCGAGAACGCCGAACGCCTGGGCCACCTCTTCCGGGCCGAGATGCAGAAACTGGTGGACGAGTTCGCCTACGTGAAACTGGTGCGTGGCAAAGGCTTGCTCAATGCCGTGGTCATCGAGTCGCGCACCGCGGTGGACGGCACTCCGAAGACCGCCTGGGAACTCTGCCTGCTGTTGCGCGACAACGGCCTGCTGGCCAAACCCACCCACGGCGACATCATCCGCTTCGCACCGCCGCTGGTCATCACCGAAGAGCAGCTCATGGAGTGCTGTCGGATCATCGCGCTGAGCGTGCGGCAGTTCGCGTAAGCCGTGCTGACCTCAACCGCCCACCAACGGGTTCTTCAAGCGCAAGCGCGGGAAACGGCTGAAATCCCTATCGGCGGACCAGAGTTCATGCGCCCCATGGCTCAGGCAAAGCGCCGCGATCCGGGCATCATGGACCATGGGGCCTTGCACCTTGGCCTTCATCAGCAGGTCGCGCAACTCGGGCCAGTACGCTTCGTTCTCATTCAGCAGTTGCACCGTGGGCGACTCCAGCCAACTGTCGATCTGCGCGATCGCCTGTGCGGGTGTGCTTGGTGGCGTGTAGATGCGCGGATGCGTGACGATGCCGTAGAACTCGTGCAAGCAGGGCCAGGGAATGGCCCATACTGCGTTGCCTTCGGCCAGTCCGGTGATCACCTCGCGGCCGGCCTTGTGGAATGGGGAGTCCCTCCGATGGGCGTAAACCAGGATGTTGGTGTCCACTGCGATCATGCGCCTTGCCCAGGGTAGATCGCATCCCTCACCTGTTCCCAGCCCGCGTCGCGGAACTCGGGGTTGAGTCCTTTGCCGCTCACGCTGGCATCATGCAGTTTAAAGGGCACTGCACCCGGCCTGGTCGCCAGCACCTGCCGCAAGCCCTGTTCGATCAGCGCCTTCAACGTGGTCTTGTGCTTGCGCGCGTGGCGCTTGGCCTTATCGAAGAGGGCCTCCGGTAGTTCGATCGTGGTCTTCATGTGGCCTATTTCCTGTGATATGGGTACCAATATAGGCAACAATGGGTATATGGGCGATCCGAAACTCCGTCCAGTTACAGGAGCGCACCCCATTGCTGAGTACCGACATGAAGCTGATGGAGTGCTGCTGTAAGCTCCCCTAAGATCAGGTGCGTGGGATAGTAGAAACCCACAACACACCTGAACTTTGGAGCAATGAGAAAGAGCAAATGGACAGAAGCGCAGATCGTAGCGATGCTGCGCGAGCATGAGCAGGGCCGCAAAGTGGCGGACATCTGCAGGGAGCACGGCATAAGCCAGCCGACGTTCTACCAGTGGAAGGCCAAGTATGGTGGCATGGGCGCGAGCGAGCTCAAGGAGCTACGGGCATTGCGCGAGGAGAACACCAAGCTGAAGCTCAAGCTGGCCGACACGATCCTGGACCGCGACATCCTGAATGAGATCCTGGGAAAAAAGCCCTAGGGCTCGCCGAGAAGCGTGAAATGGCACACTGGCTTGTGACGCAGTGCAAGCGCAGTGTGCGGCGGGTCTGCAAGCTGCTGTGCTTGAGCCAGAGCGTGTATCGCTATGAGCCCAAGCCGAAGGACGATATCGAAGTGATCGAGCACATGAACCACTGGGTGACCAAGGAACCGACCTGGGGCTTTTGGAAGGTGTACACGCGTGTGCGCAAGGATGGTCGTGTGGTGAACCATAAGCGCTTACACCGCCTGTACCTGGCGGCTGGACTGAACATGCGGCGCCCCACCAAGAAGCGCGTGCCTGATCGGGTGAAAGAGCCCCTGTGCTTGCCGATCGGACCGAACATCACCTGGAGCATGGACTTCATGGCCGACCGCCTGTTGAATGGCAGCAAGCTGCGCACCTTCAACGTGATCGACGACTTCGGCCGTGAGGCGCTGAACATCACGATCGACACATCCATCCGCGCTCAGTATGTGACCCGGGAGCTGGACAAGCTGATCGAGTGGCGTGGCAAACCAGAGCGGCTGCGGGTGGACAACGGCCCGGAGTTCATCGCCCAGGAAATGGAGATGTGGGCGGAACGCAACGGCATCGTGCTCACCTTCATCGAGAAGGGCGACCCATGCAGAACGGCCTGATCGAGCGCTTCAATCGCACCTACCGCGAAGAAGTGCGGGATGCCTACCTCTTCGAGGACCTCGAACAACTGCTCCAGTTGAGCATCGAGTTCATCTGGAGCTACAACAACGAGCGGCCCCATGATGCGCTCCTGGACATGACCCCGCGCGAGTTCCTGTTGAAATGTGGACAACTCCCTTCCCACTACACAGGCTCACGCGCGGACTTCCCCACATTCCAACAGGACGATCACCACAAACCCACAGAAGTGGTGATCTTTGAGAACTCGCGCGCCTGATCAGGGGGAGCTTACACTATCACCCAGCACCAAAGCCCGTTAAGCGCTACCCAAGCCAGTGGCGATAGGGGCCCGCCAAATGGTATTTTAAATTTGCCCGGTTGTTGTTGAAACCGCTGTAAAAGCGCCCTGTAGCTGGATAAATTATGTCTTTTTTTGGAGTTAGGTTGGCTTAATTGGGCTTTAGGTTTTGCATTTCCACCTTTGGTATGGGTGAAAAAAGGACTTTTCGATTATTGGCCTAATTGTCGCTAAACAAGTGCAAAAACAAAGCTTCGTTTGGGCCTCCCTTTTTGGCATAAACCTTAAAATCGGAGCGTTGAAGGGTAATCCCTCCTTCGAGGACAAGGCCGCTTTTCAAATCAAGCCAAGTGCCTAGCGGGAGGTAAAAAGTGGTTTGGTTGGGCAGCTTAATATCCGGAACGACCAATAACTCTTCGCCAAGCAGAAAGGTATAGTTTTGTTGGTAGCTCTCCTTTTCGGCCGGATAATGAAAGAACAAAGGTCGAACAAACGGAAATCCGGAATTTTGGGCTTCTAAGCTGAGCTGTTGGAGGTAGGGCTTAAGTTTGGCATGTATCCGACCGTAATAGGCAAAAAAAG
>JBIIYD010000039.1:0-15971 GCA_044347005.1 Flavobacteriales bacterium | reverse complement strand
CCGAAACCGGTGTGGACTTCATTTCCGTTGGTGCGCTAACGCACAGCGTGAGAAGCCTGGACATGAGCCTCAAAGCCATCTAAGGTGGGAGCGGTCGCCATAGGCGGACTTCCCCTCCATGTGCGATGGTGTTCCCGTGGTCATCTTTGCACCTCTTGAGAACAAGGCATGGTGGATCGCTTGAAGCGCAAAGTGATGTTCTCGCGTCCTTTCCGGCGTGTGCTGGCCTGGGCGCGTGCCTTGGTGCCGCCGGGCTTCGAGGGTTTCAGCGTGTACGACATCTCCCGTTTCTTTTTTCGTGCCCTTACCCAAGGCCAGCTCATTACCCGGGCTTCGGCCATCTCGTTCAAGCTCTTTCTAGCGTTCTTCCCCGCAGTGATCGTACTGCTTACGCTCATCCCGTACATCCCTATTCCCGATTTCCAGGACCGGCTGCTGGACACCTTTCGCGAGATGATGCCCCCGGAGGTCTTCACCTTCATTGAAACCACGCTCCATGACCTTGTCCTGAAGAAGCACGGGACGCTCCTATCCGTCAGTTTCATCGTCGGGGTATATGTGGCGAGCAACAGCATCGATGCGATCCTCGAAGGATTCAGCGGTAGTACCAACCTGACCATCTGGCACAGTGCTTTGAAACAACGGCTCTTGAGCCTGGGCCTGCTGCTCGCCCTCACCGTGCTCAGTGTGCTGGCCATTCCCGTCCTCACCTTGAGCGACCTGGCCATCAATTGGTTGAACGACCATGGGCTTTTCATCAGCGCACTGGAGGTCTATGCGCTGCTTGCCGTCAAATGGGCGATCTCCATCCTGCTCGTCGTCCTGGCGGTATCGTTGCTCTACAACGTCGGCGACCCATCCACACGCAGGTTCCGGGTGTTCACCCCGGGGTCCATCCTCGCCGTATTCCTGATCCTGTTGGTTTCCGAAGCGCTGGGGTTCGTGTTCAGCAACATCACCGACTACAATGCGCTCTACGGCTCCATCGGCGCCATACTGGCCGTGCAGCTTTGGATCTACATCAATATGATCGCCCTGTTGATCGGCTACGAACTGAACATCAGCATCGCTCGTGCCCGGGTCATGAGGAGCGAACGTTTGGATGTCGGGATGGTGAAGTAGGTACACGAACGATCGAGTACTTTGGTCAACCCATCCATGCGGAACCTGCTCACCTGTCTTCTGGCCGCGGTCGCATTGTCCCTCAGCGGGCAGTCCTTCGATGCGAAACATCCACCGAACACCTACCGGAACGCGGACAACCCGCATTACTGGAAGAACCGTTCGCCCTACCCCGGATACTGGCAGCAGGATGTCCACTACATCATCAAGGCGCGTATCGACGACGACCAGGACCTTGCCCAGGGTGACCTTACCCTGTATTACCAGAACAACTCGCCCGACACGCTCGGCCATGTGTACTTCCACTTGTACCAGGAGGCCTATACGGCCGGTTCGTATGCCGACCAGCTGAACGGTGACCGACCGACCAAGGACGATGGATCGACGCCATATGCCGGCACCCGGATCAAGAGCCTGACCGTGGAGGGTCGCGAAACCCGGACGGAGCAGGACAATACCGTACTCAAAGTATGGCTGGACGAACCTCTACCGCCGGGCGTGCGACTTACGTTCCGCATTGCGTTCAGCACCCACTGGGCCATGGGGATGCGGCGGCGCATGAAACTGTTCAACGCTTGGGGACAGAAGCACTACGATGGGGTGCACTGGTATCCGCGCATCGCGGTGTACGACCGGAAGTTCGGTTGGGACACGCAGCAGCACCTCGGCAGCGAGTTCTACGGCGACTTCGGCACCTTCGACGTGGAACTCGACCTTCCGCATGAATACATCGTGGATGCCACGGGGTGGTTGCAGAACCCCGCGGAAGTGATGCCACCCGAACTGCGCGCCGCACTCGATATCAAGCTGTTCAAGGACAAGCCGTGGAACGAAGAGCCCTCCGTGATCATCGTTCCGGAAGAGGGCCAACGAAAAGTGTGGAAGTACCACGCGGAGAACGTGCACGATTTCGCGTTCACGGCCGACCCGACCTACCGCATCAGCGAAGCGCAATGGAACGGTGTTCAGTGCATCGCCCTTGTGCAGGAACCCCATGCCAGCGGCTGGCAGAATGCCGCGGAGTACACGGCGCGGATCATCGAGGTCTTCAGCACCGACTTCGGCATGTACGCCTACCCGAAGATGATCGTGGCCGACGCCCGCGATGGCATGGAATACCCCATGCTTACGCTGGACGGTGGTCGTGACCCGTGGTACCGCGGATTGCTGGTACACGAGGTGGGGCACAACTGGTTCTTCGGCATGGTGGGCAACAACGAGACGTACCGCGCTTTCCTGGACGAAGGATTCACGCAATTCCTGACCGCCTGGGGACTGGAGCGGATCGATGGCGACACCCTCGTGACCGAACCTGCACAGAGCGCTTATGAAAAGCGATACACCATGCCGGAGTTGGCACGCGAAAGCGAAGCTTACATCGGGTACATGCGCGACGCCGTTCGCGACCAAGTGCCGCGCATCAACGTGCACAGCGATGAGTTCGGGCATGAGGAAGGCTTGGGATACAGGTACGGACATGTATACACCAAGACGGCGGTGATGCTGTACAATCTGCAGTACGTGCTGGGCGATACGCTGTTCCGGTCGGCGATGCAGGGCTATTTCGACCGGTGGCGTATGTGCCATCCCTATCCGGAGGACATGCGGCAGAGCTTCATCGACGACACCAAGGTGGACCTGAACTGGTTCTTCGACCAATGGCTGGAATCGGACAAGCGGATCGACCTTGCGGTGAAGCGCGTGACCGGACGGAACAAGGATTCGGGCCAGACCATCAGGCTGCAGCGCAAAGGAAGCATGCACATGCCGGTCGACCTGCGCATCACGGCAAAGGATGGCACGATACACGACTTCCACATCCCGAACACCTGGTTCGAGAAGAAGACCACGGCTACTGTTCTACCGCGTTGGATCGGCTACGACGACCTGCAACGGAACTACATCGTCAAGGTGGACATCCCCTCCGGCATCGAGCAGGTCACCATCGACCCCACCCACCGGCTGGCCGACCACAACGCGCTCAACGATCACCTCGTTCCTCCTGTGAGCGTCACCTTCGACCACCACCTTCCCAACGCTCCCGATCGCAGGACCTATGAGGCCTTCATCAGGCCCGACCTCTGGTGGAACGGCTACGATGGGACCAAGGTGGGGATGCACCTCAATAGCAACTACATGCACTACAAGCACAAGGTGCATTTCAGCGCATGGTTGAATACGGGGATCGGCCAATTCCTACCACCCACCAACCCCTCCGTGCAGTTGGATTCCATTCCGGGCAATACGGACACGGGCTACGATCCCATCTCCTTCAACTTCAGGTACGAGAACGGGACGGAGAAACTCCTGAAAGGGTCTTCCGTGTTCGTGCACGCACGGGTGCTCGACGGCTTGCAGCGCTATGGTGCGGGGTGGCACTGGCGCCTGCCCAACGGGCGCACCGAGGTGAACGCCGAACTGCTTTATTTCATCCGCAAGGACAGCAGCGACCTTACCTACCTGCTCTATCCCGACCAATGGGAGCTGCGGTCCTTGAACGGAGCGCTGGACCTTTCGGTGCGACACCGCTATGCGTACGAGCGCGGCACCGGCGACCTGTTGTTGGAGACCCGGAACAGCGCCGTGGGCTCGGCATCGGGGTATGCGCAGGTGCGCCTGACGGCGGTGAACATCAACGACCTTGGTCCGATCCAAGTGCGCACCCGTGGTTACGGTCAGTTCGGCACCGGTGACACACCGCGCGAAAGTGCCCTGTACCTCGCCGGGGCCTCGCCGGAGGACATGATGGAGAACAAGTACGTGCGCAGCATCGGCTTGGTGCCTTACGACTGGGTCGGCTACGGGGCCAACGTGAACCACTTCCAACAGGGCGGTGGCCTCGGACTGCGAGGCTACGCCGGTTACCTGGCCCCGGAAGAAGGCCCGGACGGTGAGCTGATCTTCACCCACTACGGCAACACGGGACTGGCAGGAAACGTCGAGGTGGACCTGGACGGCCTGGTGGCATGGAAACCCGGGAAACTGGCCCGTTATGTGCATCTGGACATCTACCTGTTCGGGGATGTGGGGATGATGGGCTACCGGGAAAATGTGAACGGACAGCAACGCCTGAAACTCGCCATGCCCCGCGCCGATGCCGGTGCCGGTGCATCGCTCACGATCAAACGTTTCGGGCCGTTGGTGAACATAAAACCCCTTACCCTGCGTTTTGATATGCCGCTCCTGCTTTCAAGCCTTCCGGCTTCCGAGACGGAATATGTTGCTTACCGCTACGTGATCGGCATCGGACGTAGTTTCTAAACCAATGACCATGCGCACCCTTTTCCTCCTCCTCTGCTTGTCCTTCGCGACGACCTCCCTTCATGCCCAATCGGTCCTGGGCCGCTGGACCACCATCGACGACAACACGGGGAAGCCCCGAAGCGTCGTGGAGATCACCGAGAAGGACGGCAAGCTCCATGGCCGGATCGTGGACCTCTACGACAAGAGCAAGATCGACAAGCTGTGCACCTTGTGCCCTGCAGACCGGCACAACACGAAGATCGTGGGGCTGGAGATCATCCGCGGCATGGCGAAGACCGGAAGCGAGTGGAGCAAGGGTACCATCCTGGACCCCGAGACCGGCAAGGTGTACGACTGCAAGATCTGGCTGGAGGACGGTATGCTGAAGGTGCGTGGGTACGTGGCCTTCTTCTACCGCACGCAGACCTGGGTGCGTGGGAAGTAGTGGCCGATAGCGAGCGACCATGCACGATAACTTCAGCTACCAAGGAGAACGTCGGGACCTGCTTCGTTCCTTGAGGGTGCCTTTGAAAGTTCTTGATGTGGGATGCAACAACGGTGCTGTGGCCCGGGCGATCAAACAAAGACATCCCGATGCCCGGGTCTGGGGCTTGGAGATCAATCCCGAGGCTTTGAATAAGGCCCTGCCCGACCTGGAAGAAGGGTGGTGCATGGACCTGGACAGGACCGACGAACTGGATCCCGCATTGGCCGGTCTGGTATTCGACCACATCATCGCGGGCGACGTACTTGAACATACGGTCGGATACCAACGCATCACCGGCATTCTGTACAAGCATCTGGCACCACAAGGACGAATGATCGTTTCGGTACCCAACTACGGGCATTGGCACACCCTTTGGGTGTTCCTTACCCGCAAGTGGCAACGGAACGAGCGGGGTATTTTCGACAAGACCCACCGTACCGTCATCATGTACCGCAACCTGCCGGAGTTCATCGAAGAATGCCCCGGTGCCAAGTTGAAGATGGCCAAACGGAATTTCCGCTTCTTCGAGACCAATCGGTTCTGGAAGGTGAACATGGCCATTACATACCTCCTCTTCCCGCTCCTTCTCATCCCCTATGTGCGCGACTTCGTCACCATGGGCTACGTCTTCACCATTGAGAAACCGGGAGTGCGATCATGACCATCTCGGTGCTGATGGCGACGCACAATGGTGTGGCCTTCGTGGAAGAGCAGTTGAACACGATCGCACAGGGCACGGTCGTTCCCGATGAGCTCGTAGTCGTTGATGATGCTTCCACGGACGGCACGTGGGACCTGCTCGAAGATTGGCGAAAGCGGGCTACCATCGCTCGGGTCATCCTGATCAGGAACCCGAAGAACACGGGCCCCACCGCCAGTTTCATGAAAGCCGTTGACAAGAGCACCGGCGATCTTGTCCTTTTCGCGGACCAGGATGATCATTGGGCATCGGACAAGATCGAGTCCCTTGCTGCCCGCTTCAACAAGGAACCCGGCCTTTTGCTGGCCTATTGCGATGGCACGATCACCAACGCCGCATTGGAACCCACGGGCCATACCATTTTCAGCACGCGGAACAAAGCACGCTTGGAGCTTGGTGGCGACCGCCCCCCCATGGAGGTGATGTCCAACCCCGACATCAAAGGCTGTACGATGGCACTGCAGGGTGCCTTCGCACGGCGGATCGCGCGGGATAGCGGTCCCGATGTGCCGAACTATTGGGGACACGATCATTGGCTGGCTTTGTTCGCATACGGCATGGGGCATGTGAAGGTGGTCCCAAGGCCTCTGTTGCTCCATCGCTTCCATTCGGCCAATGCGTCATCGGCAACCCGTTTCGACCCGCTTACCATCAAGCACTGGAAAAAGTGGACGGGCAAGCTGCGTGAGCAAAGGAAGGATCACTGGTACCAACGTTATGCGCTGGTCAAGGACCACATCGACCGCCACGGTTACAGCGTGGATGCCGATTGGAAAAAGGCCTTGTTGGAATGGATCGAGATCGGCAAGGAACGACGTGCCATCGGCTCACTTCCGTTGATCAAGCGTTTCGGACCGGTGTGGTCCTTGCACCGCCGCGGGATCTATCGCGACCATTACAACGGGGCGTTCACCCTGCTGCGCGACCTCCTTTCTTAACGCGCTACTTCAGGCGCTTGGTGAACTGGGCCATTACACCCTTCAATTCGGGCATGGTCCCGAAGAGGAACGCGACCGGCCAGAAGAGGACCGACACCAGCAGGAAACGCAGCACCAGGTCCGGCATGGCGAACCCCGTCAGCGGGATCCATGGCACCAGCATGCTCAATGCAACGATCAAGGCCAACACACCGACGGTCCGTAATTCGAAGGGCCACAGGCCATAGCGCCGGTACAGGAACCATGTCCGGTACGCATTCACGACGATGAGCGCCAACAGCGTGGCATAGGCGGCGCCGATGATGCCGTACGCTCGAATGAAAAAGAAATCGGCGACGAGGTTCACGAGCAGCATGGTCAAGCTGGAGATGGCATCCAGCCGGTACGACCTCGACATGCTGATGATGCCCACGCTGAGCCCGATGGAACTCGTGATGAGGTAGGCCGCGCCGATAACGATGGCCACATCGGCCGCTGGCGCATAATCCGCAGGGAGCAACTCGAACAGGTCGCCGACGCTAAGCCACATGACGAGGAAGAGAAAGCCGCTCACGAGCAATTGTACCAAGGAAGATCGGCGATAGAGTTCCGCGATGTATGCACGGTCGTTGCGCTTCCATGCTTCAGCGATCAAGGGCAGCGCACCCTGGCTGAGCGCGCGGCCGGGTGCCGCGATCACGGAACCGAAGTAGAAGGCGACCGAATAATAGGCCACTTGCCGCAAGCCATCACCGAGCAATGCACCGATCATGAGTTGGTCCATGTTGCCCAGGATGATGCCCGCCAGTGTCGCCGAGAACGTGAACGTGCTGTAGGTGACCATGCTTTTGCGCAACCTCACGGGCAACCAGCGCTCGGCCCAGCCCAGGACGAAATTCCCGGAGCGATGAAGGTCGTAGACCAACACCAAGGTGCTCACCAGGAACAATGCGGTGTAGAGCAGCATGAAGACATGGAACGGCATGTTCGCCCATGCCTGGAACAAGATGAGCGCTGATTGCAACAGGCGAAGCAGGAACTCACGGATGAACGTTGGTTGCACGGTACGGCGCAACGAACGACTGAAACTGCGCAACAGGATGAAGAAGATCTCGCCCAATACCAAAGGGAGCACCAGGAGCCCGAATTGTGCGTAGAGCGCGTTACGATCGCTGAACACCTGGGACAGCCAGGGATGCAACGCTGCAAGGACCAACATGCTCAACAACGAAGTAGCTGTGCCGAACAGGACCAACATGCCGAGCAGGCCCCGGTGATCCCGCTTGGCATCCTTGAAATAGGGGAAGAAGCGAAGGACGGTGTTCTCCACCCCGAGTTGAGAAAGCTGAGCCGCCACAACGGTCATGGATACCAGCAAGCGCGTTAGTCCGAACTGATCGGCTTGCAGGATCCTGGGATAGAGCAATACGACATTGACAAAGCCAAGCGCGATGCCCGCATAAGTGAGCACCGTATTGAGCAGGGTTTGTCGCGCTAGTATGCCCATGGCTGGTTCAAAGTACAGTATCGGCCGCGGACGCCATGCTCAGCGGAGCAAAGTATGCCGGACGAGCCAAGCGTGGCGCGTCATCTCCAAATGATGCTCGGTAGACCCAAGCCCCGAAGCACTTTGTTCACCGCACGCAGCGACCCGAGCTTGAACCTGCCCCAGGGTCCACGTGCTTTTGCCGGAGGGTCCAGGAAACTGGGGGTACCGGTCTTTCGATGTTCGGGCGCTTCCACCACCTTCTTTTCGATGACCAGGATGCTGTCGTAGAAATGAAGGGATCCGGCACTTCGCGTGAAGCTGTCCACCTTCAGGCTCGGCTCTTCGGAATGCCACGCGTTCAGTTTATCGATGAAACGCTTGCTGTACTCGATAAAGGTGCCCGGCCTGCGATCACCGCCACCATACTGCAGCCAGTAGGACGTGTGCAGGTCCTCGCACAAGTAGACCCCGTCCGGCTTCACAGCGCCGTACAACTCCTCGAAAGTCACGATCTGTTGCTGCATCGTGTGGCCACCATCATCGATCAGGATATCGATGGGCGGTAGTTCCTTCTTCAATTTCCGCAGGAATTCACGGTCCGACTGGGAGCCGATGTGGATCGTGATGTTCTCTTCCTCGAGCTCCTTGCAGCGCGGGTTGATGTCCACCCCGTAAATGCGGGCCTTGTCACCGAAGTAGTTCTTCCACATCTGCAAGCTCCCTCCGTGATAGACCCCGATCTCCAGGATCACCACCTCCCTGCCCCGGTACCGGCTGAAGTGCTTGTCGTACACATCGAAAAAATGCATCCACTTGTGGATCAGACGGCCCTTGTTGGCGTGGAAATAGGTTTCGAGATCGGTCATGATCGAATTCGGATCGTCAGTTCTTGTTGATCGAAAGGCCTTGTCCGTGCCCCGCATTGATCGCAGCGAGCTTTTCCAGAACCAGTGCGAGTTGCCGTGTCAGTTCCCTGCGTTCAAAGGTCGTCGTGGCAATGGACGGTGCCGGCCCGGTCGTGAACAGCTGTTCTACCGCACGGCGGATCGCCTGCAAATCGCCCCGCTGCACCAACTCGTGCGATGCCCCCAACACCTGCGCGATGTCCGCCGCCTTCGGAGCAATGGCCAGAATAGGCCGCTGCACAGAGAGGTACTCGAACACCTTGGCCGGCAGGAAGCCCATCACGTTGGGCGTGTCGTTCACCGGAAGCAAGAGGACGCGGGCACGTTGCATGTGACGTATCGCTTCGGCGTGGCCGACCTGGCCGATGCGCTCCACATGATCCAAGAGGCCAGCACTTTCCAAGCTGCGCAATACGCTGTGGTCCACGCCACCTATGAATCGCAGTACGAAACGGGAGCGGAACTCGGCATCACTGATGACACGTTCGGCTAATGCATTCCAAAGCTCCGGCACATCACGCGTGGCTGTGATGCTGCCCACGTGTACCAAACTCCAGCGTTCATCCACGGGTTCCGGCGGTACAGGGAGATCATCGGGATCGTAGCCGTTGGTGATCACCTCCACCTTGCGTGCCCCTAGTGCGCGCAGTTCTTCGGCCCAATGCCAGCTTACCGTGAGCACTTTGTCCGCTTCGGTGAGCACCGCGCGTTCGAGATCGTGCTGCTTGCGGTCGGCCCATTTCATCAGCTTCAGTTGGCCGTAGTAGTCCACATTGGTCCAGGGGTCGCGGAAGTCGGCAAGCCATGGAATGCCGGTGCGGCGTTTCAACTCACGGCCGATGAGGTGCAGGCTGTGCGGCGAACCGGTGGTGACGATCACATCCACCGGATGCACCTTGAGGTAACGTTCCAAGCGCTTCACCGAGGGCTTCACCCACCACACGCGCGCATCGGGGATGAAGAAGTTGCTGCGCAGCCAGTTGGCCGCGTTCTCCTTCCAGGTGGGTCCGGCCTCCTCGCGCAGGAAGGCGGTCTGCAACCGTTCGTCCTGCTTCTTGCCGGTGAAGCGCTTGTACCAGCTGTAGGGCTCGGTGATCGGTGCTTTGATCACCTCGGCCTTGGGCGGGATCTCATTTTCAAGGTCGACATCCACGGCCTGCATTTCCGGGTTCGCCGGCGTGTACACCACAGGCTGCCAACCGAACTGGGGCAGATACTTGGTGAACTTCAACCATCGGTAAACGCCCACGCCGGCATTGGGTGGCCAGTAGTACGCGATGATGAGCACACGTTTCATGCTGCGCCCGGTCCCTGCGTTCGATCGTTCGGCACCATGGGCTCAGGCCTTTTCACCCTCGCCCGTTCCGCTCACGGAGCGCTTCAGTTCCACGCCCACCAGGAGCAGCACGAGCAGGATGAGGATGCCGCTGGATGCCATCGATATCGGTGCGGAAGCGGAGAAGGCACGGCTCTCGACCCTGAACTCCACGGCATGTTCGCCAGGAGGAACGGCAAGGGCGCGGAGCACATAGTTCGCACGGACGTACTCCACGGGTTCGCCATCGATGTAAGCCTTCCAATCGGGGCCGTACCAGATCTCGCTGAACACGACCACGCCCCCTGCGGAGGATCGCACCGTGTACTTCAGGTCGTTGGTCTCGTATGCCGTAAGCTCCACGGTGGCCGATGGGTCGGCGGTCGGGGTAACGGTGCCCAACGCGGTGCGGAACCGTTCGTCCACCACCGCAGTGCGCGACAGGTCGACAGCACCCAAGGCCATGATCTCCTCATCGGCGTCCTTCACCCAGTCGATGTCATCCACGAACCAGGCCGCACCGAAGGCATTGAGGTTGGTGATCGGCGGACGTTCAGGGCTGTAGATCAGGTACCGGGTATTGAGCATGTTGAGCACCCCTTCTTGGGCCAACAGGCTGTCGATGAGCGGAACGGACGCACCGCCCTGCAACTGAGTGATCACGCGTGAAGCTGCTGCCGAAAGCTGGAACTCGATGAGCTCCTGGTAGCGCTTCAACTTGGCGCCGTGGTAGCCGCCCAGGCTCTTGTGGAAGTAGCTCGTACGCGCATCGTTGAAGGGATTGCCGAGGAGCAAGGTGCGGTGATGCGAGGTACGCCTCATGCTCGCGAAACGCAGCTGCATGTCCTCTTCGGGCAGCACACGCTTTTTACCTGCTTTCAAGCGCTCCAAGGCGGCCTTGTGGTCGGCCTCCAAAGCCGGTGTGGTCTCCATCTCCAGGATGGCACGGTCCGCGGCGTTGGGCAGGTGCGGTATGTCCGATGCCGTGGCATCCTCCCACATGGCATAGCGGCCGCGTTCCTTCTCGTTGTTCACGTAGCGCTTGGCCACGATGACCTCATCGGCCAATACCAACACACCCAGGCCTGCCACCAGCCAGGTAGCGCCCAGTTTCCGGCGACCGAACAGGAAGATCAGTACCGATGCCCCCAGCACGAAAGCGAAACTGCGCCAAACGTCGGCCGTGAACAGTGCGATACGAACGGCTTTCAGGGAATCGATGAACTGGAGGTACTGTGCCTCCTGCTGTGGGGCGGCATCCATCTGTTCGGTGAAAGCCTGCCGTTCCTGACCGCTGATGAAATCGAACAGGGCGGAAGGTGCGAGGGCCATGATCAGCAAGAGGCCCAGCACCAGGCCCATGCCGATCAGCGACCGCTTCTCCGTGGCCTTGTCCCAACCGGCGTTCTTCATCAACTGGTCCACGAAGCGGATGCCCAGCAGCGGCACCGCGAGGGCCACCACCACCAGGATGATGGTGACCGCCCTGAACTTGTTGTAGCCGGGAACATGGTCCAGGAAGAAGTCGGTGAGCGGCATGAAATTCTGCCCCCAGGACAGCACGATGGCGAGCAACATACCTCCGAAAAGCGCTACGCTCAAGGTGTCGGACCACAGGAACAAGCCTGCGATGAGGTAGGCCGCGATCAACGCGAACGCCAGCTCGGGCGAAGGGATGTTGAGCAGGATCGCGAGCATCGGGATGGAGGCGAGCACCCACCAACGCGCTTTGCCTTGCGCTTGGGCGAGCATGAGCACCATGAGGAGCAACGCGATGGCACCCACGTACATGGGACCGGCCACGTACCGTTGATCGCCCCAATAGCGGCTCATCTGCGAAACGTTCTGCCTGAAGCGCGGGTCCGAGTTGCCGATGACATCGGGGTCCGTGCCGATTGCCGCGGAATGGCCTCCCTTGGCATCGGGCACCAGCAGGTTGAAGGTCTCCTGGACACTGAAGCTGTAATCCGTGACGTAGTCGCGGTCCAGCCCCGAGGTGCGGATATCGGCCGCTGACGAGCCGTCGGCCCGGATGGTGAGTTCGCTCGGCCCGCGTGTGGAATACTTGCCATATTCCCAGGTGCTCCACAAGGAACCGATGTTGCAGAGCAAGGCGAGGGAGACCGCCAGCAGGCCCAAGCCGGAACGCTGTACGAAGCCGACCATGGCTTTTTCGCGGATGGCCCGGATCAGCTCGGCCCCGACGAAGAGCAACAGGACGAACCCGAGGTAATACGTCACCTGAACGTGGTTCATGGCCACCTCCAGACCGAGGAACAGGGCCAGCAGCGCCGCACCGAAGAGCATTCGTCCCCGGTACAGCATCCAGGCGCCGCCCAGCACCATGGGCATGTACCCGATGGCGTTGGCCTTGCTGGTATGCCCCGTGGGCAGCAGGATCAGGAAATAAGTGGAAAAGGCGAAGGCGATGGACCCCACGAGCGAAAGCCAGGGATCCACCTTGAGGATGCGCAACAGGATGAACATGCCCACGAGGTAGAGAAAGAGGAAGCTTGCGGGCCTGGGGAGGAAGCCGGTGAAGACCTTATGCACGCCCAGCAGGAGATTGCTGGTCCACTTCACGCTGATCTGGTAGGCAGGCATACCGCTGAACATGCTACCCGTCCAGAGTGCCTCTTCGCCGGTCCGCTCGCGGTGCTCCTCCACCTCGCGCGCCATGCCCTGCCATTGTTTGATGTCGCCCATGGCCAGTCGCTTGCCCTCCAGCACGGGGCTGAAGTAGACCAGGCTGATGGTGTAGAAGAGCGCCAGCGCGGCAATAACAGGCACCAATTTCTTCCAAGGGATGGCTTTCATGCAGGAACGCCTTGGCCCGGCGCAGGCATTAGGGTCATGGTAAACGGCTATTTCACCTCCTCGAACTCGGCATCGGTGATCGTACCTCCGGAGCCACCGTGGCGCTTATCGGCCCGATCGACGCGTTCGATGCGCACATCGCCTTTGGAGCGCTGGTCCGCAGCTGCATCGGTGAACGGCCTGCGCCCGTTGTGCGCCATGAAGCGCCTGCTCAACAAGCGCAGTACGAACCACACGAGCAGCAACACCGCAATGACGCGCAGGGTACCGTTAACGCTGGCTTCTACAGGCTCCATGAAGGTGGCCAAAGATAGGCGTGTGCCCGCACCGCCCGGAAAGACGTACTTTTGCCGCGCCTTTCCGTTCGGTCGGGCCAAGTTCCTGCGCTTGCAAGGCGCCAATTCCATTCCCCCCTACCCATGGCGTCCTTCGAAGCGCTCGGCCTCCGGGCCGAACTCCTGCATTCCCTCCAAGACATCGGATTCACCACCCCCACACCCGTTCAGGAGCAAGCCATTCCGCTGCTGCTTACCTCCGAAAAGGACGTGGTCGCACTGGCCCAGACGGGCACCGGAAAGACCGCCGCGTTCGGCCTGCCATTGCTCCACTTCCTGGACCCCCAGGACCGCGCAGTGCAGGTATTGGTGCTGGCCCCCACCCGTGAACTGTGCGTGCAGATCTCGAAGGACCTCGAGCGTTTCGCCGCCCACATGAAGGGCACACGCATCACGGCCGTTTACGGGGGCGCCCCGATCCGTGACCAGATGCGCGACATCCAGCGCGGCACGCAGGTCATCGTGGCCACCCCGGGCCGCTTGCTCGACCTGCTGGGCCGCCAGGCGGTGGATATCTCCAGCGTGGACGTTGTGGTGCTGGACGAGGCCGACGAAATGCTCAACATGGGCTTCCAAGAGGACCTTACGGAGATCCTGCGCACCACACCGGCCGACAAGCGCACCTGGCTCTTCAGCGCCACCATGGGCCGCGAAGTGCGCGCCATCGCCAAGGGCTACATGCGCGAATTCGACGAGCTGCAGGTGGGCGAGCGCAACGCCAGCGCAGCCGCCATACAACACCAGTACTGCGTGGTGCAGGCCCGTGACCGTTTCACCGCATTGAAGCGTTTCGTGGATGCCGACCCCGAGCTCTTCGCCATCGTATTCTGCCGCACCAAGCACGAAACCCAGGAACTGGCCACCTCCCTGGTGCGCGACGGTTATAACGCCGATGCCATCCACGGCGACCTGAGCCAGGCCCAGCGTGATCATGTGATGGGCCGCTACCGCTCGCGCAGCCTGCAGCTGCTCATCGCCACCGATGTGGCGGCGCGCGGCATCGATGTTCGCGACATCACCCACGTGGTGCACTTCGATCTGCCGGGCGATAGCGAGAGCTACACCCACCGCAGCGGCCGCACGGCGCGTGCCGGACGTACCGGGATCTCGCTCAGCATCATCGGCGTGCGCGATGTGAACAAGGTGCGCCAATTGGAGCGCTTGCTCAAGACCCACTTCACCTACGTAAGGGTGCCCGGTGGCGGCGACATCGGGAAGGCCCAAGTGGTGGCGTACATGCACAAGTTGAAGAACGTGGAAGTGGACCACGATGCGCTGGCCACCATCCTGCCTACGGCCCACGAGGAATTGTCGGGCTTCAGCAAGGAGGAACTCATCGAGCGCTTCATCAGCGTGGCCTTCAACCGCATCATCACCCAGTTCCGCGAAACACCGGACCTGAACGTGGACATGAGCCGCAAGGACCATACGGCCCGCGTCGAACGCCCGAGCAGCCGCGAACGCTTCAGTACCGGACGCCAACTCTTCATCAACCTAGGCAGTGCCGACGGTTTCGACAAAGGCAAGATGCTCGGCTACATCTGCGGCATCAGCGGCATCAGTGGCGAACACATCGGGCGCATGCTCATCAAGGATGTCTATTCCTTCGTGGACATCGAGCCCGAGCAATTCGAGCAGGTATCCAAGTCCTTCCAAGGCGCCAACTACAAGGGCCGCAAGGTGCGTGTGGACGAATCCCAAGGCCCAGGCCAGGGTGGGCCGCGCAATGATGCACCCCGCTCCGACGCGCCACGCAGCGGAGGCTACCAAGGCGGCGGCGGCTACAAGGGCGGCAGCGCTGGCGGCGGTGGTTACAAAGGTGGCGGCGGCTACAAAGGCGGCGACTCCAGGGGCGAGCGCCCCCAAAGCGGTGGCTACAAGGGTGGCAACGACGACCGCGGTGGCTACCAGAAGAAACAGGGCTTCTACGAACCGAAGCCGAAGTTCCCGAAGAAGAGCCGGGGCTGATCACGGCACTGGCAATTAATTCACGAGAGCGGCGGCCCAGAAGGACCGCCGCTCTCATGGATAGCCATGCCAAAGAACCTTAGCGCACTTTCACGGCCCGCTTCACCAGCGGTTCGCCATCCAGCAGCAGCGTTACGGAGTAGATGCCCGGCGCAAGGTGGCTGGTCTGCCACTCCTGTTGGTACTCGCCGGCCTGCATAGCGGCTTCGTGCAAAACCTGCAACTGCTTACCATCGCTGCTGTTCACCAGCAGCATGGTGCGGCCACCGCGCTCCAGGGTGTAGCGCAGGGTGGTGCGGTCGGTAAAGGGGTTGGGGTCTATGCGCAGCAGGCGTTCGCCCTGCTCGGTGCTCTTCAGGCCCTCATCAGGGTCAAGGGGCAGTTCCGCGCCGGACGCGCGGTTGCAGCAGGTGGCCAGGGCTTGTTCCATCTGGTCCATGCGGACGCGGAGTTCCTCCAGAGCGCCGACCAAGGATTCGTTGGTGCTCCGCGCTGCTGCCAGTTGCCCTTGTTGTTGTTGGACCGCCCCGATCAGGTAGGGCACCAGACCTGTGTAGTTTACAGCCTTGTAGTCCATCCCGGGTGCAACAGTATTTCCGTGTTGGTCGATCTCAGAACCTGTTTGCATTAGCAGGTGATCTTGCGAAGTAGTAGGTGGATCATCGAGATCTTG
>JBIIYD010000038.1:0-16024 GCA_044347005.1 Flavobacteriales bacterium | reverse complement strand
CCCCATTGCGAACGCACCCCCGGGCACCCCGCCAGGACAAGGTTCATTCCTGATCACGGTGTGGCGCACGCTGGACCCGGAGGTCGTTGCTCACCAGAATTTCTCTTTCTCCTCACCGGAGTACAGGCAGGACGGCCTCAACCATTTTGTGGAATATCGGCTGGATTCGACGATCTGGGTGGAGGGCACCTTCTACGTTGGCTGGACCCAGACCAACACGGCGAACATGAACCTGGGTTTCGACCGCAACCGGAACAACGGGAACAAGATCTTCTTCAAGACCGGCAACTCCTGGCAGCCTACGCAGCAGCAGGGTTCGCTCATGATACGGCCGGTGTTCGTGGCCGCTGTGGATCCCTTCACCGGTGTTACGGACGACTTGGCTGCGCCTTCCGGAGTGTTGGTCCACCCCAACCCGGCCAGCGACAGTTTCTACCTGCGCACCTCGTTCCCCGTGCCACAGGGTTCATCGGTCCTTTGCATCGATGGCATGGGCCGGGTCGTGCTTCAAAGCCACTACACGCAGGACGTTGCCACCGATGTGTCGGGTCTTGCCAGTGGCCTTTACATCGTTCAACTTATCGACCCGACAGGTGTTCCCCTGGCCAACGGTCGCATTTCCATACAACGCTGATGATCGAAGAAAACAACGAGGTCAACAGCGAAGAGCAGGAACTCTACGAACACCATCGCATCGTTTGTGATCCCGGGCAGTCGCTGACCCGGTTGGACAAGTTCCTGTTCGACCGGCTGGCGCACACCTCGCGCAACCGTATCCAAGTGGCTGCCAAGGCCGGCAACGTGCTGGTGAACGGCAAGTCCGCGAAACCGAGCCAGAAGGTGAAGCCGGGCGATGAGATCAGCATCGTGCTGCCTTACCCGATGCGCGAGGTGGAATTGTTGCCCGAGGACATTCCGCTGAACGTGTTGTACGAGGACGAGCACATCCTGGTGATCGACAAACAGGCCGGCCTGGTGGTGCATCCTGGCCATGGCAATTGGACGGGCACATTGGTCAATGCCTTGTTGTTCCACTTCGGCAAGCTGCCTTCCACGCCCGGTGCCGAAATACCGCGGCCGGGACTGGTGCACCGCCTGGACAAGGATACCAGTGGTGTCATGGTGATCGGTAAGACGGAGGAGGCCTTGACGCATTTGGCCAGGCAGTTCTTCGACCGCACCAGCGACCGCCGGTACAACGCCCTTGTCTGGGGCGATTTCAACGAGGACGAAGGTGTGATCGAGGCCAACATCGGTCGCCACGCCAAGGACCGTACGGTGCAATTCGTGTATTTCGATGGCGAGCAAGGCAAGCACGCGCTCACGCGATGGAAAGTGCTGGAACGCTTCAGGTACGTGACGTTGGTGGAGTGCAAGCTGGAGACCGGAAGGACGCACCAGATCAGGGTACACATGCAGTATGCCGGCCACCCCTTGTTCAACGATGCTGCTTATGGTGGGGACCGTGTGTTGAAAGGGACCACGTTCACCAAGTACAAACAATACGTGGAGAACTGCTTCCGGCTGATCCCGCGACAAGCGCTCCATGCCCGCACCCTGACCATCACCCATCCTGTGAGCGGCTTGCGCATGCACTTCGAGAGCCCGTTGCCCAGCGACTTTCAAGCCGTGCTCGAGAAGTGGCGGCATTACAGCACGACGAAGCCCATGGAGGACGAGCAGGAAGAGCCATTGGACAAGGAGAAGGTCAACAATATGAAATGAGCATGGGGCGGCTTCGATCCATGCTGTGGGACCACGCTCGGTCGGCTTCGCACGCTGAATAGCTTGAACCATCCGGATCGCCGTGTGCGTGGTTGCGCATTCCCAATGGAGTGGCGGTGGGCCATGGATGCGCTGGTCCCGGGAATTCAACGGTTTTCGCACTGGGTATCGGATGTGTATCATTGTCGCATGGATGCTTTCGATCCCAAGAACTATTGGGAGCAGCGGTTGGCTCGCAGTAAAGGCTTGGAAGGGGTCGGTTACCTGGGCCTGGGGCAACAGTTCAATGCTTGGATGTACCGATTGCGACGGGTTGTCTTCAAGCGGACCGTATTGCGTCATCTCGCGAACGTTGCAGGCCAGTCCGTGTTGGACGTAGGTTCTGGAACCGGCGAATACGTGCGCACCTGGCAAAGCATCGGTGTCCGTTCGGTGACCGGTTCCGATCTGACGGAAGTTGCCGTGTCGCGTTTGCGGAACGAGTTCCCCGGATGTGTCATGCTCCATTCGGATATCGCGGATCCCGGTCTGTCCTTCGGTGTGCGCTACGGTGCGGTCAGTTGCATGGACGTGCTCTTCCACGTAGTGGATGCTGCGGCATTCGAACAAGCCCTCGCCAATCTGCGCAAGGCGCTTGGACCAGGGGGCTACTTGTTCCTGTCGGAGAACTTCGTCCACAAGGTCAATGGTGGTCAGGAGCATTTTGCCCAGCGCACCCTTGATACTTATGAAAGGTCGCTGAAGAAGAACGGGTTCGAGATCATTGAACGGCGGCCCATGTTCCACCTGATGAACGCGCCCGTGGATTCCGATTCGCGCTGGTTGCATCGCTGGTGGAGCGCGGTCATGTTCACCTGCAGGCATAGCTACACACTTGGTGGCCTGTTGGCCATGCTGGTTTTTCCCTTGGAATACTTGTTCGTCATGGTTCGCAAGGAAGGCGTGTCCACGGAGATCATGGTATGTAAAGCAGTTTAGCCGATCCCGCGACGGGAGGCCTGAACTCCATATCCGTCAACGACGAACGACCTTGCCACTGTTGGTACGCTCGATCTTCTTCAACGCCTGCACTCGTCGGGGCCATTCGTGCGGATGCAGCACGGCCATCACTTTCTCGAGCACCTCGGGCAGCACCTCGTTCTGGGGCAGTTCCGACTCCAGCACCAGCATCACGCACTGGCCCAGCACATCGTCCGGCGATGCGGTGAAGTAGTGCGGATAGGGCAGCACGCCGGCCGTCCTGGCCTCCAATTGTTCGGGGTATATCTTCTTCCCTCCGCTCAGGATCACGTTGTCATACCTGCCCAGCCATCGGAAATGGCCGTCGTCCACCAATTCGACCAGGTCGTTGGTCACGTGCTGGGTCACGCTCAGGTGCGGCGAATAGACCACCAGACAGCCCCGTGGGTCGCGGCCGAAGTGGACCTTGCCAATGGCCTTGAAGCGGTCGTCGGCATGGTCCCCGTTCAACCTGCGCAGGGCCACATGCGTCACGGTCTCGGTGCTGCCATAGCTCTGGTACACTTTCACGTTGAGCTTCTGGATGTCCTCCGTGAGGGCTTCGCTCACCGGGCCACCACCCAGGAGTATCGTCTCGAATTGCCGTTCCACACGGTCCTTGTCCTCTTGAATGGCACGGTGCAATTGCAGGGGTACCATGGCCGTGAACCGGAAGCGGTCCGAAACCTTCAGGTTGTCCAGCACACTGCCGCGCGGGTCGATGATGTGCAGGTCGAGCCCAAGGGCGAAAGCGCGGACGAGCATGAGTTTGCCAGCGATGAAGTCGCACGGTAGGCAAAGCAGTGCCCGATCCCCCGGCAACAAGCCGAAGGTTTCGCCGGTCAGCCTCGCGCTGCTGACCAGGTCGCGCCTGGGGATGATGTACGATTTGGGAGGCCCTGTCGTACCGCTGGTGTTTGCCGGCGATCCTTTCCGCGTTACGCCGAGGTGGAAAATGGTATCGGCAAGGGGACCATACCAGGCATACTTCTTCACATGTCGCTTGTACGCCAGGTATCGGTACCGCTCATACGCTTCGATACCGCTCATCGAAACGCCATCCAACATGATGCTGTCGAATGCGTGCGCGATGCTCGGATATGGGCTGCGTGTAGGCAAAGGCGGTGGGTCGTATGCTGTGCTCGTTCTTCGCCCGGACCGTTCCTGGTCCCGGGTCCATTACCGCTTCAAACCGTTTCGAACAAGGTAAGGTCCCAGTCTTCTTCCGGTCGGTAATGCAGGAAGCCACCGGCAGCGTGCAGTGGGCTCCTGATGTTGTTGCCGTACACTTTCCCCGTGCCCAAACCTTGCGCCATGCGCAGTTCGTAGGTCGCGGTGAATTGTGCGATGGCGTTCAGCCCGATGCTGCTTTCCAGTGCCGACGTGATCCACCAACCGATGCCACGGGCCTCGGCGAGTTCGATCCATTCACGCGTGGCTACCCAACCGCCGACGAGGCTCGGTTTGATCACGATGTATTGCGGCTTCACATGGTCCAGCAGGTCCACCTTGCTGTCGCGCTGGTTGAGGCCGATGAGGTCCTCGTCCAGGGCGATGGGTATGGGCGAAGTGGCGCATAGTTCGGCCATTACCTCGTAAAGTCCCGGTGCAACGGGTTGTTCGATGCTGTGAATGCCCAGTTCGGCCAGGCGGCCCAGGATGGCAGGGCTCTCCGTGTAGCTGAAAGCCCCGTTCGCATCCACCCTCAGGGTCAGGTCCTCCACACCGTATTCGGCGCGCACCGAACGGAGCAGGTCCAACTCATCCTCTATGCCGATCGCTCCGATCTTCATCTTCACCGTGGTGCACCCGTTCCCGATCTGCTCACGGATCCGCCGCTTCATCGTTTCCTTGTCGCCCATCCATACCAGCCCGTTGATCGCAATGGGCTTGCGGCCCAAGGTGAATTCCGAGGGAAAGAACAATTTGGTCCCGCTCGCTTCAAGGTCCTTCAAGCACTGTTCCACGGCAAAGCGCACACTGGGCACGTCCACCAGGTCGGTGTGTATGCGCTCCGCCCAGTTGTCGGTGCGTTCGCACAGTTCGATCAGCTTCACGCGGACATCGGCGGGGTACTCCTTGCTGTGCCCCGGGAACAGGGCGGCCTCGCCAATGCCGCGCACCGCGGGCCTTGCCTCGTTCCAGGCGATCAGGTACCACACCGTGCGCGCACCGATGGTGCCTTTGCTCGTCCCCAGCGGGAAGTGGGGCTGAAGCGTGTGTTCGATCCAGCGGGCGCGAATCATTCTGCGGTCACATGTTGCACGTCACAAGCCTCAGGGAGAATTCGTCTTCGTGCACGCTGCGAACCGTACCTGCACTAACGTGTCAGCCAGAGTCCCAACGCGAAAGCGATAGCCGTGGCGAAGGTACCGAGCGCGAGTTTCTTCAGCTGAGGGTCCAGTGCCGCGGGATCGTGGGTGCGAAGGACCTGTTTGAGGTGGGTGGCCAGCAGGGGAGTGGTGATGAGGTAACACCATTGCGGCATCGCCCGGAAGGTCCATGCGGTGTGCATCATGAGAAAGGCCATACCGCCGATGATGAGCAGGCCGTGGTAGCCTTTGGCCGTGTCGAAACCCATGCGCACGACCAATGTGTTCTTGCCGCTCGCCTTGTCGTTGCGGACATCGCGCAGGTTGTTCACGTTGAGCACGCCCGCGCTCAACAGACCGAAGCCCACTGCGGGCAACAAGGTGCTGAGCTCGAAATGTTGCGTGTGCAGCACGTAGGTCCCGCATACGCCAACGAGGCCGAAGAAGAGGAACACGCTGATGTCGCCTAGGCCGGAGTAGCCGTAGGGGTTGCTCCCAAAGGTGTACTTCACCGCAGCGCCGATGGCGAGCACGCCCAGCAGCAGAAAGATCAAGGTCAACAAGTTCGTTCCCAGGGCATAGGTGATCAATGCGATGCCACTTGCGAAGGCCAGCAGGCCGCAGAACAGCATCGCGCGTTTCATGACGGCAGGGGCGATCGCGCCGCTTTGCACGGCCCTTCGGGGTCCCACCCGATCCGCATTGTCCGTGCCATGCAGGTGATCGCCAAGGTCGTTGGCCAGGTTGCTCAGGACCTGTAGCAGGATGGCGGTGGTAAGGGCCAGCACGAGCACCAGGGGGCGGAAGCGGTAAGCGCTGTCCACACCGGGGATCGCCAGTGCACTGCCTACGACGATGCTGCTCACTGCCAGGGGCAGGGTGCGCAGCCTGAAGGCCTGGAGCCATTTGGAGGAACCGGTCATGTCACTTGCGCAGTTCCGCGAAATATTCGCGCAGCACCCGGGGACTCACCGTTCCATCGGTGCGCACCACCAGCACGGCCGGTGCATCGTGGGCTTCGTACAAGCGATCGAGCCCGTTGCGCAGCGAAGTGCCGTCGAACGCTTCGTAGGCTGCCAGTCCGTAGCTCTTCACCAGGGCCAGCGGGTCGCGGCCATGGGGCGAGTCGAACCACTTGAGCAGCGCGGGGTCCTTGTCCGGGCCATCGATGTAGCGGAAGATGTTGCCGCCGCCGTTGTCGATCACTACCACCCGAAGGTTCTGCGGCATCAACCCGTTCCAGAAGGCATTGCTGTCGTACAGAAAGGCCACGTCGCCGGTGATCAGTGTGGTGGGCCGTTGGGTGGCATATGCCGCCCCCAGCGCCGTGCTCGTGCATCCATCGATGCCACTGGTACCACGGTTGCTGAAGTAGCGGAGCCCTTCGCCCCGTTCGAACAGCTGCACGTAGCGGGCCGGCGTGCTGTTGGCCAGGTGTACATCGCTGCCGGCGGGCAGGCGTTGTAGCAGCTGGCCGAACACGGTGAGGTCACAGTACGGGGCGTCCTTCAGGAAGCGGTGGTGCACGGTGGTAGTCCGCTGGTCGATGTTGTCCCACATGGCGTGGTAACCGCTCTCGATGGCTTGCACCTGGGGTACGATCTGCGCGAAGAAGATCTCCGGGTCCACGGCGAAGTCGTGGGTCAGGCTCTGGTAGGTGTCGTAGTGGCGCTGACCGGCATCGATGTGCCAATGCTGCTGCGGTCGCCAGGTCCGCAGCAGGGTCTTGATCCGCTTGCTCACCACCGCACCGCCGAAGGTGACCAGGATATCGGGCACGAACTCCGGGCCGCGTACAGGCCCATCGTCGGTTCCTCCTGTCGGCGCGGTCGCTACGGGAACGGCTTCGATCACCCGGTCGATGCACGCCAGGAAGGTGGCGTCGTTCAGGTTGGAGGTGGGCTCGGTAAGCACGGCGCATTGGGGCAACGCCCCCAGTTGTGCAAGCTGTCGCTGCAGTCCCTTGCTCCAGACTCCCTGGCCCGCCAACACGAGCACTTTGCGTGCCTTCGACAGTTGTTCGATCGACCACCGGGCATGTTCCGGCAGGATGAACGATTCGGTCATCACCTGTGCGATGGTGCGCGACCCGGCGGCTTGCTCGGGCGCTTTGCCGTAGAGTGGTTCGGTGAACGGCACGTTGATGTGCACCGGGCCTGCCACCGGGATCAAGGTGGCGTCGATCGCCTCGTTGATCAGGCGGCCGCAGTGCCAGCGGGCCAACTCGTCGCCCGCGATCCGGGGCAGCTGCACGCTCTTCTTCATGTGCAGCGCCAGGACGCCCTGCTGCCTGATGGCCTGTCCTTCACCTTGGTCCACCCACTCCTCGGGTCGGTCGGCCGTGATCACCAGCAAGGGGATGCGTTGGTAGTAGGCTTCGGCAATGGAAGGGCCGTAGTTCAGGACGGCACTGCCGCTGGTGCAGATCAGCACCACGGGGGCATGGAGCTGCTGGGCCATGCCCATCGCAACGAAGCCCGCGCTGCGTTCATCGATCACCTGGATGCACTGCAGTTCCGGGTGTGCGTTGAAGGCGATCACCAAGGGAGCGCTCCTGGACCCCGGACTGATGACCACGTGCCGGATGCCTTTCGCTACGCAAAGTCTTGCCAGTTCGGCGGCGGCGAATCGATCGGAGGTGTGCATTGACGGGGGCTAAGATATCCGGCCTCCTGTTGTCCGTATCGGATGCAGCCAGGTCTGTGTTTTGTGCTCGGTTTCCCGCCATTCATCATCCGCATCGCTGCCAGCGGTAATTCCGCCGCCCACATGGATCCAGGCCGTGTCTGCGAACGTTCGAAAGCAACGGATGTTCACGTTGAGCTGCGTGCGACCGTCCACGCGCCAGGGTCCCCAGTAGCCCGCGTAGAGCGATCGGTCGTGGGGTTCGTGCGCGGTGATGAAGTCGATCGCGCTGTTCCGGGGCGTTCCGCACACCGCCGGGGTGGGGTGCAGTGCCTGCACCAGGGCGGTAAGGGAGGTGGTGCCCGACCGGGCCACGATGCGGCTGTGCAGGTGGGCCACCGGTCCAGCAGGCAGCACGTGTTGGTCGCTCACGCTCACGGCATCGAGGCCGCATTCCGCGAAAACCTCCAGCACGCCCCTGGTCACCAGTTCCTGCTCGTCGCGCTCCTTGGCTCCCCAGTCCTGCGCCGCTGCCGGTGCCGTTCCCGTTGGCATGGTCCCGGCGATCGCATCCACCGATACCGTGTCACCATCGGCCTCCACCAGTTGCTCGGGTGATGCACCCAGCCAGGTGCCGTACTCGGGGCAGTTCACCAGGCAAACGAAGGCGTGGGGATGGGTGTCCAGCGCATTGCGGAACAGGAGCGGAAGCTGTTCGGCGGGGAAGGGTTCGGGTACCACCCGTGACAGGACCACTTTGCGCAACAGGCCCGCCCGGAACAGCGCTTTGGCTTCGCCAATGGCCCGCGCATGGTCCTTCCGGTCCCAGGTGGGCGGTGCGTCGTGCTGCGGCACCCTGTTGCCATCGCCTTCCGGCAGTTCGCGCAGGTCCACCGGCCCGCCGTCGAGCAGCAGTCGTACGTCCGGCCGCAGCACGGTAACGGCCGCTTTGCTGCTGTTGAACGGGGCGATCACGAAGCGTGCGGTAAGGGCGTCCAGGCCGTGGGTCGGCACGCTTTCCAGGGCGCTGTCGACCTGGGCCCACAGGTGTACCCTGCCGTTCCACCGGAAAGCCGCGAACGTGAGGTTCCGGTCCAGGCAGGTCCGCAGCGCTTCCACCATGGTATCAGCGGCGCTCGATCACCAGGTTGGTCAGGCGGCACACCGCGCACAACACCCCATCGTCGTTGCGCACCTTGATGTCCCATACGTGGGTGGTCCGGCCCTGATGCACGAGTTCGCCGGTGGCCGTTACACGACCGCTGCGCACACCCTTCAGGTGGTTCACGTTCAGTTCCAGCCCGACCACGGTATGCGTGGCATGGTCCAGCAGGAGGGCCGATGCCACGCTGCCCAGCGATTCGGCCAAGGCCGCGGTGGCGCCGCCGTGCAGCAGGCCCATGGGCTGGTGGGTGCGGGCGTCCACCGGCATGGTGGCGCACATGCGACCTTCCGCATCCACATGGTACACGATGCCCAGGCGGGCCATGAGCGTATCGCTCAGCATGCTGTTCGCCAGTTCGGCGTGTTCCGGGGTATAGTGCATCGCGGACAAAAGTAGCCGTGTCGCCATCTTTGTGCCATGGCGTCACAACAGGCAAGGCAGCGTATCCTGCTGGTGGAGGATGAAGAATCCTTGCGGCTGGGCCTCAAGCTCAATTTCGAGTTGGAGGGTTACGATGTGACCCTCTCCGCCACTGGGCCCGATGCCTTGGAACGCATGCGGGGCGCGCACTTCGACCTGGTCGTGATGGATGTGATGCTGCCCGGCATGGACGGCTATTCCGTGGTGGAAACCATCCGCCTGGAAGGGGACCGGACCCCGGTGCTGTTCTTGACCGCACGCAATGCACCGGGCGATCGGATCAGGGGCCTCCGCACGGGCGACGATCACCTGGGCAAGCCCTTCGAGCTGGAAGAACTGCTGCTGCGTGTCTCCAAGCTGGCCAAACGGGCCCACCAAGGTTCGACCGCCGCCTTGCCCGCCGTGGTCGAATTCGATGGTAACCGCCTGGATTTCAATAGCTATGAGGTCGTCGGGCAGGATGGCGTCACCCGCATGTTGAGCCAGCGCGAGGTGATGCTGTTGCGCCTGCTGGTGGAACGCGAAGGGGAGGTGGTATCCCGGGAGGAGATCCTGCAAAAGGTCTGGGGCTACAACGTTTTCCCCACCACCCGGACGGTGGACAACTTCATCGTTTCCTTCCGCAAGTACTTCGAGCCCGATCCGCGGGCACCCCGGCATTTTCATTCCATCCGGGGGGTCGGCTATAAGTTCACCCGATAAATTTTTTGGTCGGGGGTGGCAACCCTCCAAAAAGCGCCGCGTCTTATCATCGGTGAAGGCCGATCTTCCAGGCATTCACCGGTTCCAAATTCCTTGCAGGTTTCCGCGCAGGGGTCCGAAAGGGCCCCTGTTCGGTTTTATATACCTGGTGTCGGCGCACACCGCGCTTATCACGGCAAGGTTGCGATCCGCTTCCAAGCGTTCTATCTTTCGCTGCCGTTCGGTCCCCGTTCCGCAGTACCCGTTGTCCAAGAAGCACTTCCCATGATCCTCCAGAACTTCCGCCCCCTGCTTGTTCTAGCCCTGTCCACCGGTATCACGATGCCGGTGTTGCACGCCCAGATGCCCGTGGACATCGGGCTGCAGCGCAACGGTGACGCCCTGGAGGTGGTGGTACGACCGGGTACCGATGTCTCGGGCATCCTCTCGTCCCTGGTCTTTACCCTGCGATGGGAAAAAGCGTCGGACGCCACCTTGGGCGAAGTAGCGCAGGAAGGAGCCGCTGCGGTCTGCCTTCCCGTGCAGCGCTCGGGCAACGTGCGCGAACAAGGCCCTTACCGTTATCAGGTGTACGCCGGTTTCGGCACCACGCCGCTGTCCGGTGCGGGCACCTCTTGGACGGCTTCCAAGGAATATGTGGTGGCTTCCATCCCCGTTAGCGGAACGGCCAATTTCGAACTGGTGAACGATGCCTGGACGAACGAGCCCACCAACAATGCCGATTTCTACTTCTCGCTGGGCGGCAAGGACGTTACCGGCATCATCTACAAGAGCCTGGCCACCACCGAAGGCGAAGGCGGAGTCACCATTTCCCCCAACCCGAACAACGGCATCTTCTCCTTCTCCTTCGCGGTGGGCGAAAGCGCGGACATCACCGTGGAGGTGGTGAACGCCTTGGGTCAAACCGTCTTCAACGAGACGATCAAGGAATTCACCGGGACCTACCGGAAGGACATGGACCTCACGGGCTCCAGCAGCGGCCTGTACCAGATCAAGGTGAAGCGTGGGGAGCAGACCAGCACCCACAAGGTGATCTACCGCTGATCGGCCACCGGGCCTTACCCCGGCAGGCAGGCCGTACAGTACTTGCTGTCGGGGCTGTGGACCAAGGGCTTGGCCGGGTCCATCATTTCACCCACCAAGGTCAGCAGCAGTTCCGCGATGGCGGGCAACATGCTGCGGTCGATGGTATTGCTCGAACCCACGCTCAGGAAGAGGCCCTCGGTCCGCGATGCCTTCTGGATCGGCACGATGCCGGCCCGCACCAGCTCCACCTCGGGGTGCTGCACCAGGTAGGCCCAGGAGTATACCAACAGTTGCAGGGCCTGGCTGCGCTCGGCCGTGAAATGCTCGCGCTCCAGCCCGGGTACTTTCAGGTTCCGGGCTTCCACGCTGCCGGTCTTCATGTCCAACACATGCACGATGCCGTCGCGCGTTTCCACCCGGTCGCACCGGCCTTTGATGTTCACCCCCGGTCGGAGCTCCGCGTGCAACGGCAATTCCACCGCCAGCGGCATCGTCGAGCGGTTGCGGCATTCCTCCGCCTCGGCCAGCAGGTGCCGTTCCAGGGCTTTGGAGGCCATGTCTATGCGTAGCCTGAAATTCCCCTTGTTCAGCGTGTGCAGCGGGAACGAGCCGGCGAGCCGGGCCACCAATGCCTCCCGCACATGCAGGCCGGCTTCCCGGAGCTGTTCCGCCTGCAGCACCGTGCCGATGTGCGGGCGGACGATGCCTTCCAGAACGCTGTGTACGGCTTCGCCCAGGACATCACTGCCCAGCTTCCCGTCCACCTGGTCCCTGGCGCGAATGCCCACCAGCCGGGTGAAGTAGAGGTCGAGCGGACAGCGCAGCCAGGTGGCCAGGGTGGAGGGTGAGAGGCCGCGTTGGCACAGCGCCGCGAGCGCCTCCGTTACGGCCTTGTCCTTGGCCACGCATACCATGGGTGCATGGCGGGCGGGGTAGGGGCTGGTGTAAGCGACCGTGCTGGAACTCGTGCTGTGGTGTTGGGCCAACTCGTGCTGCCATTGCAGGATGAAGCGCGAGGGCCCGGCCATGCCCTCGCCTTCGCCACCGGAATGCACCAGCACCAGCTCGCGGGTGTATTGGGCCATGCGGTAGAAGTGGTATGCGGCGATGGCCTCGGCATCGCTCCGCAGCGGCAGGTCGTAGGTGCGCCGGATGTCGCTGGGGATCCAACTCTGCTGCCCGCCCGCCCGGGGCAAGGTGCCTTCGCTGGCCCCGAGCAGAAGGACGCGTTCGTGGTCGATGGCCCTGGTCTCCAGAAAACCCATCACCTGCAAGCCCTGCAAGGGCTCGCCGAAGAACGCGATGCGCTCTTCGTGCAACAAGCGCTTGCGCAGCGTGGCATAGGTGCGCAGGTCCGGCACATCGGCGCCGGAGCGCGCCAGGCCCAGGTCCAGGCGCCGCTGGGCCCGCGCCAGTTGGAAGAGTTGCTCGGTGCGGTGCGCATCGTTGCCGATGCATTGCCGGGCCCATTGCACCAGGGCCGCCATGCGCTCGGGCATGTCCTGCTGCGCATGGGTCATGGGCGCCAGGGCGGAGCGCATGGCTTGGCCCACCTCCAGGCCGGCCCGTTGCGCCAGTTCCAGCACCTGCTCGTATCCGGGCCGGTCCATGCGGCTTTCGCGCAGCAGGCCGATGAGCTTTGCCGAAGCCCCCGGCCGGTTGAGGAAGGGATGCAACAGCAGGCGTTCCAGGTCGGCCAGGCGGTAGGCCCCCTGCACCATGCATTGGTCGTGCAGTTCGATGAAGGCCTCGGTACATCCGTGTACGGGCAGCGCCTCCAGGGGCATGCCCATGGTTATGTTCAAGGGGCCTATGGTACCGGGCAAGGCCGCCAGCAGGGGCATCAGCAGGCCCTCGTCGGCAAGCACGACAGCGGTGGTGCTGCGTTGCTCGGGTGTCAGTTGCGCCAGGTAGCCGGCCGCATAGGTGGTCTGGGCCATGGTATTGGGTACCGACACGTTCACGAAACGCCGTTCGCGGGTGCGCAAGGCATCCTGTGGCGGCAGCACGCCCGGCCCCAGGTCCTTGATGGAGCGGCGCAGGTAGGCGCCCGCTTCCTGCACCGGCGATGCCAGGTAGTGCAGGTCCGAATCCCACGCCACCGTGGCCAGGCCTTTCGCCTGCAGCAGCTTGATCACCTGGGTGGAGGCCGGCTCCACGGCGTTCAGTCCGGCGAACCAGATGGTGCTCCAGGGCAATTCGGCCAAGCCCTTGCCCAAGCGTTCCACGGCCTGCCGGGCCACGGCGCCGGAGGTGCCCACCCCGCGTTGCTGCATGCGCTCTTCCAAAGCCCGGTGCAGGGCTCCGGTGTAGCGCCACTGTTGCATCATGCGCTCCTGTCCCGGGCTGGGCCGGTCCAGCCGAAAGCTCCATTCCTCGATCTCGTGGTAGCTCTTCAGGTCGCGGTACACCTTGTCCAGGTCCAGCAGGTGGGCATCCACCTCGCTCATGTCGCGCAGGGTGGTGGGGCCCCATTGCAGAAAGTCCGCCAGCGCTTCCTTGCCCGACCCGGCCAGCTGGCAGTGGGCCTCGTACAGCATGAAGAGCAGTTCCAGCTGGCCGCCCTGCCGCATGCCCGCCAGGTTGCTCATGAAACCGCCCACATCCTGCAGGGTCGGGCTCCAGATGGTGGTGCCGCTCAGTTGGGCGAGGTACTTTCGCAGGTACAGCCCGGCCCGTTTGCCCGGCAGCACGATGGCCACCTTCTCCAGGACGGTACCATGGCGGTCGTGCAGGGCTTGGGCCAGTCTCTTGAGGAAGGGTTCCATGGGGCAGGGTGCAAAATAGGACGATAAGGACATGGACTTCGAAGCAGCCGCATTCCCGATCTACCGCCGCACCGCCGACGGGCGCCATTTCTACCGCATCGAGGCGCCGGACCGCTTTACCGAGGTGCAGGTGATCGGCAGCCGTCGTGTGCTCCATGCGGTGGAGGCCACGCAATACCCCGAGCGTGTCCGCATCATGGAGATGATCGCCGGGGGCGAAGGGCGCTACCTGCCCTTGGCCGAAGAGGAGTGGGCGGCGCAAGCGGGGTAGGCGGTCGACATGCCGCACGACTGGTCTCCTTCGGGAATTGCGATATGCATCGGACAGCCGGACACCCATCACGGGTTTTCGAGGTCGCCCCCGGCTTGGACCCCCCCCTGCGAACCCCTGGCGTTGTGCTTATCGGACCCCGGATTTCGCTTGGCGTTACCAAAGCATCTATATTAGCCGGGCAACGCTGCCCCTTTTCTATCAGTCAATCGACCATGATGCGACTTACTACCCTTGTTCTGGCCCTGTTCACCAGCCTCGTCAGCTTCGCTAGCCATGTGATCGGTGGCGAGATGTACTACGATTACCTCGGTGGAGATCAGTACCGGATAACCGTAAAGCTGTATAGGGACTGTGGTCCAACGGCCCAAGCGGAGCTTCCGAATTCGATCGCGATCGGGGTGTACAATGGAGTGAGCAACATCTACCTGAGCCAGCAGACGATCCAGCCGGAAGGGCCTGTACAGAGCATTCCGGTGACCCTGGAAGATCCATGCCTGACGATCCCGCCCAATGCGTGCGTGGAGAGCAGGACCTATTCCGGGGTCTTCAGCCTGCCGGCCATCCCGGACGGTTACCAATTGTCCTATCAGGTCTGCTGCCGCACGGCCACGATCGTGAATGTGATCAACCCCGGGAATGTCGGCCTTTCCCTGCTGGTGCGCATCCCGGGCGACGCCTTCGGGAACAGTTCGCCCCGCTATACGGAGTTGCCACCGGTGGCCCTCTGCCTCAACGCGCCGTTCGTGTTCGACCACAGTGCCACGGACCCCGATGGCAATGAACTCGTGTATGAACTTTGCTCCCCTTTCCTGGGCGGAGGTACCGACGGATTTTTCAATACCTGCACCAATGCCACCCCGACCCCGGCCCAGTGCACCGCCCCCCCGTACAATTTCATTCCTTGGTCGGCCGGATACTCCGCTGGTTACCCGATCATTTCCAGTCCGGCGATCGCCATCGACCCGGCCACCGGGTTGTTGACCTTCACGCCCACGCAGATCGGGCGTTATGTCGTAGGGGTTTGCGTGACCGAATACCAGGATGGGGTCCTTATTTCGACCAGTCGTAGGGACTTCATGTTCCAGGTGGTGGCCTGCGATCAATCGGTTTCGTCCGTGATCGTGCCGCAGTCGCAGTTCTGCACCAGCCTTACGGTGCCCTTCGCCAACGCCAGCGTGGGCTCACCCGATTTCCTGTGGGACTTCGGCGAGCCGGGCACCATCGCCGATGTGAGCACCGATGCCAATCCTACGTGGACCTACTCCCAGCCCGGCACCTACACGGTAACCCTGATCACCGGCCCCGGCCTTACCTGCGCCGATACCAGCCAGGCCGTTTTCAACGTGTACCTGCCACCCACGCCCACCTTCACATCACCCGAGCCGGTCTGTGGTGCGACCAATCTGACGCTGACGGCAACGGGCGGTTTCGGTAGTGGTGCCACGCTCAGCTGGAACTTCGGTCCTGGCGGTACGCCGGGCACGGGCCAGGGCGTCCAGGTTTCCTCCACCTTCGGCACCTTGGGCGTTCAGCCTGTTACGCTAACTGTTACGGAGAACGGGTGCACGGGCACCTTCACGGGCAACGTGGAGGTATATCCTGTTCCCGATGCGGCGATCACGGCACAGTCGCAGTTCTGCGCGGGCCTTACGGTGGGCTTCTCCAACGCTTCCTCGGGCGGTGTGGGTTACCAGTGGGATTTCGGTGTGTCCGGCACCACGGACGATGTGTCCACGGCCGCCAACCCCATCTACACCTATCCGGCACCGGGCAATTACGTGGTCACCCTGGTAGCCACGGCCGGCATCTGTTCCGATACCACGGAGGCCGCCTTCCAGGTCTTCCCGAATCCGGTACCCACCTTCGCAGCCCCGGTGGCGGCCTGTGGCTCGGGTGCGGTGGAGTTGACGGCCACGGGTGCGTTCGGTAGCCAGGCCAACGTGACGTGGAACTTCGGGCCGGGTGCAACGCCCCCGACGGCGACCGGCGTTACCGTGAGCACCGTATT
>JBIIYD010000220.1:0-4988 GCA_044347005.1 Flavobacteriales bacterium | reverse complement strand
GAAATGCTCCGCTTGCAGCCGCGGACCATCGGCCCCTTGGACGTTGGTGTTGTTGGACCCTTGTTCATAGGCCGCTTTGGCGTTGCGGACCTTGCCGATGAAGGGCCCCACCCGCAGCCGGGCTCCGTTCAGCTGCGGCAAGGCCAGGAGCAGGTCGAACTGGAAACTGTTCCGGATGGTGACGAAGTGCACCTGGTAGGCCATCTTGGTGCGGTAGGCGCTGCCCGTATAGCTGAGTGCAGGCTCCAGGCGCAGCTTTCCCTGCCAGCCATTGCCGATGGTCATGGAAGCACCAAAGGCAATGGTGCGTCCGGGGCTCGAGGTGATGTCCTTGCCGGGTGAAGTGAGCAGGTTGGTGCCCCAACTGAAGAGCAAGCTGGGTTCGACCCCTTGGGCCTTGGTGCCCATGGAGCAGAGCAGGATGATCGACAGGCAGGTGGTCCGTAAGCGCATCGGTGGGTTCGGCGATCGCCTGCTTCGAAGGTAGGCCCCGCTGCGCCGCATCAGCCTTCGGCCGGGCCCAGCAGGTCGCGAAGGCGTTCCAGGTCCTGCGCCCGTTCGCTATCGCCCAGTTTGGAGTAGCTGTTCGCCAGGTTGTTCAGCTGGCGTCGGATGATGTCCATGTTCGTGCATGGGCTGTAGAAGGAGGGACGCGGCTCGATGTTCAGCTTCTCCAGGAATTCCGTGATCTCGCTGCGCCCGAGGATATCCCCGCCGCTGAAGGCGTTCACGTAGAAGAGCACGCTTTCCTCGCCGTTCTGTCCGCTGTCGGCACCGCCGATGCTCGCTTCGTCCAAATAGGCCAGCACGAAATGGTTGGGCAGGTTCACCCCTCGCAGTGGCAGGCCCAGGTCTTCCGCAAGCACCTGGTAGATGATGGCCAGCGAGAGGGGATTGCCCTTGCGGCTGTCGAGCACCTCGTTCAGGTAGCTGTTCTGCGGAGCGTGGTAGTTGCGCTTGTTGCCTTTGAAGCCGTGTACCTGGAAGAAGATGTGGTTGAAGACCCGCACCTTTTCGAAGGCCGTCAGGTGGTCGTTGAGTTCCAGCCAGATGTCCTGGCGGATGGAGGCCAGGCGTGCCTTCACCTTCTGTTCGTCCAACTCGGGATAGCGGTAGCGGCTGATGACCATGGCCCCTTCCAGGAGGTCTTCCGCACCACTGTCGCGCCAGGCCTTCAGGCGGTCGGTGACCCCGGCAAGGTGTATGGTGTGCAGGATGTCCTCGATCCGGTTGCGGAAAAGGTCGCCCAGGTCGTCCGTCTCCCAAGCCCGTTCCAGTTCGGGGATCACATGGCCGCCCAGGGAAACGATCCGGTTACGCACCTCCAGATAGATGCCCTCGTCGGGGTCATCGATCAAGGTGATCAGGGCGCGGATCTCGTTCGTGCTCATCGTTCGACACCCGAGGTGGGTGTATTCTGACACGGCGAAAGTATCCGGCTTCCCACCGGCGCTCCGGACACTCCGGCGCCTTGTTTCCACAACAGCCTTGTTGATGATAAGGCGTTGCGAAAGGCCAACAACGGACTGTTGAAAGGTGTTCTCGAACAGTGTTCGGATGGGCCGGAATTGAAGGGCGCTAGTGGCCTACACTACGGGCACCATTCGAAGCAGCCCAGGTCGAAGCCCAGTCCATCGCAGTTCCGAAGGTTGCCCTGCAGGTCGTTGATGGCCTCGATGGTGCTGGATGTGCCCTTGTTGCGGGCGAAGGCGCTTTCCGCCAGGCGGAAATCCCGGTCACCGGGGCTCAGGAAGCCGGGGTTCTGGTTGCGGTAGATGCGATCCGGGAAGGGGAAGATCGTTGCATTGTCCGTCGGCTGGTCCGTGCGGATAAGGTAGCGGTCGAAGGTGACCTGGGGTTGCAATGCGGCGTCGAAGGAAAGCTGGAATTCATTGACGTTGCTGCCGTACACGATGCCATTGACGAACTCGCTGCTTTCCACTTCCCGGATCTGCAAAGCACCGGTGATGTCCTGGTAGGTGTTGGTAAGGATGAACGCAGGGGTCTGGCGGATGCCGTAGTTCCAGTAGTTGGCGATGGTGCTGTGGTTGAAGTAGTATTCGCCACCACCGGTAAGGGCCACGCTGTACTGCCCACAATCGCCCACCAGCAGGTTGTTGCTGGTGATCCGGTAGTTGCGGCTGAGGATACCGGCCGCGCTACAGTTGCGGATGCTCACGTTGTTCAGCACCAGTTGGGCGGCACTGGTGGGGGCATCGGGGATCAACGGCCAGGTCTCGCATTGTATGCCGACCAGTGCGTTCTTCACCACCACGTTCACTAAACTGTTGTCCTGCCCCGCAGGCCCGTCGTTGATCCAGATCCGGTCCCACTGACCCGGCAGTTCGGCATAAAGGGGCTCCAATCGGTCGCTTTGGAAGGTGATGGGGTCTTCCAAAGTGCCTTCGGCTTGGATGCGGCCCCAGCGGTAGATCCAAAGGCCACCGCCACCATGCACGTACACCCGCACGCCGGGTTCGATGCGCAAGGTGCTGCACGAGTCGACCACCGCGTAACCGTAGATCACGTAGGGTTTGTCGTTGGGCCACACCACGGTTTCGCAGGTGGTGCCTCCGTTATCGTCCAGCCCGGCGATTATGCTGAAGCGGGGAAAGCCCTGGATGGCCCGGTCAGGATAGAAGAAGTGTGCGTCCTGTCCCCAGGCCACCAGAAGGACTTCCTGTTCGTTCCCGTTGGTGTTGAACAGGATCCGGTCCTCGATGATCAAGGGGTTGTTCGTGTTGCTTTGGTCCAGGGTGGCCTCCACGAACACGTAGATGCTATCGCCACCGAGTATCTCAACATCGCTGAAGCTGATGCCCGATGCGCCGTCCACGTTGATGCGGAAAGGGGAGGGGCTACCACCCTCCAAGGCGATGTTCACCCGAACAGCCTGGTCGCCCAGGTTGCGGGCCACGAAGCGTTTGGTAACCGACCCCACGGTGGTGAAGATGGTATCGAAGAGCACCGTATCCTGGGTGAAGTCCAGGGAAGCTCCGGGGTCGTCCGTGAAAAGCTCGTCGCGGCGGCATCCGAACAGGACGACCACGGCCAGTGACAGCAGCAGGATTATGGGGCGGGGGGTGCTCAAGGCGTGCAAAGATGACCGATCGGGAACACTTACGCGGCTATGCCCCGATCATTGCCCGTGAACCACTCCGTTTGGTGGAATGGAAAAGTAGCCTACTTTTGCAGCCCGTTCGGAAACCGGACGTCAAAGCAAGCAAGTCAATGAAAAAGGATATCCACCCAGCCAGCTACCGCCCGGTAGTGTTCAAGGACATGTCTAACGAGTACATGTTCCTCGGCAAGAGCTGCGCCAACACGAAGGATTCCGTGAAGTGGGAGGACGGCAACGAATACCCGCTGATCAAACTGGACATCAGCCACACTTCGCACCCCTTCTACACCGGCAAGATGATGTTGGTGGACACCGCAGGGCGCGTCGACAAGTTCAAGAAGCGCTTCGCACGCCACCAGGAGAAGAAGGCCGGCGAATGATCGCCACCCGATAGCACGTGAAAAAGCCCCGGTCCATCCGGGGCTTTTTCATGCGGTCATTTTTCGGGTCGCCGGTCAGCCCACCTTGTAGGCCTGGTCCTTGGCCAATCCCTCGCGGATCATTTCCAAGGCCTTTGCGATACGGCGCTTGCGGCTCTCGTCCTGCTTGGCGTCGTTCACCCAATCCACGTATTCCTTCTTGTCCGCGTGCGAGAATTTCTCCCACTGGGCCATGGCTTCCGGGTCGTTGTCCAGCACCTGCTCCAATTCCGCCGGCAGGACAATGCTGCTTCGCGTTGGCTTGGGTGCCGACTTCACGGTGGCCATGTTCACCTTCAAGGCCTGTTTGAGCAGGTCCACCAAGGCTTTCTCGTTGATCGCCCCACCTTCCTCCAACTTGTACTTGCGCACATCGCGCGATCCGTCCTTCTCGGAAAGTATGAAGAGGCCGTGGGTGTCCTTCAGATGGGATCCCTTGTGGAACCAGAGGCTCACACAGGTCTTCAGCGCATGCATGCTCACCAGCACACCTTCCTTTTCGAAGTGCGGGGCGTTGCCTTTCCAGACTTCTTCGATGCTATCATCGACCGCGTGGATGTGCTGGCGAAAACGCACCAGAAGCTTTCGCTGCCACTCGGGTTGGTCAGCGATGTAGAGGTTTATCTGTTCCTGGGCCTGCATGGTCGAATGCGCTATGGAGCACGAAATTAATACCGGGTTGATCGGATGTGATCAGGATGTTATCACCAAGGCGCTCAGCACCGCTCTATGATGGTGGCATAACCCTGCCCCACACCGATGCACATGGTACACAGGGCGTAGCGCTTTCCCGTAGCTTGAAGTTCCAGTGCGGCGGTCTGAAGCAGTCGCGCACCGCTCATCCCAAGAGGGTGGCCCAAGGCGATCGCACCACCGTTCGGATTGATACGAGGATCGTTGTCCGCGATACCCAGACTACGGGTGCAGCTCAAGACCTGCGCTGCGAATGCTTCGTTGAGTTCCAGGATGTCGATGTCGGCCAGCGTGAGCCCAGCGCGCTTAAGGGCCAGTTTGGTGGCGTTCACCGGACCGATGCCCATGATGCGCGGTTCCACACCCACCACGGCACTGCTCACGATGCGGGCCAGTGGTTTCAGGCCGTGGGTCTTTAAGCCGTTGTCGCTGGCGACCAGCACGGCAGCAGCACCATCGTTGAGCCCGCTGGCATTGCCCGCCGTTACGCTACCGTTCTTGCGGAAGGCGGGTTTCAATCCAGCCAATCCCTCCAGCGTGGTCTTCGGCTTCACGAATTCATCCTGCGCGAACAGTAAGGGGTCGCCTTTCCGCTGGGGTATGGCCACCGCGGCGATCTCCTTCGCAAGCCGCCCGCTCTGCTGCGCTGCGGTCGCCTTCTGCTGGCTCCACAACGCGAACTGGTCTTGGTCCTCACGTGTGATGGCCTGTTCCATTGGCAGGTCCAACAGGTTCTCGGCGGTCTCGCCCATGGC
>JBIIYD010000037.1:0-16204 GCA_044347005.1 Flavobacteriales bacterium | reverse complement strand
GCGGGTGTAAAAGGTGCGCACCGGATCCACGCCGGGGAACAACTGCACTCGGTTGTCCGTGAAGACCCCGTCCACGTCGAACAGGAAGCTGCGAAGCCCCGCCAGCCTTTCCTTGTAGGTCACATCGCTCATTCCTTCCCGGTTCCGTATGCCCGCATGATCTGTTCGCTCAGCAGGGCGTACACCTGGCGAAGGTCGGGATCCGATGTCAAGAGATCGAGATGGTGTTGTATCGTGTGTGTATCGCCACGCCGTGCGGGGCCGGTGAGCGCCTGCTCGGGGCCGAAAGCGGCCACCTTGGCGGCCGTGGCTTTCCACAAGGGGGTCAACAAGCTCGGCGGAAGCTTCTGTTCGCGCAGCAGGCGCTGGGCCTCGCGTGCCAACCAAACCGGAAGATTGCTCGTGAGCACGGCGGCCAGATGCACCCGCTGGCGCTGTTCCCAAGCCAGTTCGAGCACGACCTCCGAGAGTTCGCCGGCCACGGTGAGCAGGGTCTTGCGGGACGACCCGTCCCCGGCGTCCACCACCATCGGCACATCGTGCAGGTCCATGGGGGCGCCGTGGCTCAAGCTCTGGATCGGCCACAACACGCCCCGGTGGGCGTGCGGCGCCAGGACCTCGAGCCCCATGGCCCCCGCGGTGTGGGCCATTACGGCGCCACTGTCGCGCAAGCCGGAAGCCACGGTCGCAATGGCATCGTCGCTCACAGCGAGCAGCACAAGGTCCACCTCGGGAAGGGGTTTGGTAAGGTCGATGGCGCTGCGCTCCAGGAAGCGCCCGAGGCGTTCACGCTCGGCGGCGTTGCGGCCCGCCACACCCACCAATTCCAGTTTCGAATGGACGATGGCATGGCCCAGCTGGTAAGCCATACGGCCGGTGCCGATGAGGAGGATGCGGGTCATGCTTTGTCCTGTTTGGTGCCACGCACTCGCTGCCACACCGCCAGCCCGCTGCCGAGCGCCAGCAACAGGCATCCGATCCACAGGATATTGATGCCCGGGAACATCAGGGCTTGCATCACCACGAACTCCGTTTCGGCCACGTTGATCCCCAGCTTCAGGCTGGCGGGGTCCGCCGGGTCGCCCGTTACGCTGGCCAGCCCGTAGCGGATGCGCAGGGCCTTCACCTCTGCGGCCTTATTGGCCACGGGTTCGCCATTGGCATAGATCACCAAAGGCCGTGCATCGAACCATCGATCGGCCTGGTAGAGGTCGCGGATGCGCAGTTTGGCGGCGTATACCGTGTAGCGCTCGCCCAGCATGGCCCGCGTTACGCTGTCGCGCACCGTGTACACGCTGTCGATGATGAGCACGCTGCTGGGGGTGATGATGGTATCTCCGATGGACTTCTCGTAGAGCCGGTCGGGCATCCAGGCATCGTCGGCGGTATCCGTGGCCATGGCCAGGTCGGCATAGCGGATGTGCGTGTACAGGTCGCGTTGCAGCCAGTGTTTGGTGCTCGGCTCGGCCACGTTGCCGAAGCGCGGGTTGATCTGCACGAAGGGCGCCAGTTCGAAGAGTGGCCCACCGGGGCGCGTACCGCTCCATTCGGCCGCGTTCCAAAGCTGGCGTTTGCTGTATTCCTCCAAGGGCTCCCAATGCTCCGGCTGGTCAAGCAGGAAGACCTCCCCGGCGCGGTGACCATCGCGGGAGCGGAAGAGCATGTCGCCCACACGAACGGTGTCCCCTTGCCGGTAGTCGTTCGGTTCCACGGCGAAGTAGTCCATCCTGAAGTTCAGGTTGACGCCCTCCTGGTCCTTCGAACGATAGTGCACATAGAATTCGCCCATGCGCACCGTATCGCCCTTGTAGAGCAGGATGTCCGAGCTGTTGCTGAACCCTTCGTTCAGGAAGCGCAGGTCCATGCCCTTGGTGTTCCGGCTCACCTCGTCCTTGCGGCTGGTGCTCACCAGTGCGCCAAGCAGTACCAGTGCAAAGCCCACGTGCGCAATGGATGGTCCGGCGTTCTTCAGCTTGCCTTTCAGGATCTTCGGGATGTAGATGGCGTTGGCCACGGCCGCGAACACGGTGGAGAAGAGCAGGGCCCCCAGGTTCATCTCCGCCAGGGTGTACTTCAGGAACCAAGCCGCGATGGCTGTGATGATCGCCGACACGACCACCGACAGGAGCAGGTCGCGACGGAACTTCTTCAGGTCGCTGTCCTTCCAGCGCAGGTATTGGGTGAAGGCCACCAGCATGGTAACGATGAAGGCGAAGGGCAGCTGCCACTTGTTGTAGTGTGCGATGGCCTCGCCCGGTGGGGCGAGCTTGGCATCCGCCAGGCCGGTCAGGAAGCTGCTGCCGGTCCACTCGCCCAGTTTGCCGAAGAACCCGCCGAAGGGTTCAAGCAAGAGGTTGAAGACCGGTACGCTGGTGCTGAAGGTGATCTGCACGGCGCTCAGCAACAGGACCAGGCTGCCGATGAACATCCAGAACTCGCGCGACCAAAGGGCTTCCTCGGTATCGCCACTGGCGAAGGACTTCCGGTAGGCCACCACCAGCATGGCGATGCTGATCGCGGCAAAGAGGAGGATGGCGGCCACCTGCACCTCGAGCAACACACCCACGGCGAGCAGTGCCACGCCGATCAAGGCATAAAAACGGCGCTGTCCCTTGTCGGGCACCAACATGCCCACGCTTAGGGCGATGAAGAAGAGCATGAAGATGAGCAGGCCGGGCAGCATGCCATCGCCAGTGAAGCTGTGTACGCTCGTATCGCCCAGCACCCCGCTGCGTGTCAGGAAGGTGGAGTAGAGGATGAGGATGAACGTGAGCAGGGTGAGCAGGTAGGCGGTGAAGAGGGAGGTTTCCTTGCGCTTGTTCACCAGCATCAGGTGGCCGGCGCCCACCAGCGTGAGCCAGGGCACCAACGATGCGTTCTCCACGGGGTCCCAGGCCCAGAAGCCGCCGAAGCTCAGCGCTTCATAGGCCCATGCGCCGCCCATCAGGATGCCGGTGCCCAGCACCATCACACCGAAGAAGGTCCAAGGCAGGGCGGGAGCCATCCAGCCTTTGCGGTCGCCCGTCCACAGCCCGGCAATGGCGAAGGCGAAGGGCACCAGCGTAGCCGCGAAGCCGAGGAAGAGGGTGGGCGGGTGGATCACCATCCAGTAGTTCTGCAGCAGCGGGTTCAGGCCGCGACCATCGGCGAATTGCGGTATGCGCGTGAGGTAGTCCGTGAGCTTGGTCCAGGGGAGGCCGATGTTCTCCGGAAGCTCGCGGATGAGCAGGAAGGGGCTGCTGCCTACGCGTACGTCTCCGATGTAGATGCCCAGCAGCATCACGGCAAGGAACACCTGAACGGTGGCGAACACGGTCATCACCGGTGCCTCCCAGGTCCTGGCCCGTGCGATCAGGAGGTTGCCCAATACCATGTGCCAGAAGGTCCACAGCAGGAACGAGCCTTCCTGGCCTTCCCAGAAGCAGCTGGCGATGTATTCCATCGGCATCTGCAGGTTGCTGTGTTTCCACACGTAGTCGTATTCGAACCAGTGCTTGAATAGCATGGTGAAGAGCACCGCCACGATGCCCAGCACCGCAACGCTGTGCACGCGGAAAGCCAGGCGCCCCAGTTTTTTCCATGCATCGTCGTTGCGCTGTGTGCCGAGCCAATAGGCCGCAGCGGCCAGCAGTGCGCCAACAAAGGAGATGATGGTGAGGGTGTGGCCCAGTTGTCCGGCCCAGGCGTGTTCGCCGATGTGATCGATCATCTCAATGCTTCCTTGATCCAGGATGTGGAATACGACGATCTACCACGGTCGATAGGCCGTTCTTTTCTAACGAGCCTTCGTCGACCCATCGGGTCGATGAAGGCGCTTCGATCGATGATGTGCAACCCATCATCGTTCAGCCTTCGATCTTGTGTTCCTCGTTGTATTTGCTGGGGCACTTCATCAGCATGTCGCGCGCCTCGAAATCGCCGTTCGGCGTGGCCTTGCCGATCAACACCAAGCGTTCGCTGCGTTCGAAGTCCTGTGGCTTGGCCTTGTTCAGGTGCACCTTGCACTTGTTGCCCTCCAGGTCCACCATGGTGAAGCTCGTCAAACTGGCGTTCAGGCTGGGTTCGTAGACAACCTCTTCGCTGCGGTCCAGCACACCCACCACATGGTACTCCTTGCCCGGATCGGCCTGGGCCTGTGCCAGGTTGGCGTAGGTGCTGCTGTCGTAAAGTGATCCCACCAGGGCCGCAATGGCGACAGCGATGATCACGATGGCGATGATGTGTGAGCGTTTCATTCTTGGGTGGGTACGTCCCTCGGGTTTGGAAAGTCGACCCAGTGGGTCGACGGTACAGTTACATTGGTGGGAGTCTTCGTGAGCATATCGATCATTTGATCCTTTCCTCCATGCGCTTCAGTCTCCTATCCTGCGCCCACAGCCACACCCCGATGCCGAGGATGATCACGGCCACAACAGCGATCACAGTGTTGATCTTGCCGTTGCCGTGGAGGCTGTCCTCGAGCCAGCTTGGTGCACCTTGGGCCATGGCGGTGCCAAGTCCGAGGAAGAACAGGGTGATGGTGAGGAAGGTTCTCATCGGTCAAGGTATTCGGTGATGCGCAGGCTGCGGTGGCGCAGGTTGTACAGCCAGGTGCCCAGTAGGATCCAACCGGCCACGGCAGGGTAGAAGACCACACGCAGGCGGTCGTCCAGGTCGAGGTCGCTGAATCCACTGTTGCCGCCGTTGCCGGGGTGCAGGCTGTCGATGGCATTGAGGCGGGGCACCACGAAGAGGAACATCACCAGCAGCATGAAAGCGAAGATGTTGTAGATGGCCGCCAGCCTTGCGCGCTTGTGGGCATCGGGCACCGAGCCGCGAAGCACCAGGTAGGCCAGGTAGATCAGCGCGGTAACGGCCGCCCCGTTCAACTTCACGTCGTTGGTCCAGAAAGCTCCCCAGGTGGCACGCGCCCAAATGGCACCGGTGGTGAGGCCGAGCGCACAGAAGAGCAGGCCCACGTGTACGGCCGAAACGCTCTCCCGGTCGCGGTCCAACGAGCCGCTGCCCAACACCTTGATGCTCTTCCACATGGAGATGCCCATCAAGGCGATCATGGTGAACCACATGGGCACGTGGAAGTGCAGGTTGCGGATGCTTTCGTACAGGATGCTGCGGTTGGGGAAGGTGAAGGCCAGGCCGGACAGGTCGATCTTATTGATGGTCGGGCCGCAATCGCCGCTTTCGATGCCATCGCCCAAGCCTTCGGTGAAGAATGCGCCGGGATACGTCATGCCTTGCACGACGAGGTCGGTCATGGAGGCCCGCATTCCAGCGGGAACCACGGCAACGATGCGGGCGTGCGTGGCATCGACCACTTCCACACGAACAGGGCAAACGTACTGGCTGTCGTTCACCAAGTAGGCACGCATGCCTTCTGCAAATCGAGTGTTGTAACCCGTCACATCGATCGTAACCTCACCCGGCGCGATGCGCCCCGGTGACACGTGCACCAAGGCCGGCGAGAGGGGCACCCGCAGCGCTGCGATGGACGCGACCAGCAGCAACGCGATCGCCAGGAATTTCCACCACCAGTGCTTCATTTCTTAGTCGCGCCAAAGGTAGGGGAACAGGATCCAGGCGAGTGTAACGGTGATCACGTCCAACAGCACCAGTCCGAGGAAGTAGGTGCTGTTCACGCTCCAGGCCACGCCGTCCAGCGAAAGCTTACTGGCACGCATCACGGCCAGCAGCATGGGCAGCACCAGCGGGAAACCCAGGATGGCCATCAGACCCAGCCCGTTACCCGCCCGTGCGGCGATGGCCGAGATCAACGTGAGCACCGCCGCGAAGCCGATGCCGCCCAGCACCACGGCCAACAGGAACTGGGGAAGGTCGGCCCCGGCCAGCACTTCACCGCCCAGGAAGAGGGTGTAGAACAGCAGGCTCAACAGGCTCAGGACGATCATGGTCCCAGCATTGTACAGGCTGCGGGCCAGCACCACGCTGCGCGGGTCAACCAGGGTATAGAGGTACAATTGCCGCCCTTGGTCCTCCCGCTGGAAGGAGCGCGATAGGGCGTTGAAGGCCGCGAAGAGGAGGATGATCCAGAACAGGGCGTTCCAGGTGGCGGTGCCAAGGCCGCCCTTCACGCTGAGGTAGGCCACGTACACCGCGCTCACCACATACAGCAACATGCCCCCCCAAGCCGCACGCTGGCGCAGGTCCAGGGCCACTTCCAGGCGCAGCAGGTCGGCGATCTCGCGGGCTTTCATTTCGGGGGGCGAAGGTACCCCGGACCAGTGATCCAAAGATGGGGGCGGAAGGTCTCGGAACGCACCCTTCGGGCGCGTCCATGCAGAAATGCGGCCGCGGATTTCGCAGATGACGCAGATGTCCGACCACGGATGATCGGGGGAACTCTGAGCGGCAAAGGCATTCATCCGCGAGATCCGCGTCATCTGCGGCTTCTTCATTCCTGGCAAGCGCCGCCAGGCGCGCACCTCTATCGTTCTGTACTTCCAGGGTCGCATACCAGATAAGGGCATTCATCTGCGCCATCCGCGAGATCTGCGGATTCTTCATTGTTCTGCAATCGCCGCCAGGCGCGCCCTCCGTAGGTCTCAGTTGATCTGCGTTCATCCCACTCCCGAACTTTGCCCATCTTCGCCGTGTTATCCACGCACCATGAACCTGACACATCTTCTCCTCATCCCATCCCTGCTCGCATGCACCGGTGCCGACATGGTCCGCGTAGGACCTGTGAAAGTGCCCACGAGCAACACACAAAGCACCCCCGCCATGAGCTTCCACGACCTTTCTGCTACCGATATCAATGGCAAGCCGGTTTCCCTCAGCGAGTTCAAAGGCAAGAAGGTGTTGGTGGTGAACACGGCCAGCGAATGCGGCTACACCAAACAATACGCTCAGCTTCAGGAACTGTATGATATGTACAAGGACAAAGGCCTGGTGGTGATCGGATTTCCCTGCAACGACTTCGGCGGGCAGGAACCAGGCACCGAGGCCGAGATCGCGACCTTCTGCCAAAAGAACTTCGGCGTAACCTTCCCGATGATGTCCAAGGTGAGCGTGAAGGGCGATGATGCGAGCCCGATCTATCAGTGGCTGACAAGAAAGGAACAGAACGGTGTCGCCGATGCCTCCGTCAAGTGGAACTTCCACAAATTCCTGATCGATGAGGAAGGACGCCTTGTGGCCGATCATGGATCGGGCACCACGCCGCTGGACGACAAGATCCTGGATTGGGTGAAGGGCTGAACTTTGTAGGACTTCGTGTTTCGCGCTACCGCCATAAAGGATGGCAGCCAGCACTGACATTGCCCGTCCAGCAACGTTGCAGCGGCTTGCACCCTATTGTCCGGTCATCCGATCGTCCGGTCTTCTGATCGGCATTTCCCCATCTTCGCGTTATGGACCACGTCGACATCCTCTGCATCACCGCGCACCCCGACGATGTGGAGATCTCCCTCGCCGGTACCGTAGTGAAGCACATCGCCTCCGGGTATTCCGTAGGCTTGGTGGAGCTTACCGCCGGGGAGCTCGGCACCCGTGGTACACCCGAGTTGCGCGCCACCGAAGCGGAAGCGGCCCGTGTGCTGCTCGGTGCAGGCTTCCGTTATCAGCTCGGACTGCCGGACGGGTTTTTCCGTGCCGATGAGGCCAGTCTCCTGAAGGTGGTGAAAGCGGTCCGGCGCCACCGTCCTCGCGTGGTGCTTACCAATGCCATCCGCGACCGCCACCCCGACCACGGCCGTGCTGCGGCCTTGGTGGCCGAAGCCTGTTTCCTCAGTGGCCTGCGGCGTATCGGCACCACCGGTGACAATGGTGCAGCGCAGGAAGCATGGCGTCCCACAACGGTGTTGCACGCCATTCAGGACCATTGGATAGAACCGGACCTGATCGTGGACATCACACCGTTCTGGGAGAAGAAGAAGGAAGCCTTGGCCTGTTTCGCTTCGCAGTTCCACGATCCCGCCAGCAGCGAACCCCAAAGCCCTATCGCGAACCCCGACTTTATGCCTTTCCTGGAAGGTCGCCATCGGCAACTGGGGCGGCTCATCGGTACCACCTACGCGGAGGGCTTCACGTCAGCCAGGCCGCCGGGAGTGGCCGATCTGGTAGGATTGATATAGTCGGCCCCTGCATTCGGTCGCGCGCTTTGCTGGGTCCGCTACCTTTCAGCACCCTTTGCCCGGCATGGACCTGCTGCACAAGAACTACGCGGACTATTGCCGCATCCTCCAGGGGAAGGAGGCGCCGTACGCCGTTCTCGACCTCGATCTGCTCGACGCCAACATTACTGCCATCGTGCAGCGGGCTGGGAGCAAGCGCATCCGGGTGGCCACCAAGTCCGTGCGTTCCGTGGCCGTGCTGCGCTACATCCTGAAGGCATCGGAGCGTTTCCAAGGGCTCATGACCTTCACGGCCGCCGAAAGCCTGTACCTGTTACAACAGGGCTTCGATGACATTCTGCTGGGCTACCCCACCACGGATGCCGTAGCCATCGACGGGCTCGCGCAATTCCTGGTCGGTGGTCGGTCGGTCACCTTCATGGTCGACCACATCGATCATCTGCACATGCTGAGTGCGGCAGGCGCCAAACTCAGTGTCGCCATCCCTTACTGCCTGGACATCGACATGTCCACCCGCTTCCCCGGGATCCATTTCGGGGTGTACCGCTCGCCGCTTCATGGATCTGAGGATGTACAGCAGTTGCTAAGCGCTGCGGAAGCCCTTCCGAACCTTCGCCTTCGAGGGCTCATGGGCTACGAGGCCCAGATCGCCGGGCTTGGCGACAGGTCCACAGGCATCGATCTGCGCACGCGGGCCATTGCCTGGTTGAAGACGCGCTCCATCCGCGAATTGCGACAACGCCGCAAAGCCGTTGCCGAATTGTTGTTGGAGCGCCAGCCCGGGGTCGACCTCATCAACGGCGGTGGCACGGGCAGCTTGGAGAGTACCCGCGAGGAGCCATGGGTCACCGAGGTCACCGTGGGCTCGGGCTTCTTTGCTCCAGCGCTGTTCGATGCTTACGCTGCGTTCAAGCACCTGCCTGCGTTGGCCTTTGCGCTGCCTGTGGTGCGGATACCAGCTCCCGGCATGGTCACGTGCCTGGGCGGCGGGTATCCGGCATCGGGCCCTGCGAGCCACAGCCGCTTGCCACAGCCCTATTTGCCGCCCGGCTTGCGATACGTGACCGACGAAGGAGCCGGTGAGGTGCAAACGCCGCTGCATGATGCGACCGGCACGCTCCGCATCGGCGACCCGGTCTTTTTCCGCCATGCGAAGGCCGGTGAGCTCTGCGAACGCTTCGACCGGTTGCTTGTCGTGCGTGGTGGGCGCCTGCTCGATGAACCCATGAACACCTATCGCGGCGACGGTCGGTGCTTCCTATGAACCCACCAGCGATGTCGATCCCCATGTTCCCCGGGAATGGACCCTTGGGGGATCCTCACCGCTGTACCAGCAACACCCCATCATGAGCACAGCTCGCATGACGAACCGGAGTTTCTCCAATTGGGCCGGCAACCTTCGTTTTCGACCGGAGCAGCTTGCCATGCCCGCGACCGAGGCCGAATTGGGTGCCATCATCCTGAAAGCCTCCAGAGAGGGCCGTACGGTAAGGCCGGTGGGTGCTGCACATTCCTGGACCGCCCTGGTCGAAACGAACGATGTGCTGGTGAGCCTCGATCGCATGCAGGGGCTTGTCGCCGTGGACGGCATGCGAGCCACGGTATGGGCCGGTACACGCCTGAAGCAGTTGGGGGAGATCCTGTTCGCGCATGGGCTGGCGATGGAGAACCTGGGCGACATCGATGTGCAATCCATTGCGGGGGCCACCAGTACCGGCACGCATGGCACAGGCGTCGACTTCCGGTCCATTGCCAATCAGGTCGCCGGCTTGCGCTTGATGCTCGCCGATGGGAGCATTGTTTCGTGCAGCGCGACCGAACGTCCGGAGCTGTTCGACGCCGCACGCGTCTCCATGGGGGCATTGGGCATCATCACCCAGGTAACGCTGCTTTGTGTTCCCACCTATCGACTGAAGTTCAGCGGGGGCAGGGAGAAGCTGTCATCCGTGCTGGCCAAACTCGAGGACTACAACCGCGACACGCGCAACTTCGAGTTCTATTGCTTCCCCTACAGCGACCTGGTACAAACGAAGTTCATCCACGCTACCGACGAAGCGCCCCGCGGTTCCAAGGTGCTGCGATACCTGAACGATGTGGTCCTCGAGAATGGGGTCTTTGGAGCCTTCTGTGGTTTGGCCCGACGTGTGCCGGCCAGCATTCCGTTCGTTTCGCGCCTTACGGCGTCCGTTGCGGGTGGTGGAACCAAGGTGGACCATGCGCATCGCGTTTTCGCCACGGTGCGCACCGTGCGCTTCAACGAGATGGAATACAGCATACCGGCGGATCGTTTCAAGGAGGCGATCACCACGATCTTGGGCTTCATCCGCGAAGAACGCATCCCCGTGAACTTCCCATTGGAATGCCGCTTCGTAAAGGCCGATGCCCTCTGGCTCAGTCCGGCACACCAGCGCGACTCGGCCTACATCGCGGTACACATGTACAAGGGCATGCCTCACGAGGCGTACTTCCGCCGGATGGAAACCTACCTGCAAGGACTGGGTGGCCGACCGCATTGGGGAAAGATGCACACTGCTTCAGCCGAATACCTGCGCGGCGTCTACCCGAAGTGGGACGAGTTCCAAGCCTTGCGCCGCCAGCTCGATCCGAAGGGCGTGTTCCTCAATAGCTACTTGCGCGGCTTGCTTGGGGAATGAAATAGCTCAAGGTCCTTGTTTCACCAGGACGACATGCCGTGTGCCGACAGGGCTGTCCGCTTCAAGGTGCTTGTTTACGACCCATTCGCTCACCGCTTCAGCATGTGTCCCAAACGGACCGCCCGCTCAAAGCCGAGCAGGCGGTGCGCCAGGATGTACCGATCGGTGATCGCTGCGCTGGCTTCGGGCAGGAAGCCTTTGGGCAGGTATCGGCGGTAGAGTTCCGAAGCCACGGGCAGGTCTTCGTGCGCCAGGAGGTGGATGGCCATGAAGAGGTATTGGTCTATGGCTTTCAGTTCGGCATCGAAGCGCACGGGATCAGCGTTCTTCAGGTGATCGCGTACCGAAGCGCGCAGGTCGATATAGCGCAGCCAATTGCCCGTAGCGTCCGCAACACTGATGCGGCCCGGCCGGGCCTTGTCCACCACCGTGCATGCCCTGTGGTCGTAAGCCACGGTGCAGCCCATGCGCAACATGCGGAACAGCAATTCATGGTCCTGGCTACTGGCGAGATCTACGCTCCAGGAACCCGCCTCGATCACGGCACTGCGTTTCCATAGGTTGGAACAGGTGCATCCGATGCGGGTCTTGATCAAGCCCATCCACGGTCCCTCGCTCAGGGCACGGACGGCTTCGCGGCGACCGTCCGCATGATCCACGAAATAGTCGCCCACCAGAAGGTCCGGTGCGCCATCTGCGTCCACCAAGGCCAGCTGCCCCTTCAACTTGTCGGGCATCAGCACATCATCGGCATCGAGGAATTGGATGTAGTCGCCGGTGGCCGCGGCCAGCCCCGTATTCCGCGCAGCGGAAGCACCGCGATGTCCTCCTTCGATCAAGGTGATGCGGCCCGGATATTCCGCCTGCAATGCCCGGATCACGGAAGCCGTGCCATCGCTGCTCCCGTCGTCCACACAGATGATCTCGTTCAGTTCGACATCCTGTGTCAATACACTGTGCAGGCAGGCTGCAATGTGCTCCTCCACGTTGTAGCAGGGGATGATCACGGAGACGGACATGATGCGAAGGTGTGAAAATGTGGAGATGAGCGAATGTGGAAATGAGAGCACCTCGCGCAACGCTTCGGCGGGTTTCGTTTGTCAGTTTGGCTCTTCAATTCGGTCCAATGGTCATTGTTGGAGATCCGTATCTCGAGGCACAACGCATCTCTCGCCTCTCGATCATTTCCACATCGATCCATCTTCACATCTCAATATCATTCCCTCACTTGTCCTTCCAAGCTGCCCGCAACAAGCCGAGGTCGCTGGGTCGTGGCATGAGGTCGCGGAATGCGGCCCCGGTTGCACGCAGGAAGAAGACCATCTGGTAAAGGGCGTTCGCGCTGTAGGCCACCGACGCTGTGATGGCCGCACCGGCCAGGCCGTGCGCAGGGATCAACCAGAAACCGAACACCACGGTACATGCGAGGCCGATGCCCGAACCGATGGCGTTGTGGCGGTTGAGGCCCACGCCGCTGAAATAATGGCTGTAGGCCTGTGAAGCGGCCATCCCCAACAAGCCCGGGACCAACACCAAGAGCAGGGGCTGTACACCCTTCACATCGCGGCCGAAGAACATTGCGTAGAGCGGGTCCGGCACCATCAGTAGTATGAGCACCACCCCGGCGGCGAGTGCCACGGAGGCTTTCAGGATCGCGATGGTGGTGCCGCGGTGTTGTTCGGACAGCTCGGTATTGCTGATGCGGGCGTAGAGCACCGTTCCCAGGCTTTTCGGGCCGAGCCATGCGCTTTCGGCAAGTTGTGTGGTCACGCTGTACACCCCTAGCGCGGCTAGGCCCACCCAGCGTTCGATCAGGTAGTAGGCCAGGCGGTAGTTCAGCAATTGCAGCAGGTTGGCCGCTTGCACCCAGCCGCCCTGTCGCAGCATGGCGCGAAGCGTGTCGCCCTTGGTCGCAGCATGGTCTTCGTCGGTAGTGGGCGTGCTACGTGCCACCATGAACGCCGCGACCAGTGCCGTTAAGAGGAACGCTGCATAGGCCGAATACACATACGCCAACACCGAGCGCTGCCCGAAGCCGAACGCCAGCACCACGAAAACGATGGGCAGCAACAAGGCCTGGAGCACGCCCAAGGCATTGAAGGCCGGAATGCGCTGCTGACCGAGCAGCACCGCACTGTGCGTAGCGGTGAAGGATTGCAGTAGGGCCAGGCCAACAACGTATTCGCTGAAACCCACGGGGACGAGTGGCACCAAGCGTAGCACCAGCAACGCGATCCCCGCTGTGATCAAAGCCCAAGCGTAGGCAGGCAACAGCAAGCGGCGCAATGGGTGGCGTGGTACGAGGTAGGTGAGCGCAGCACCGCCGACCACGTTGTTTAGCAGCAGGATCAGTGTGATGCCCAATACCAGCAGGCTGATGGTGCCCAATCCTTCGCTGCCCAGCACATGCCCGGCGGCCATGATCGCGACCAGGTTACCGACCGTGACAATGACGCGTGTGGCGATGGTGCCTGCTGCCGATCGGATCATTCTTCGCGTTGGCGTTTCAGGCGGCGCAGCTTGCGTTCCTTGGCTTCGCGCCGCCGCTCGGGCACGCTCACGAAGCGTTTGCCGTCGATGAAGGTCAACTCGCCCATGGAGGAGAGCGTGTGCAGGCCCTTGTTCCAGATGGAGCCGCCCAAGGGTCCGATGTGTTTCACCGTTTCCTCACGGAAACGGTCGGGCGACAGTTCCAGCACGCGGTTCAGTGCGATGCGGCCTCCGTAGGTGATGGAACTGTCCTGTGCAGGGCGCCACAGAACGCCCTCGTGGTGGAAGGGGGTGCCGCCGGGCCGTGCCGAAGCGATGTCCAGTTTGATCGGGTTCAGCAGGTGCGGCAAGTACGGGCCTTCCAGGCGTTCGGCATGGTAGGCGTACAGGGCTACGTTCGTCAACGGCGCTTTGGTACCGAACAGCCACCAGCGGCCTTCGTGTTGGAAGAGGGTGGGGTCGAGGAGCGCTTCTTCCAGCAGGGTGCCCACCGGCTCCAGCGCGTCGTTGGCGGCATTCACACGGTACAGGTCAACACGGCCGGTGGCCGCCTGCTCGGGTACCACGTACACGCTTCCATCCCGTTGCACGACGTAAGGGTAGGAGAGGTGTCCTTCCGATTTCAGCATGGTGCGCGAGCGTTTCAGGACATTATCCTTCTTCGGCCTCACTCGTGCTATTTCGCCCAGCCCCGTCCCGTATTCGAACTTCTCGTACAGGAGATTCACCTGGCCATCATCGCCGGTGTAGCCGAACGGATCGGCACGGAAGCTGCCCGCACCGGGCGAAGGCAACCAGCGTACGTTCAGGCTGTGCTTGTCGTCCAGCAAGGCTGCAATGGGTTGGTAAAGCACCCCGATGTTCCACTCCTCGTGCATGTTGAGGTCCTCACGGTGGAAGCGCAGTTTGTTGTTGAACCGGGTCCAGAGGAATTGCAGGAAGCGCAGGTTTCCGGGGTAGCGATACAAGGTTCCCAGCTTCTCCGGTGTTTTGCCTGAAGCAGCTTCCGCGTTCCCGCTGAGTAGCTCGCGCAGCACTTGGGCTGGCCAAACGGCGCTGTGCATCAGCACTGTGTCCACGGTCTCCTGCAAGCTGTGGTCGATGGTCTTGAACCACCCTTGCCGCAAGATCCGGCCACCATCCAGCCGCTCGGTCAGTCGTTGCAGTATGGCACCCGTAACGGGGCTGCCTTTCAGGATCTCCCACAAGCCCGGTGGCCCACCTCGGAATGCAGCAGGATCACCGTGGTGGAAACTCCAGACTCCGAATTCCGGCAGGGTCAGGATATCGCCCTTCAGGATATTGAACCCGAATCGCAAAAGAACATCCGGACGTTCGGCGTCGATGGCATCAAGGTCCTTTTGCTGGAACCGTTGACCGACCCCATCGACTTCGGGCTGCACATCGACCACAGTTACTCTTGCCAGCAGCTCCGAAAGATCTTCCACCTCCATTGCTGGTGGGTCGAAATACTTGCGGCGGTAGAGTCGGTACAGCGCGGTACTCCAGTTGCGCTTCAGCAGCGGTTTGGCTGCTGTGTTCGTCCCGGACGAGTCGCGCACCAGCACCACGAGTTGCACGCCCGGCACTTGAAGAACATGGCGGATCGCCTCGGCCTGCCAGCGGTGGAAGCTGAGGCTATCGCAGAGGATGCCGACGCGCAGGGTGCGGGTTCCATCACTTGCCATGCGACAGGGCTTTGTGGTACTGCTCCATGAACGCGCGGCCAACCGCGTCGTAGCTGAATCGTTCGCTTACCGTGGTGCGGATCGTGGCCGGGTCGTAGCGCTCGTTCTGCGCGAGCAGTTCCAACATGGCGGCCGCCAGTCCGGCATCGTCACGGGTGTCGATCAGCAACCCGTTCTTCGGTGTTACGAAGGCTATGGGTCCGCCGCAACGCGTGGCGATCACCGGCTTGCCTTGGGCCAGCGCTTCACCGGTGACCACGCTGAAGGTCTCCACGTTGCTGTTGATCACCACCGCCCAACACCGGGCCATGTGGTCCAGCACTTCGCTGTTCGCCAAACGGCCGAGGAACCGCACCACATCGGAGAGCCCGAGGCTGGAAGCCAGTACCTCCAGCGTGCTCCGGTCCGGCCCATCGCCGATCACGGTCAGTTGAAGGCGTATATCCTGTTTCCGGGCCAAGGCCAGAGCGCGCAGAACGCCGCTCACGTTCTTCGTCCTGTCCACCAGGTCGGCCACCACGAGCAGTTGTCCCGGAGATCCTCGCGGTGGTAAGGGACGATCCAGGCCTGGCACCACGTTCGGCACCACTTCATAGCGCTCGCACAGGCCCTGTTCCACCAGCGCGTCGCCCAGCCAGGCAGATACCGCGGTGATGCCAGCAGCTCCGCGCACGACCCGTCTGGCCAGGCGGCCGTAGATCGCACCACGCGCCTCGAAGCTTCCGTCGAGGTAACCACTGCTTTGCTCACTGATCAAGTAGGGAATACCGTAGCGTCGCTGGATCATCTGCGCCATCAACGCAGGACGCAGCAGGATGTGTATATGCACCAGTTCGGGCAGCCCACGTTCGCGTAGTACCCGTTGCCAACCTTGCAGAAAGGCCTTCCGGTAGCGCAGCGCATTGAGCGCTTTGCGCAGCGGTGCGAGCGGGCTGGTACTTTGCCGATAGTAGCAGTGTAGTTCCCAAGGACCATCCTGCTCGACAAGTTCCTGAAGCTCATACTGTGCCAATTCATTCAGCGGCGCCACATGCAGGACGCTCACTCGGGCATGCCCTGATACGGCCAGGGCCTGCTTACGCAGGAAATCGCCCAACTGGGGGTCGTTGCGACCAGGGTACCACTTGGGGATGAAGAGCACATGCATGGGAGCGCCGAAAGTAACGCGGCTCGGGGAAGCATGCAGAGCGGCTTGTTCGGTTCAATTTTGAAAAATGCTCGATCAGCAAGAGGAATAAGCTCCACCTGTCCTTGCTTTGGAGGAACGGGTTGCTGTCAAGTC
>JBIIYD010000036.1:0-16210 GCA_044347005.1 Flavobacteriales bacterium | reverse complement strand
CTGGACCTTGAAGGAGCCATGAAGGATCTGGAGCTTGCGAACAAGGCCATGGAAGGGAAGCCGGAGTACAGCGCGGAGCAACGCAAGAACATCGAGGCGTCACGCGTCCGCATTGCGCAACAGGTGTTCGAGATGAGCCGCGAAAGTGTTCCTCCGGGCATCACGGTGGTAAAGCCCTACCGCAAAGGTGAAGTGGTGCAGGTATCTGCGTCGCTGGACCATGTGGGGGTTTCGGGACACGTGCGTGACAAGAGCCTGCTGAAGGCCATCACGGTGAACGGTGTCGTGGCGGATTTCGCCAAGGACGAGAAGGACCCCGAGTTCGTAGTGAGCATTCCGCTGGCCGCCGGTGACCAGGAGATCCTTGTGCAGGCGGTGGACGTTTACGACAACTTCACTACCGAGGTGCTGCGTGTGGAACGCACCGAGGGAGTAGCTCCATCGATCGCCCTTACGTCGCCATCCACATCGGGCGACCGTGCCGTCACCGTGCCGGCCGGAAAGGAGGAACTGTTCATCGAGGGCCGGGTGAGCGATGCGAGCCAGATCCGATTGATCTCGGTGAACGGAGTGAGCGCGAGCTATGCCTCCGATCAACTGGACCCCGATTTCAGCATCAAGATCGACATCAAGGACCGCGAACGGTTCGTGGTGAGGGCCGAGGACCAGTTCGGCAACGCCACGGAAGCGATCTATGCCATTGTGCGCAAGGCTGAACCCGTCGTAGTTGCAAAACCCGTTGTCGCAGCCAACCCCAGCGCTGGCGCCAGCTCTTCCACCGGAACCACCTGGGTGATCTACCTGGAGAACACCAACTACCGCGATTTTCCGGCCCTGGTCGGCGGCGGTGACATGGGCAAAATGCAGAAGGCCTTCGCGAACTACTCCGTCCAACGCACCATCCAAAAGAAGAACCTGACCAAGGACCAGTTGGAGCGCTTCTTCAACATCGAACTGCGCGACCTGGTGCGCACCAATAAGGTGAATACGATCCTGGTGTGGTACTCCGGCCACGGTCGTACCCAGAACGGAAAGGCTTACTGGGTGCCGGTGGATGCCCGCAAGGACGATGTCTACAGCTTCTTCAACTACGGGCCGCTGAAAGCGCAGATGCAGAACTACAGTGAAACGGTTGGCAATACCCTGGTGGTCAGTGATGCCGCCGGCACCGATCCCTCGTTCTATGAGCTTACCCGCTGAGGGATAGCGTCTTCCACTATCTTTCGGGGCCCTCCTCCGAAAGATGCGCCTACCGATCCATTTTTTCCTTCTGCTTGCACTGGCACTGCCGTTCGAGCAGGCTTGTGCACAACGCTTCTTCTTCGACAATTTCGGCGTTCAGCAGGGTCTGCCTGCCTCGAAGGTGTACGCCGTTCTCGGCGATGCCGATGGCCGCATCTGGATCGGGACCGAAGCAGGTCTATCGCGCTACGACGGGATCAACGTGCAAAGTTTCGGGCCCGATGATGGCATTGCGGCGAACGGTGCCCGCAGCCTGTTCCGCGATCGCGATGGCCGCATCTGGGCCGGACATCTGGGCGGCGGTGTGTCGCTCTACGATGGCCGGAGCATGCGGACCTTGAAACTGGGCGGCAAGGAACTGACCACGGACATCACCGGTATCGCGCAGGACAAGGACGGGCACGTTTGGCTTACGACCTTCGGAGAAGGGGCGGTGCAGGTGCGCGAAGTGCAGGACGACGGCGGTACGGTGGCCGATCGTTATGGCAGCGACAAGGGCTTGGACGATCGGCTCGTGGGCATCACCACGTTGCGCAACGGCACGCTTTGTTTTCTGGATGCCAGTGGCAAGGTGCAAGCCCTGGATCCCGCGAAGGACAGCTTCTCGCCCTTTCCGCTACCGGGCTTTCCCGATATGCACCGGGTGACGGCACTATTCGAGGCATCGAACGGCGAGTTGTGGGCAGGAACCTTTACCGGTGGTGCATTCCGCTTGCCCGCGAAAGGGGGCGCTGCCAAGGTCTACGACATCACGAGCGGATTGCCTTCGAACTTCGTCTTCAGTTTCGGCGAAGATGCTGAGGGACACATCTGGGTGGGCACCTGGGATGGAGGAGCGGCCCGCATCCAACCCGACGGCATTCGCGTGTTCACACCGGGCAACGGATTGCATGACAAGGCGGTGCGGTGCATCATGCGCGATCGCGAAGGCAACATGGTCCTCGGTACCAACGAGAACGGCCTGGACATCTTCAAAGGGGAGCGGTTCGTGAATTTCACCGAGGCCGATGGGCTGGTGGAACCGCAAGTATGGGCGGTGATGGAGGACAAGCAGGGCCGGATCTGGTTCGGGACCAATGGGGGCATCAGCATACTCGATAACGAAGAGGGCAGCACGGCACGGGTGCGCAACCTCACCATGCAGCAGGGGGACCTGACCAGCAATCGGGTCCGATTCCTGCGGGCCGATGCGACCGGTAACGTGTGGATCGGTACCGAGAACGGCGGCCTGTTCATGTTCGATCCTACGACCTATCGCTTCCGCTACGACACGGAGATCAGCGGCAGCATTCCCGAGAACAAGGTCACGGCCTTGGAGACCGGCAGCAAGGGCGGGCTTTGGGTAGGCACCATCAACGGCCTGGTCCGTTTCGTGCCGGGCAGTGTGCCTGTCGTGTACAGGGCCGAGGACGGGCTTGCGGGCAGCAACGTAACAGCCTTGTACCGCGATGCTCAGGGTGTGCTTTGGGTCGGCTCGGCGTTGCGCGGCATAACGTGGGTGCAGAATGGCATTGCCAAGCCGCTCGACCTGGACCGCTCCTTTACGGCGACCTGTTTTGTGCAGGACGGCAAGGGGCGCATGTGGGTGGGTACCGAAGGCCAGGGCTTGTTGGTGCTGGAGAATGGGCGTGTGGTGGCCACCCATACCATGAGCGATGGACTGATCTCCAACGTCATCAAGTCACTGAACACGGACCGTTCGGGCCATGTTTGGGTGGGTACGAACAGGGGGCTGAATGCCTGGGACCCCGCAACGAACGGATTCGTGGCGTACACGGAGCGGGCGGGCTTCACCGGGATCGAAGCGAAACCCAACGCCACCTGTATCACGCGTTCGGGCGACCTGTGGTTCGGCACCGCCAATGGCGCTGCCCGCGTAAGCGCGAAGGCGCCGGTCGGGTCCGCTGTGCCACCGGTGATCAGCTTGCGCGGGTTGCGCGTGAACCTGGAGGACCGACCGTTGGAAGATGGATTCAGCGTTGGGCACACCGAGCGCAACATCCGCATCGCGTACGGCAGTGTTTCGCTCAGCGATCCGGCCGCTGTCAGGTTCCAGTACATGCTGGAAGGCTTGGAAAAGGAGTGGCAGCCGCTCACCTCCGAAACGGATGCCCATTATCCGGCCCTGCCTCCGGGCAGCTACACGTTCAAGGTGAAGTCCATGAACAGGGCAGGACTTTGGAGCGACCCACCGGCGGAGTTGCATTTCACGGTGCTGCCCCCGTGGTACAAGTCGTGGTGGTTCTATACCGCGTTGGTCTTCGCGATCGGCATCAGCCTGTTCAGCTACATCAAAGTGCGCGAGCGCCAGCTTCGGCTTCGCAACATCGTGCTCGAACGCAAAGTGGAGGAACGGACCGCCGAAGTGGTGGCCCAGAGCAAGGAGATCGAAGGGCAGAAGGAACGGATCGAGGACCTCCTGCTCAACATCCTGCCCAAGGAGATCAGCGAGGAGCTCAAGGAAAAGGGCAAGGCCACCGCCCGCAGACACGAGGAGGTTTCCGTGCTGTTCACCGATATGAAGGGCTTCACCAAGGCGGCGGAGAAGATGAGTCCGGAAGAATTGGTGAACGAACTGGACGAGTGTTTCATCCGCTTCGATGAGATCGTGGGACGCTACGGGATCGAGAAGATCAAGACCATCGGCGACAGCTATATGTGCGCTGCCGGCGTTCCCACGCGCGACGAGCATCATGCCTGCAAGTGTGCACTCGCCGGGCTCGAGGTGCGTGACCTGATGGAGGAATGGAGGCACCAGCGGATTGCCCAAGGCAAGGAACCCTGGGTGTTGCGCATCGGGGTGCATACCGGGCCGGTTGTGGCGGGCGTTGTGGGCAAACGCAAGTTCGCCTACGACATCTGGGGCGATACCGTGAACACCGCCAGCCGCATGGAAAGCAGCGGAGAGCCCGGGGAAGTGAACGTAAGCGGGACCACGTACGACCTGATCAAGGACCGCTTCGTGTGCGAACACCGCGGTCAGGTGGCGGCCAAGAACAAGGGCGCCATCGACATGTACTTCGTGCGCAGGATCAAGGAAGGCTGGTGCGCCGACGCGAAAGGACACGTCCCCAACGAACGCTTCCTGAAGGAGATCGGGTCAAGCGTGAAGCAGGAGCAGTTCGCGTAGCTCGGCCAGCATCAGGGCGGTGGCACCCCAGACAACGTGCCCTTCCATGTCGAAATAGGCCACTTCGGTGGTGCGCCCCAAGGCCGGTATGTACAACGGTCCACGCTTGAGCACGTCGGACTCCAGCAAACGGTCAACCGGGGTTTCGATCAAACGGTCCACCTCATGCGGGTCCGGAGCCAGATCACCGAGTTCCGCCGCAAACCCCACATAGGGTGTGACCAAGGAACGGCTGGGCGGTATGTATACCCGGCTAAGCTCACCGAGCACCTCCACCGTGGTGTTCGTTGCGCCGGTCTCCTCGCCGAACTCGCGCAACGCGGTGTGCATCAAGCTGGCATCCACGGACTCACGTTTGCCGCCCGGAAAACTCACCTGGCCACTGTGCACCCCATCGTACGTAGGGCGCAACATGAGCATGGTGTACAAGGTGCCCGCCTTTGGATAGAGCAGAGCGAGCACGGCGCTTTCGCGCGGTGGGGGCTGCTGTGCCAGGACCTTGTCGATGTCCGGACGCTCGTAGCCGCTGAACACGAGGAATTTGCCATGACCGGGCAAGGGGCTCTGCCAGGCTTCGCGCAGGCGTTCGACGCGGTCGCGAGGGCTCATGGACGGGCGCTGCGTTCCAACTCGGCCACCAACTGTTCGGCTTCGGCCTTGTAGGCGTGTCGTCGCCCTTTGGTGAGCTGGCGAGCAGCCGTCAAGGCACGGTCCGTCTGGCCGCTGCACACCAGGCACACCACGCTGTACCATTCCCATTGGTCGCGGAAATCGACCAGGAAGGAGTTCTCCAGGTGGTCGAGCTGCAGTTCGGCATCGTAGGGTTTGCCCATGGCGAGGTAGCAGTTGGCGAGGTACAGGTGTGCGGCCTTGTTGGCACCGCGCCGGTCCAGGTAGACCAGCAGGCTGTCGGCCGCACCGGCGAAGTCCTCCGTGGCATACAGTTCCATTCCATGCAGGAAGGTCAGGTGCGCCTTGGCCACCACGCGGCCGGTGATCAGGTCCGGATAGGGTTCGAAGGTGCGCTCGCAGAGGTCGCCTCCGGTCTCCGGCGTTTTGCATCCACCCAGTACGATCACACCGGCCATCAGGCCCAAGGACAATAGTCGCAGCATGGGGACAAAACTACCGGCTACAAGCTACGCGGACGCAAACCGCCCATGATGCCGGTCTCGCCTTTGCTCAGTACCACGTACCGGGCCCGGCCCACCAGGTGGTCCCCGGGAAGGAAACCCCAGTAGCGCGAGTCGGCGCTGTGGTGCCTGCTGTCGCCGAGTACGAAGTAGTAGTCCTGGTCCACCACATGTTCGCCCAACGGTTCGCCGTCGATCAGGATCGTGTTGCGGTCCATGGTGATGGTGCGATCCTCGTAGATGCTCAAGAGCCGGTCGTACAGCGGGAGCTCGGCCGTGGTAATGCGCAACGTATCACCCTTGGCGGGCACTATGATGGGACCATAATTGTCGCCGTTCCAACGGAAGCGCTCGCTGAAGGGGAAGATGTGTCGCGGCGCACCGCTTGCAAGGCTCATCGCTTCGGCGCTCACCACTTCGGGCAGTTGTTCCAAGCTGTCGGCGAGTGCGCGGTTCAAGGGGATCTCGAGAAAGCGGCGCCCTTGCTGCACCAGGCTCATCGGCAGGCCGATGAGGCGCATGAGGCTGTCCGGAGCATGATCGCCCCGCATGCGAAGCAGATGGCTCCATGTGGCGGTTGCGGGTGGCTCCTGCCGCACACCGTTCACCCACAACACTCCTGCCCGCAGTTCCACGGTATCACCGGGCATGCCTGCGATGCGTTTCACGAGCAAGGGGCGCTTCACTTTCGGTTCGCGGTCCTTCAGCGGGTCCCGGAAAACGACGACATCACCGCGCTCGAAGCCCGTCCAAACCGGCCACCGCTGCACCAGCACCAGATCGCCGGGCAACAGCGTGGCGTACATGCTGGTGCTGTGTACGGTGACCCACCGCAGCAGGAAGAGATGCACGAATGCCAACAGCAACACCGCCAGCACGAAGGCGCGGAGCCATTCGTTGATGGAGCGCCAGCGGTGGAGGAGGGCGGTGAACATGGGATCTACTGCGAACCGGGGATCCGTTGTTCGAAGTTCGTTGTTCGACGGTCCAATGGCGCTGATCGATCTCGTGTGTTCGAACAACGAACAACGACCAACGAACTACGATCAACCTATTTCACCCCCGAGAACATCCGTTTCCACCGGATGCCCGTGTAGGGGTCCTTGGTGAACCAGATCAACACCGCCTTGCCCACCACGTGGTCGTGCGGCACGAAGCCCCAGAAGCGGCTGTCCTGCGAGCGGTGGCGGTTGTCGCCCATCAGCCAGTAGTAGTCCTGTTGGAAGGTGTAGCTGGTAGCGGGCTGGCCGTTGATGAGGATTGTGCCGTCCTTCACTACCAGGTCGTTGTGCTCGTACACCCGGATGGCGCGTTCGTAAAGGGGCAGGTTCCTCAGGTCCAGCTGGATGGTGGCGCCTTTGCTCGGCAACCAGAGCGGTCCGAAGTTGTCCTCGGTCCAGTCATAGTCCGGGTTGTTGGGGAAGTAGGGAAGGGCGTGGTAGCCGGGGCTGTATCCCTTCGGATGTTCCTGGCGTGCCATGCTCACTACGTTGTTGAAGCCTTTTAGCACTTCGGCATTCGAAGTGGTCAAGGGAATGGCCACGCCTCCGTTCTCGCCCTGGCCGATGTCGTCCGGGCTGATGTCGAACTGCTCCTTCAGCCTGCGTTCGTTGAATTTCTCCCGCAACACGAACTCGTAGGCGTACTGGCCCATGGGCGGCAAGGGCTGCGCCGTGCCGTTCACATACACGGTGCCGTTGCGCACTTCGAGCGTATCGCCCGCCACCGCAACGCAGCGCTTGATGTAGTTCTCCTTCTTGTCCAAGGGCCTCACCAGGATGCCACCGGTAGGCATTTGCTGCACGCGACCGTCCACCATGTTCAACATGCGGAAGTTTGGGTCGTGAATCTTGGCCCTGCCGTGGTCGCGCACCAACTGGTAGTAGCTCTGGTTCTGGAAGTTGGCCACCACGGTATCACCCTCGGGGAAGTTGAACACCACGGCATCGCCCCGCTGCGGGTCGCCGAAGCCCGGCAGGCGGCGGTAAGGCTGGCTGAACCAGGTCACGAACGAGGGTGTGCTCGTGGTGAGCGGCATGGTGTGGTGCGTGAAGGGGAAGGTCATCGGCGTGATGGGCATGCGTGGGCCGTAGCTCAGCTTGCTCACGAAGAGGTAGTCACCGACCAGCAGGCTCTTCTCCATGGAAGGGGTGGGGATGGTGAAGGCCTCGAACGTGAAGGTGCGGAACACGGTGGCCACGATCACCGCGAAGAGGATGGCATCGCCCCACTGCCCCAGCATGCCGCGCTTGCGCTTCTCCATCGGAACGGGGCCCACATAGGTGTTCTTGGTCGCAAAGACCACTTGTGGGATCTTCACCCAAGGCACGAAGGCCATCAACACATGGTCCTTGAACTCGCGTTCGCCCAGTACGATGCTGATGTTCACGTTCATGATGATGAACATCAACAGGTTCACGCCCGGTACCAGGAACAGGAAGATCCACCACCAGGGCTTTCCCGTGATCTGGAGCCAGACCAAGACGTTGTACCCCGGAACAAGACCGGCCCACGCGGGTTTGCCGGCCTTTTGGAAAAGCTTCCAAAGGCTGGCCATTACAACAGCCAGGTAGGCGAAGAGGAGGAGGTAGGGGATCATGGTATCGGGTTGCGGGTCGAACGACCGGTCAGCGAAGGTGCGAACAACGTCCGACGTGGGCCTTTATGGGATCGTGAAATGCTGTGAACAGGTGTACCAACGGTAGATCCACCGGTATGGTCGGCGTATTCAATGGGTGTCCAGCACATCCTCCATGGTGAAAAGGCCGGTTCGACCCTTCAGCCATTCCGCCGCGATCACGGCTCCGGTGGCGAACCCCGTGCGTCCGAAGGCTTCGTGGGTAATGGTGATGCGATCCTCGGACCCCGCCCAGGTGACCGAATGTTTGCCCGGTACTTCACCGATGCGCTCGCTGTGGATCGGCAACGTGGTCGGCGAGGAAGTCGATCCGTGTTTTTCGAACGGTCCCTCCTGGAGACGATGGCCCTCATACCGCGAAACGCGCAGGTCGATGTCGCGTGCCAGGGTGATCGCCGTACCGCTGGGTGCATCCAACTTGTGCACGTGGTGGATCTCGTCGATGTGCGCGTGGTATTGCGCCTGCCCTTCCATCAGTTGGGCCAGCATCCTATTGACCCGAAAGAAGAGATTGACCCCGATGCTGAAGTTGCTGGCCCAGAGGAGGGTGCCCTTCTTTTCCTCGACCAAGGCACGCACCGTGTTCAGGTGGTCGTACCAGCCGGTGGTGCCTACCACCACGGGTACGTTGTGGTCCAGGCAAAGGCGAATGTTGTTCAAGGCCTGGTCGGGGGTGCTGAATTCGATGGCCATATCGGCATTCGCAGGTGGCGTGCCTGCGTTGGAGGCGTCCACCCGCAGGACCACTTCGTGCCCCCGCAATTGGGCGGCGGTCTCGATGGCCTTGCCCATTTTCCCGTAGCCGTAGAGTGCTATGCGCATGGATACATGTGGTGGTTCGTTCGAACGATCGCGATCAAGCGCCGAAGTTAACCGGGCAAGGGCAGGCGTTGCTGCCAAGGAATGTCCACGGTGACCTGCACATGCAGAGCCGATCACCGCAGGGTGATGGCCAGGCTGAAGCCCGCCCCGCCCTGTGCGGCCAAGGGTATCGAAGGTCCCACTCCAAGGCTCAGGTCGCGGCTGATGTCGAAACGTACGAAGTGTGCATCCACGTTGGCGTCGATCACGTTCAGCATGTACACCAGCCCCAAGGAGATGTAGCTCAGGTCGCGCCATCGGCGATAGGTGTCCGTAACGTTCAGCACCTGGTCCGCGCTGTACTGCCCATTGAATTCGTCCTGGGTGTTGGGGTCGCCGTCCACGATGGCCAGGTAAGCGTCCTTATAGCGCTGGTACTCCCGGTTGTTGTCCTGGATGAAGTAGATGCAGGTGCCCAGTCCGGCCCAGGCGATCGGTGCTTTCCAGTACTTGCGGTTGTAGATCTGCCCAGCCCCTGGGATCACCGCGGAAAGGATGGTGGCCTTGGTGGGGGAGTGGCGCTGACGCCAGTCCAGGGTGTCCTTTCCGTTACGCTCCGCTTTGCGCGCGGCGCGTTCGTCATGGGCGACCAGCGTGTCATTCACCAGGGGTACGATCGTGCTGTCCGTTTGTGCCGGAACGCCGACCCAAGCCAGCACAAATGCCAGCGTAAGGAGGATGGAAGAGATCGGGACCCGGTAGTGCACGGCGTAAAGATCGGTCCTTCGAACGGTACCACAGGTCCGATCATTACACGGAAGCATCACAGGCATGCGAACAGCCCGCGCAGGCAACGCAACGGTGTTCAGCCGTTCATCCGCTGCAGGATCCGTTGCAGGTCCTCCGCGTTCTTGAACGGGATCTCGATCTTGCCTTGCCCTTCGGCGGTCTGCTTCACGCTCACCTTGCTTCCGAAACGTTCGGCCAGAGATCGGCTCAGTTCCTTGTTGGGGCGTGCCGGGCCGGTGGTGGGTTTTGCGCCTTTGGGTGCCGCAGCGCGGGCCATTTCCTCCACCTGGCGGACGCTCAACTGGCTTTCCACGATGCGTTGGTACAACTCCAGTTGCCGTGCGGGATCGTGGATCGCGATCAAGGCCCGGGCATGGCCCATGCCGATGCTGCGCTGGCGCAGACCCAGCTGGATCTCGGGCGGCAGCTTCAGCAGGCGCAGGTAGTTGGTCACCGTTGTGCGGTCCTTGCCCACCTTTTCGCTCAGCTGTTCCTGGGTCAGTTTCACCTCGTCGATCAGGCGCTGGAAGCTGATGGCCACCTCGATGGCATCGAGTTCCTCGCGCTGGATGTTCTCCACCAGCGCCATTTCCAGCATGGCCTCATCGTTGGCGATGCGGATGTAGGCCGGCACCTCCACCAGACCTGCCAATTGCGATGCACGGAAACGCCGCTCACCGCTGATGAGCTGGTAGCGGTCGTAACCCAGCTTGCGCACTGTAACGGGCTGGATGATCCCGAGTTCGGTGATGCTCTGTGCCAGTTCGGCCAGCGCTTCATCGCTGAAGTGCGTGCGGGGCTGGAAGGGGTTGGGCTCGATGTGCGCGATGGGCAGCGTGCTGATGCTACCCGCCGGGCGTTGCTGGATGGGTGTGCCTTCGGCCCGTGTGGTAATGTCCGTTGCGGGGTCGTCCAACAGGGCGCTCAATCCGCGGCCAAGTCCTTTCTTTTTCATGGCTGCTCTTCGATGGCAATGGTGCGCTCGCTGTCGGGAATGCGCGTAAGGCTGTTCTTCTGCAGGATCTCCCGCGCCAGGTTCAGGTAGTTCACCGCGCCCTTGCTGGCCGCGTCGTGCATGATGATGGTCTGTCCATGGCTCGGCGCCTCGCCCAAGGCCACGTTGCGGTGGATTACCGTATCGAACACCAGTTGCTGGAAGTGCGTCTTCACCTCGTCCACCACCTGGTTGGCGAGCCGCAGACGGCTATCGTACATGGTCAGGAGCATGCCTTCGATGATCAGCTCGGGGTTGAGGCGTTGCTGCACGATCTTGATGGTGTTGAGCAGTTTGCCCAAGCCTTCCAACGCGAAGTATTCACACTGCACGGGCACGATCACGCTGTCACTGGCCGTCAAGCTGTTCACCGTTACCAGGCCCAGCGAAGGCGAGCAGTCGATGATGATGAAGTCGTACAGCTCGCGCAGCGGCTCCAGCACACGCTTCATCTGCTGCTCGCGGTCGGCCATGTCGATCATCTCGATCTCGGCGCCCACCAGGTCGATGTGGCCCGGCAGCAGGTCCATGTTCGGATTGTCCGTGCTCACGATCACGTCGCTGGCCGGGATGTCGTTCACGATGCACTCGTAGATGCTGGATTTCACCGTACGGGGGTCGAGGCCCGTGCCGCTGGTGGCGTTGGCCTGCGGGTCGGCGTCCACCAGCAGGGTGCGGCGCTCCAGCACGCCGAGGCTGGCGGCCAGGTTGATGGCGGTGGTGGTCTTGCCCACGCCGCCTTTCTGGTTCACGATGGAGATGATCTTGGCCATGTTCGTTTTTTTGATCCGTTGGGGCCGATGATCATCGGCCCGTACCTATTGCTTTTCAAAGAGTGATGCTCTCCCCGATGGCGGGAAGCAGCAAGGTGATGCCCGCCTTCTGGAAAGCGGCTTTGGCGTGTTCGGTATCGATGGCGATGGGCGGAAAGGTGTTGTAGTGCATGCCGATCACGGTCTTCACGCCCATGAGCTTGGCGGCCTCGATGGCATCGTCCACGCCCATGGTGAAATGATCGCCGATGGGCAGGCAGGCGAACTTCAGGTCGAAGCGCTTCAGCAGTTGCATGTCCATCGTTAGGGCCGTATCGCCGGCGTGATGGAAGGCGCCTTCGGGGCCTTCGATGACGAAACCGCCGGGATTGCCGCCGTAGGTTCCATCGGGCAGTTCGCTGCTGTGGTGCGCTATGGTGTAGCGAACGCGCATGTCACCAATAGCAACACGACCGCCCAGGTTCAGTCCTATGGCGCCCTCGATGCCTTTCTTGCCGTACCACGTGGCGATCTCGTAGTTGCTGATCAGCGTTGCCCCTGTGCGTTGCAGGATGGTCTCGGCATCCATCACGTGGTCGCCGTGGCCGTGGGTGAGCAGTACTTGTGTGGCCGGTACCGAACCTAGGTCGACGTGCTTGGCCAATGGATTCCCGCTGATGAATGGATCGAAGAGCAGGTCCATACCTGCTGTATGTACCCCGATGCAGGAATGGCCATAGTAGGTCAGCGTCATGAACGGTGGGTGGCTATGCGTTGGGTCAACGGTTATCCGCTGGCACAAAGAACCGTCATCGGCAGTGCTTCTCGCTGTTGATAAGTCGGCTAGTTTTGAACAGCGGACGAAATGGTTCAGCGCTCGCCATCGCCCGAATGGCCTGGGTCGCTACCGCGGTACAACGGGTCAACACCATGAGGGTCAGCGGCTTTTCATTCATGACCCAAGCCTGAGGGTCAGCAGCAGGTAGCTCGCACTACGCGCTTGTGCCGATCAAGCCATCGATCCTTCGAACCTGAGGTCCAAGGCGCCCGGGGGCATTCGAATTAATAGACCTCTTTCGCAATTCAAGTAGGTCCTGTGCTTCGACTCCTCGGTTGCTACGCACCCTGCGGAGTTACCCTTCAGAGGTGCTCAGCAAAAGCGTTCCCTCCCAGAGCGGAGTCGATGGGTGGGTGGCAGTCACCCTTTTGTGAATTGCGAAAGAGGTCTATTATTCCCGACACGCTGCACAGGACCCCGGAAAGCTCCTTCCGCACAGTTCCTTCGTTTCGTAGCGATGCCGGGTACTGCGGTCCAGCGCGCGTTTGGTCCGGTCGGGGTTGAGCATCGCGCGGGCCATTCGCCGGAATTCCGTTTGGAATGCCCCCAGCTCCCATTCGCCGAAGAGGGTATGCCCGCCTTCGTAGGTCTGTGCTTGATACTCCTCGTAGGTGGTCACATAGCCCACATAAGCGTTGGCGTAGCTGGCGATCACCACCCGCTTCACACCACGCTCGGCAAGGGCCTGCCGCACCACTTCCACAAGCTGGTCGCCGGCATGGGTGGTGATCTCGGCCGGCAAACCCACGATGCACAGTTCGCCGATGATGAAGAGCTGCACAGGCACCACTTCCTGCACCAAGGGGTTGCTCCGCATGTAGGGTCCCTGGCGTTTCAGGTCCTTGAAGGCCAGCTTCGTGGTCCACGACCGATCCGGGTAGCGGCCCAGGAAGGTGCCGTTGTGCGCGTTGGTCATGATCTTCTTGGGGCCTTGTGGGGCTAGCACGGCGCGTTGTTCATCACCCTGCCGGCGATCCCGCTTGAACGCGAAGAAATGGCCGATCTGTAGCACCCACCGCGGTGCACCCTTGCCATCCACCGGAGTTCCACAGGTGAAGGCCATGCCGTGGCAGGCCGGTGCGGTGCGTGCATCGGGAAGCCCGTTGGCGAGGTCGGGGTCCACGGCGGTGTTCGCCATGTTCACATAGATCAGCTCATGGTCGATCACGGCCGAAAGGGTGTCGCCGGAAGGTGCCGTCAACAGCTTTTCGGCGAGCCCGGCCTGCATGCCCCCGTTGTTCAGTGCAAGCGCGAAGCCATGGTCGGCGCTCCGTGAACGCCGCGCGCGCCGTCCGGCTTTCCCTTTCGGACCGTGGTAGTTGGGCGAAACATCACCGGCCTTCTCCTGTGCGAACATGGCGACCACACCCGGGTACTTCGCCTCGAACAGTGCCGAAGCATGGCCCTTGTTGTCGAAGTGGATGGCGGTGTTCTTGTTATCCACGCAGGTGCTGTGTACCCCGAACCAGTTGACCAGTCCGGTGGTGCGGCCGCTGTCATCCACCACCGCAAGGCCACGCATGGTGCGGTCCAGCGCCAGGTGGGCATCTTCACGGCCCACCGGTTCCACCACGTCGAGGTTCCTGTTCCAGGCTTTCAAGGCCCGGTTCCAGGCCACATCGGTGCTGTCGGCGAAGGTGGCTTCGGCGGGCAGCAACCAGGAAGGGCGCAAGGCGTCGCGCGCCTGGGCGGTCGCCTCCACGATGCCCGCAACGACGCCGTTGAACACCCCGCAGTGGTAGCCTCCGGTGGTGATGTTGTACAGTGCATCGTGCGCGTAGCTGCCCGGCCCGGCATGGGTATGCGTGGCGGTCAGCATCACATTGCTGTCGCTGAAGCCGTCTTGCGGGAAGCGTTGTTGCAGGCGTTGCACCACGGTATCCTTCACGTTCTGGGTGATAAAGGCGAGCTCGCAGCTCACGAAGAGCAATCGATCATCGCCCTTGGGCGAAACGATCAACAGGGCCCGGGCATGAAGCGGCGTGGCTTCGGAACGCACCACGTTCTTTACCTGTCCGTAGCCGTACATGCCCACGCCTTCAGCGAAGACGTTCATTTCCGCCCGGCCCGAACCAACGCGCAGGGTGTCGGCCGAACGGCAGTTCTGGAAGCTCGCTAACAGGAGGATGGCAGGGAGAAGGAAGGGTCGCAATAGGGTCATGAGTTCGTGCTTCGACGATTGGGCTTGGTCGCGCAGTGTTGCGGTCAGCGAGCGCTCACACTTCCACCCGGTACACATCCATGCCATTGCGCAGGATCGCCGGGCAGAAGAATCCGCCGGGATCGCTGATCTCCTCCACCAGGTCGAACAGGATGCAATGGTCGGGCAGCGGGGCGAAAAGCAGGGTGAAGGCGATGCGACCACCGGGTGGTACGGGCTGCCAGAGCGGGGCATAGGGGATACCCTCGGCATGCACCAGCGCGCTGCGGTGTCCGGTGGTCCGGCATACAAGGAAGGTGCTCGGCCAGATGCGGACCATATCCGCCCAACTGGTCGTAAGCACGCAGTGTACGGTCACCTGGCCGCGTTCGTCCACCTCGGTCAGCAGTTCCGTCAGCAGCTGCGGGTCCAGCCGCTCGTGGGTCTTCGGTGGTGCTGCGGGGGCTTCCACAGTGGTGCTCGTGGGGAGGTGTTCCATCAGGGTCATCGGGTCCGCTCGAAAGTACGGCGCCGCGCACAGCAAGGCAAATGCAACGCAGGACTTGCGCAATGATCGCACGGTGGTTCCGCGTTCTCCGCTAAACCACCGCCATGTTCCACCTGCCTGCCCTACCTGCGGCCTTGTGCGCTGCGATCCTGGTACAGCCCTCCCCGGTGGATGACCGGGTGCCATTGGACGAACTGATCCGCAGTGGCCAGCTTGCCGTTGTCGCCCGGGGCACAGGCACGCACAGCGGTGGATCCGTTCGCTTGGTGGTGCGCAATACATCCGGCAGCGCGGTGCGCACCAGGATCCCGGCGGGCTGGGTCTTCCCCAGTGTGCAGGAAGATGTGCAGGACCTGATGGTCGTGCGCAACGAGGAGTTGACACTGGCCGGTGGCACATCGCGCACGATCCTGTGCAGGGCCTTTTGCATCGAGGGACCGATGCGTGGACCGAGCGAGGGCGAAGCCTACCGGTCCGGCGGTATGGGCCGACCGGCGCTTAGCTCCCTTGCGCAAGTAGTCGCTGCCGGGAAGTACGATGACGATGTTGTGCAAGCTGCGGTATGGGTGCTCAGCAACGGCTATTCCATCGCCGGCATGGGTGCCTTGGACAGCAGTGCCACCGATACGCTGCGCATGGCCGTCAGCAGAGCGAGCGGTCAGCCGCCGCCTCGATATACGATGCGTTTCGTGCAGGAAGAAGGTCGCGTGTGCACCGGACGACCTTCGTCCATCGTTCGCGACTTCTCCCTGAATGCACCCGCTGGAACGGTGTTCACGGCCGTGGTGGTCGATGCTGCGGGACACGTGGTGCGCACCTTGGAATACCGGACGTTATTGGAACCCGGCCAGCATGTGCGGCATTTCGAAGTGCCGGTGCTGGACTGGCCTTCCGGACGCTACGCCATCCACGCTTACACGTCCAACGGTCCGGGTGTGCATCGCATGCCCTTCGTGCTCTGAGGTCCGGTTACGCGGAGTGGTGCCTTCATCCCATCGGATGAATGTTCGGTGCTTACACGTTAGTGTGGTGCGCGGTCGTGCTGTTTACGCCGAAATGTGCATCGGCTCAGTGCCGATCGGCTGTCTCCTTCTTCTTGGGCATGTGCTCGTTGAACCATGCGACCAACGTTGACTTCTGCTCTGCGTTCAACTTCGCGTGGCCGTGAACGAAGGCATAATTGCCCGGCGGCATTTCTCCCTCTTCGATCTCCTCGCCGCATTCGTGGGCGTGCTCTTGTGCGGT
>JBIIYD010000216.1:0-5073 GCA_044347005.1 Flavobacteriales bacterium | reverse complement strand
TTGGTGCTGTCGCAGAGCACACGCACCGTGCCCCGGTAGAACAGGAAGAGCTTGTGGGCGCTGCGATCGAAGAAGGTGACGGTGTTGCTGCCGGTGCTCCATTGCGGGGCTTCGCTGCCCTGTTCCACATCGGCCAGGACCGTTGTTCGCCCCTGCCGGACCACGTTCAGCGTGCCTTCGCGGGCGGCATGGTACACCAGCAAGCTGTCGGACACGGTGAAGCGTTCCACGCCCGTGGCCACCAGTTTCCCGTGGCCGCCGCGCAGGGTCTTCAGGCTGTCGTACACCATCCAGGCCACGGCCCCACGCGATGCTTCCAGCCTATCCACCCGGTCGTCCTCCAGCTGGTGCAGGATCCTTCCTTCGGCGATGAATACCCGCAGCCTGCCTTCGTGGTCCACATAGATCACCCTGCCCTCCTGCGCGATCGTACGGCGGGGTTCCCGAGGCTCCAGTTTTTCGAAACGTTTGTTGGCGAACACCATGAAGCGCCCGTCCTTCGAGGTGAAGGGTACGGGAACCTGTGCCGCACAGAAACCGGCTACGATCAGCAGCACGCCCAGGCCGATGCAGCGCGAACTGTTCATGCCGATCGGCGCATTCGTTCCACGGCATGCACACGCACCTCGCGCCTGCGACCCTTCACCGGCACGATGTGCTGGGGACCGATGGTGAAACGTTCCGAAGCCGCCGGTATGCGCGCCAGGAGTTCGGCCGACACGAGGATGTCCGTCTTCATGGCCTTGGCCAGTCCCAGCATGCGCGACACGCTGTTCATGACATCGCCGCTGAAGTCGATGGCGCGCTTGATGTGGCCCACCTGCGCACTGATCACCCGCCCGCCGTGCAATGCGGCCCTGTACTGCGGCACGGTGCCGAACTCCCGCTTCAGGTCGTTCTCGTGCAGGGCGATGCGCTCCACGATGTCGAAATACAGATCGAGGCAATTCTCGTAGCGGACACCCACGCGCATGGGCCAGGTGAAGATGACCTCGTCGCCCACGTACTTGTGGATCTCGGCCTCGTTGCGCAGCACCGCATCGGTCATCAACGAATAGGTGTAATTGAGGAAGCGGTAGTAGCGCAGGTCGCCCATGTGCTCGGCCAGGCCGGTGCTGCCCACCAGGTCCATGGTAAGCACGATACGCTCCTCCGCCTTGGGTCGGTCGAAGCGCCCCAGCAGGAAACCCAGGAACATGCGGCGCCCCATGAGCTCCTCCACCTGTACCACCAGGATGGCGATGGACGTGACCACGATGACGCGCAACATGAGCTTGTAGAATTGGCCCATGGCGAAGATGTCGTACACGCGGTAGGGCTCGTCCGTGCCCAGCAGCAACATGCGATCACTGTTGGCCAGGAAGGCCGCCGCGATGAGCACGATGGTGAGCAGGTTCACCAGCAGCACCTTGCCCAGGAACTGCAAGGGAATGGCCAGGGCGCGGAAGCGACGGCCGAACAGGAACTCCTCCAGCACACCGGTCCAAAGGCCCAAGAGCAGCCACGCGCCGAGCAAAACGTTCACCCGATCGCCGCTGAAGAGGGTGAACACCCACGCGACGCCCACGGTGACGAGGGCGTATTTGACGACCTTGCGGAGCTTGTATCGGGTGATGGCCGTCAAAATGCGAGTGCTGGGTGTAAAAGTACGCGGTTGGAAAAGGCCGCCATGCCCTGCTGTTCGGCATCCTGTCCTTCTTCAATCCGAAGAACGGCGGCCTAGATGAACGGCACTTCCGCCGCTTTTTCTGCAATTCAACGGTGGACGTACGATCCGGAGGTGAAGCGTGGTTGCTGCCCGTTACCTTCACCACCGATGCGCTCTTTCCGCGACAAGGTGGTGGTGATCAGCGGCGCCGGGTCCGGCATAGGCCGTGCTTTGGCGCAGGCCTTCGGGGCGCAAGGCGCGCACCTGGCGCTGTGCGACATCGATGCCGCCGGGCTGGACGCTACGGTGGCGCTCCTGCCCAGCACCACAGCGGCACTGAAAGCTGTGCTCGACGTTTCCGACCGTGCGGCCATGTTCTCCTTCGCTGAGCGCACCCTCGAACAATTCGGGCAGGTGGATGTCGTGTTCAACAACGCGGGCATCGGCATGGGCGACCAGGACTTCCACCACATCGATCTGGCGTTGTTCGACAGGGTGATGGAGGTCAACTTCCAAGGGGTGCTCAACGGCAGCAGCGCCTTCGTGCCGCACCTGCTGCAACGCCCGGAGGCCGCACTGGTCAACGTCTCCAGCATTTTCGGCCTCACGGGCATCGGCCTTTCCGCCGCCTATTGCGCCTCCAAATTCGCAGTGCACGGCCTCAACCAGGCGCTTTACCAGGAGTACCGGGGAACGGCCCTCACCATACACAGCGTACATCCCGGCGGCGTGGACACCAGCATCGCGCGCAAGGCCATCGGGCCATCGACCTACAACGAGGCCTTCCACCGGAAATTCCTGAAGATGCCCCCGGAGCGTGCGGCGCGCACCATCCTGGCCGGCATCCGCAATAAGAAGCACCGCATCCTGATCGGCGGCGAGGCCTACGCGCTGGACCTGGCGGTGCGCCTGATGCCGCGGCTGGGCGGCACGCTGGTCAACGCCATCATACGCCACCAGGTGAACGCCGCACAACGCGAAACAACAACATGACGAACAAGGACGAACAAGTGCTCGATGTGGTCATCGTGGGTGCCGGGCTCTCGGGCATCGGCGCAGCCTACCACATCCAGCACAGCTGCCCCGAACTGAGCTATACCGTGCTCGAAGGTCGCGCCAACATGGGCGGCACCTGGGACCTCTTCAAATACCCCGGCATCCGGTCCGATTCGGACATGTACACCCTGGGCTTCTCCTTCAACCCCTGGGAAGACCCGCAGGCCATCGCCGACGGACCCTCCATCCTGCGCTACATCAAGGACACGGCGCACAAGTTCGGCATCGACCAAAAGATCCGTTTCGACCACAAGGTGATCGACGCCGACTGGTCCGACGCCGACAAGCTGTGGACCCTGCGCATCGCCCCGCATGCCAACGTGGGCGCAAGCACCCTCCGCTGCAAGTTCCTCTTCACCTGCTGCGGGTACTACGATTACGAACAAGGGTATGCCCCGGAATTCCCCGGCAGCACCGACTTCACCGGCCGCATACTGCACCCCCAGCACTGGGATACCGGCCTGGACTACAGCGGCAAACGCGTGGTGGTGATCGGCAGCGGCGCCACGGCCGTTACGCTGGTGCCCGAAATGGCCAGGACGGCCGCCAAGGTCACCATGCTGCAACGCTCGCCCACCTACATGGTGGCCCTGCCACGCGAGGACAAGGTGGCCAACTTCCTGCGCCGCACGCTGCCCGGCGGTGTGGCCTACCAGCTCTCCCGCTGGAAGAACATCCTCTTCAGCCTGGGTTTCTACAAGGCCTCGCGCCACTGGCCCAACGCCGTGCGCCGTTACATCGCCAAGGGCGTGCGCAAATCCATGGGCGAAGCCTACAATGCGGCCGACTTCGAACCGCGCTACGACCCTTGGGACCAGCGCCTGTGCATCGTGCCGGACGCCGACATGTTCCGGGCCATCCGGCAGGGCAAGGCCGACATCGTGACCGACACCATCGAGCGCTTCACCCCCACCGGCATCCGGCTGACCTCGGGCCGCGAGTTGGAGGCCGACATCATCGTAACGGCCACAGGCCTCAAGGTGCAGCTGCTGGGCGGCATGCAGGCCCGGGTGAACGGTGTGGCCATGCGCACCGCCGACATCCACTGCTACCGGGGAGTCATGTTCAGCGATGTGCCCAACTTCGCCGTGGCCATCGGGTACACCAACGCCTCGTGGACCCTGAAGTGCGACCTGAGCTGCGGTTACGTGGCCCGCGTGCTCAACCACATGCGCAAGCACGGCTACAGCACCTGCACACCCCGATTCGATAGTGGCCGCTTCGGCTCGCAACCCCTTCTCGACTTCGATGCTGGCTACATCAAGCGCGCGTCGGGCATACTGCCGCAGCAGGGCACCAAGGCACCGTGGAAGGTGTACCAGAACTACTTCAGCGACGCGTTCTCGCTGAAGTACAGCCGGGTGCAGGACGGCGAGTTGGAGTTCCGGTGAAGCTGGCCAACAGGCTTCGGTGAGATCGTCGGATCGTTATCTTCCGCTTCCCATGGCTGCCGAAAAATCCGCCGATCCAACTATCCGACTGGAGGCCGTGTACCACAACGGTGTCAAACGGATCGCGCTACGATTCGCGTATGACAAGGACTTGATCGCCCTGGCCAAGGAAGCCGGTGGGCGCTGGAGCAACACCCACCGCTGCTGGCATGTGGAGGACGGCAGTGCCAGTTTGAAGAAAGTGTATGCCACCTTCAAAGGGCATGCGCGGGTGGATGGTGACGCGCTGTTCGGCAAAGCGGCGAATAAGCCCAACACCGCACCCACGAGACAGGCTGGCCCGCCGCCCAAGGCGAAGGCGGCATCGATCGCCCTGCTGCCCGTTCAACAGGAAGCCTTGAACGCCATGCAGCGCAAGTTGGAGGTGGCGCGATACAGCCCCAACACCATTGATACCTACTTGAATGCCACGAAGCAATTCTTCCTCCGTTTTTCCGACAAGGCACCGAAGGATATCCGGACCGAGGACATCGAGCCATACCAACACGAGTTGGCCACCGAGCGGAATGTGAGCAACAGCTACCTCAAACAGGTGGTGAACGCGGTGCGCTATTTCTACAAGGATGTAGTGGGCGATGCGTACCGGGTGAAATTCATCGAGCGGCAACGTGGCGAAAGGAAGCTGCCCAAGGTATTGAGCGAGCAGGAGGTCGCGGCCATCCTGAAGGCACCAACCAACTTGAAGCACCGCTGCATACTCATGCTGATCTACTCCGCAGGATTACGACTTGGTGAATTGATCGCTCTGGAACGAACGGACATCATCCCCGAACGCAAGCAAGTGGTGATACGTGGTGGCAAGGGAGGCAAGGACCGTGTATCCCTACTCAGCGAAAAGCTCCTAACGCTCTTGCAGGAATACCTGAAGACCTACGAACCGCGACACTACCTCTTCGAAGGCCCCCAGGGTGCCAAGTA
>JBIIYD010000215.1:0-5083 GCA_044347005.1 Flavobacteriales bacterium | reverse complement strand
ATGGAGCGCAACACCTTTACCCCGACGCGCATCTTTATAATGACCCCAGCACGTTCCGCTTCGGCCTTCAAGAGATCCACAATGGTGGCGGAATCGTTGGTAACCGGGAACATCCGCCCGTCGGCTTCGGTCTTGAGCGGGACACCCCGGTCGCTGAACCACGCTATGGTTTCCCGGGGGCCGAACAGGTGGAAGGGTTTGCGTAGGAAACGCGATCCACGGGGATAATACTTGACCAGCCGGGCCGGCTCAAGGCAGTTATGGGTCACATTGCATCGCCCACCGCCGCTGATACGCACCTTCGCAAGCAGCTTGTCCGACTTTTCAAGGATGGTGATCCTCGCTCCGGGGTCGGCCGATGCGGCATGTATGGCAGCGAAGAAGCCCGCAGCACCCCCTCCTATCACCACGATATCCATGGCGACAAAGATGGGCTACTGCGGGCTCCCCGAGCAGCTATTCCGGATCAATCCACTTTTACCACTTGGGCGGTGCGGATGGTGTTCCCTTCGCTACGCAGCAGGTAGATGCCGGAGGGCAGACCGCTGATGTCCATGCGTACGGTTCCGGTCGCGAAACTGTCGCTCATCACTTCACGACCGCTCATGTCGAACAGGACCACACGGGTGGCTCCTTCCACATCGAACTGGAGTTGACCGTTGGTGGGGTTCGGGAACACGTTGAGCCCTTCGTTGGCCACCATCTCCTCCACACCAGTGGAAATATTGCCGCAAGTGACCGGTTGGCCACAAACTTGTTCGGCCAGAAAACGCGCCACAAAACCAAAGGACACCACCGGATCGGTGTTTAGGTAACCCACGTGCGTGTTGGCATTGTAAGTCAACAGGCAATTGTCCAGTCCGAGGTTGTTGAAGCGCACATGGATGTCGCGGCTTCCGGAAGCGATAAGTCCGGTTGCGATACCCACCACGGAAACCTCCTGGGTTCCGTAAGGTACCGTACCATCCTGATCTTCGTGGACACTGGCGAGTTCGATGTCGCCGGGTACGATCCACGCCGTATCGCCGATGGCGCCACTGAAGCTGTAGCAGGCGAGCACTTCGCTGGAATAGCCCGGGCTGCCGCTGTTGCCTTCAACACCGCCCAAGGAAGGTGCTTCGGGAACAAGGATCGCCGGGATCTCCGCTTCCTCGTTCAAGTAGGTAGCGTGGATGGCACTGATGGCACCAGCGGACACGCCGCCAACGATGATGCGATCGGGATCGATCCGGTAAGGGTTACCATTTTCGGCCACGGACTTGCGCAGGAAACGTACAACCGCTTTCATGTCGTGCGAACCGCGCATGACCGCACGGGTCGTGGTGGCTTCGTTGGGGAAGAAGAAACCGACTCGATAATCATTGGCGATCGCCACATAGCCCAATTTGGCGAACTGCATGCACAGGTCAGCTACCTGGGTACGATCACCTGTAACGAACGAACCGCCGAAGGCCACGATCACCACGGGGCGGTCGGTAGCGACATCACCCGTAGGTTCGTACACGTCCATCCGCAGGATCTGGGTGCCTCCAGCAACAGCGGTGTTGCTGCCGAATTCAACTCCCTCGGTCACGGTCACATCGGTGAAATGGTCCACGTCGGTGTACCGCCCGGTACCGCACTCCTGGGCTTGGAGTGGTACGGCGAATACCAAGATACCGAACAATGCGTACAGGTTCTTCATGTGCAGGCTGGTTTGTGGTTTGATGTTGAGAACAGTCCCGAAGGTATGCACGCCGATCATTATTCCAACATGGAAGTATCCTCAACTTAACGAGGTGCCTTGGGACCGCCCCCCTATGCCTTATCCAACGCGTGATCCAGTAGATCGGCATGCTATTGGAAAAGCCGGAACACGATCAACACCAACGACCATGAAAAAGCACATCCTGATCATTGCCTTGGGTACCCTGACCGGGGTCGCACAAGCCCAAGTCCAGTTCAACCCGCAGGTGGGGGTGAACTACCAGCACATCACCTCCCCTACCGCCACCACGGAATACAAAGCAGCCATGGGTTGGATGCTGGGCACCGATATCCGCTTCGGTGATAGGCTGTACTTCCAACCCGGTGCGTTCATGGGACGCAGCGCTACGGTCGTTCAGCAGAGCTTCAGCGATACTCTGGTCGTGGAGGACGACCTGGTCCGCACCAACCTGAAGCTGCGCGCCATGGTCGGGTACCGCATCATCGATACCTACCAATTCGACCTGCGTTTCGCGATGGGACCTTCCTACGATGTGCTCCTGAGCGTCGACGACCGGAACGACCGGGTCGGCTACAACGAAGGCGATCTCAGTAACGGTTCCCTGAACTGGGATGCCGGTCTCGGATTCGACATGGGGCTGTTCACCGTTGAACCCGGCGTCAGCTTCGGGCTCAGCAAGGTGTTCACGGAAAATGCCACGGTCCAGGATATCGGGTCGAAGTACCTTACCTATGGCCTCACCATCGGCATCAACCTTGGGAACGAAGACTAAGCACGATACCGCTAAAACAAAAGGCCCCGGACCGGTTCCGGGGCTTTTTGTCGGGTGCTACCCAGAGCACCTATAGTTGGCTCCAACCCCGCCAGGAATGCACCGGCTTCCGCTTTCACCGCATTGCCACTCTCTCCTACCGGACCACCGGATACCCGGCGCGTTCCCAAACGCCGATGCCTCCTTCCAAGTGTCTCACATCCTTGAACCCTTTCTTCTGAAGGAATTGCAAGGCCTGACCACTGCGCCCTCCGGAACGGCAATAGAGAAGTACGGGTTCAGCTGGGTCCAAGGAGGCGGTAGCCTTCTCGAAATCGCTTCCGTTCCAATCGATGTTGGTGTTACCCGCAATGTTCCCTGCCGCGTGCTCCGCAGGTGTGCGCACGTCAAGCAGGACCGCATTCCCTTTTTCGATGGCAGCCTTGAAGGATGCTGCATCAAGGTCCACCACCACCTCGGCCTGTGACGTACCGCCCTGTTGGGCTTCGGCACAGCCCACAGCGAACACAAGGAACAGGAAGAGGGAGAATATGGATATGTGCTTTTTCATGGGTTCGGTCTGAATGGGTCGTCCGTTCTTTTCATCGGTGCCACCGGTCAAAGGGACCGGTAAATGGGCCTGTTACGCCTGGCTTCGAGCAAAATTCACCGCCATCCACCCACCGCCATTGTACACCTCGTCGATGCCCGATCCTGCCAGGTATTGGGTCGCTTGTCCGCTTCTGTTACCACTGGCACAACACAGTACCAAGGGTTTGCTCATGCCCCGTAATTCCTCGATGCGCTGTGGTACTTCCTGCAACGGAATGTTGATGGATCCGGCCACATGGCCACCCATGAACTCGGAGGGGGTGCGCACATCCACGATGGTGGCAGTAGGCGAGTTGATCAGTTCTTTCAGGTTCATTGCTTCTGCGATGGAGCACAAAGGTCGGGACGTTCCACAGGCCCCACAGTGACCCGTGTCACCCATGATGGCTTCTATACGAGCTCGATACGTTGTCGCCCCAGCTTTACGAGCCCCTCACGTTCCATGCTCTTGAGCAGCCTGGAGATGACCTCCCGGGAGCTGTTCAGTTCATTGGCCAGTTCTTGGTGCGTGGTAAGGATCACGTACGAGCCCTGGTCGCGGGCACGCTCCCGAAGCAGTTGCAGGATTCGCACATCGAGCTTCTGGAAGGCAATGCCGTCAATGGTGCGCAGCAGTTCCTCGAAGCGGCGTTGGTAGGTCAGCATCACGAAGCTCTTCCACGACCGATAGGTCTCGGTCCATTCGTCCATGTACCTCACCGGGACAGCGAGCAGCACGGTATCCTCTTCCGCTACCACACGGATCGTGCTTCGCACATCGCTCATGCAACAGGTAAGGCTCATTGCACAGGTTTCACCCGGTCGCACGAAGTAGAGGAGCATCTCATTGCCGGCATCGTCCTCGCGCATGAGTTTGAGCATCCCTGAAAAAACGAGGGGAATGCTCTTGATGTATCCACCGATGTCCATCCACAGCTCACCGGCCTTCAACTCCACGGTATGGGCGGCAGTGATCAGCGCTTTACGTGCTTCTGCTTCATAGATATCCGGGAAGGTCTCTCGAAGGACCTCGTCCAATTCCTGGGTATCGGGATGAGCGGTTCCGGGCATGATGGTCGGCTGGTATTGGGAGATCCCTGAAGGATCGATGGTGCAGGCCAAGGTACAAAGCAGCGCCCGGTCGGGAGCGTGGCTTGGGAACATCGGAGCATACACCACGTACAAGGTTCCATGATGAAGCTCGCCCCCATTCCAGTGCTCATGCTGCTTCTATGTTCTTACCCGACATTGACGGTGGCTCAATCGGACGAACAAACCGCCTATGTGCCGTCCAGGCCTCCCGCCAATGAGGCGAGCGCGAACGAACTGGGATTCCAAACCGGATCGGGATCGGATCGCATGCAGTTGGACTTGCCTGCAGGCACCTGGCAGGTGGATATCCTGAACAGCAAAGGGAGCGTTGTTCGAACCCTGACCACCACCGAATTGGACAATATGGACCTGGACGACCTTGGAAAAGGTACCTGGACCCTTCGCGCGCATACCCCTGAAGGGCTTTCCGTACGACGCTTTGTCGTAATGCAGCCGGGCCAGGTCGCATGGGCCCTGCCCACACTGCCCAAGCGACGGTGAACGATCATCATCGCATGACCTGCACACCCTTGGCCTGCAATCGCTCAAGGCCTTGTGCGGCCAGTGTCATGTCCGGGGCCAGGGCAAGCGCTTTGCGATAATCGACCAGTGCACTATCGAGCTGATCCACCAACTCGTAGGTCAGGCCGTGGTTGTAAAAAGCTTCCGGCCACGTGGGTAACAGCTGGATCGCACGGCGGAACTCAGCACGCGCCTGCACGGGCTGGTCCCTCAACTCCAACAGGACATAACCCGTGTTGTACCAGCCCAGCGGGTTACCGGGGTCTATCCTTTTGATGTTCGCGTAGCATGCCAGGGCAACGCTGTCCGCCCTGTTCTCCTGGGCCAGCATGCCCAGTCCGTACCATGCTTCCACGCTACCGGGCCGTATTTCGAGGGCAGCGTTGTAGTACTCGCTGGCCAAGGGATCCCCAACGGAG
>JBIIYD010000214.1:0-5084 GCA_044347005.1 Flavobacteriales bacterium | reverse complement strand
TTGCCAGTGAAGGCTGGCGCGTGATCATCACCGGTCGCCGTCGCGATCGTTTGGAAGTGCTGAAGCGCGAGCTGGAAGGCTTGCACGGTACGCTCGAAGGTGGCACCACTGTACACGCCCTGCGTTTCGATGTGCGTGACAACGCCGCTGTTGAACAAGCCATCGCATCCTTACCGGAGGAATGGAAGGACATCGACGTGCTGGTGAACAACGCGGGACTCGCAGCAGGCATGGACCCCATACAGACCGGCAGCCTGGAGGATTGGGACCGCATGCTGGACACCAACGTGAAGGGCCTGTTGTACGTGAGCCGCGCCGTGATCCCGGGTATGATCGCTCGCAAGCGGGGCCACATCATCAACATCGGCAGCACGGCCGGCAAGGAAGTGTATCCCAAGGGCAACGTGTATTGCGCCAGCAAGCATGCCGTGGACGCGCTGAGCAAGGGCATGCGGCAGGACCTGTTGCCGCATGGCATCAAGGTGACGCAGATCCTGCCCGGGCTTGCCGAAACGGAGTTCAGCCTGGTGCGTTTCCACGGCGACACCGAAAAGGCCAAAGTGCCTTACCAGGGCTTGACCCCGTTGCGCGGGGACGACATCGCCAACCTCGTGTGGTTCAGCGCAACGTTGCCGCCCCATGTGTGCATCAACGACCTGGTGGTTACCCCCACGGCCCAGGCCAGCAGCATGCTGGTACACCGCCAAGCCTGATCTACCTTCGCCGACATGAATACCAACTGGGCCAAGATCCTACTGTTCAGCCTGCTGAGCTTTGCGTTGGGCGTGATCCTATGCCTTTTGCTGTGCGGTCGCTGCGGCGGCCAGTGCGGCAATAAGGGCGGATGCGGCAAGGGGGCCTCCTGTACACAAGCTGGAATGGGGCATGGGAACTGCCATGGAGGCAATGGGGCGTGCATGGGCAAGGCGGCATGCTGCTCGAAGTCCATGGGCCTCGACATGCCGGGCCGCGCCGGGGACGAACAGTCGCAACGCATCGTGAAGGAGCTTGAAGCCGCCGATTTCCAAGGCGACACCACCATCGCCATCGAGGGAGGCAGCGTGAATGTGAAGCGCAGCGGCGACCGTACGGAGGTGCGGGTGGAGATCATGGAAACCGATTCGATCAACCAGAAAAATTGAACCTTACCATGCCCAAGTTCCTCAAATGGCTGCTCATCATCGTGGCAGCACTGGTCCTCATCGGTTTCGTCGGCTTCCAGTACATGAAGTCGCAGACCAAGAAAGCGAGCCCCGAAGAAACCGCGGTCTTCACCGTGGGGGATCTTACGCTTACCGTGAACTACAGCCGTCCGTTCACCAAGGGTCGCGACATCTTCGGCGGTCTGGTGCCTTACGGAAAGGTGTGGCGGACGGGTGCCAACGAAGCCACCACGGTGGAAGCCAGCCGCGATTTCACCTTTGGTGGAAATGCTGTGAAGGCGGGCAAGTACACGCTCTGGACCATCCCCGGGCCGGACGAGTGGACCGTGATCCTGAACAGCAAGATGTACGGCTGGGGTGTGAATTTCGATGGCGAGTCGCCCCGTGACCCGATCGCCGACGTGGCCACGGTGAAGACCTCTGTACGTCACCTGATGGCACCCGTGGACCAGTTCACCATCGCCGTGGAAGGCGAGCCCAGCGAACTTACCCTGAGCTGGTCCGACATCCAGGTGGGAGTGCCGGTGAATTGATCCAATAGAGGGACCCGGTACAATGCAATTCACTGCCGCACAGATCGCCGAACTACTGGAGGGTGAAGTGGATGGCGATCCACAGGTGATGGTGAACGACCTGGCCAAGATCGAGGAGGCCCGCAGCGGCACCCTCACCTTCCTGGCCAACCCGCGCTACATCGAGTTCATCTATGCCACCAAGGCCACCATCGCCATCGTGGACAAGGGTTTCCAGCCGACGAAGGCGATCCCGAAGAGCCTGACCTTGATCCGTGTGGCCGATGCACGCATGGCCTTTACCCAACTGCTGGAACGCAACTACCAGCTGCAGTACGAGAAGAAGGGCATTGAACAGCCGAGCTACGTGAGCCCCAAGGCCAAACTGGGCAAAGGCGTGTATATCGGGGCCTTCAGCTACATCAGCGATGAAGCCGTGCTGGAGGATGGCGTGAAGGTGTTCCCCAACAGCTTCATCGGCGAGCGCGCCACGATAGGCAAAGGCACACGCATCCATGCCGGTGTGAAGATCTACCACCAAACGGTGATCGGCGAGCGCTGCGTGATTCACAGCGGCGCGGTGATCGGTGCCGACGGTTTCGGCTTCGTGCCCAACACCGAAGGCGTGTACGAGAAGATGCCGCAGGTGGGCAACGTGATCCTGGAGGACGACGTGGAGATCGGCGCCAACACCACCGTTGACCGCGCCACCATCGGGCACACCATCATCCGCCGCGGCACCAAGCTGGACAACCTGGTCCAGATCGGGCACAATGCGGAGATCGGCAGGCACAACGTGATCGTAGCGCAGACCGGCATCGCGGGCAGCACCAAGGTGGGCGACCACAACCAGATCGGTGGTCAGGTGGGCATCGCGGGCCACTTAGTGATCGGCAACAAGGTGCGTGTGGCGGCACAGAGCGGCATCGGCACCCACCTCGAGGACGGGGTCACGGTGCAGGGCTCGCCAGCCTTCGCCAAGGGACAGTACGACCGCAGCTCGGTGGTCTTCCGCAAACTGCCTGACCTGCAGCGGCGCATCGATGCCTTGGAGAAGGAGTTGGCCGCATTGCGGAAGGCACAGGACGACGCCCTGCCCAAGGCCTGAGCGTCCGGCCCGTAATCCTACCTTCGCCCGGCGCAGGGCAACCAACGGCCCGGCGTGTCCATTGGTCCTCCGTCATGAGCGACAATCAGCATACCCTCCGATCGGCCATTACGCTGGAAGGCGTCGGCCTGCACTCCGGTGTCCCGGTAAAGCTTACCCTCAACCCTGCTCCGGTGGGGCATGGCTACAAGTTCCAACGCACCGACCTCGAAGGGCAACCCATCATCGATGCGGATGCCGACCTGGTTGTGAGCACCGCTCGCGGCACCACGCTGGGCCAGGGCGATGCCGTGGTGAACACCACCGAGCACGTCCTCAGCGCCCTGTACGCCCTGAACGTGGACAACTGCCTGCTTCAGCTGAGCGGTCCCGAAGTGCCCATCATGAACGGCAGTGCGCTGCCCTTCGTGGAGGCCATCGAAAGTGTGGGACTGGAGGCGCAGGACGCACCGCGCAACTGGTACGAACTGAAGGAACCCATCTGGTTCGAAACACAGGAGCGCGGCACGGAAATGCTCGGCGTGCCCACTCCGGGCGGCGAGTTCCGCGTTACAGTGATGGTGGACTACAACAGCCCCGTGCTCGGCACCCAGCACGCCAGCATGTACCGGGCGGAGGAATTCAAGGCGGAGATCGCGCCCTGCCGCACCTTCGTCTTCCTGCGGGAACTGGAACAACTGGCCAAGGCCGGCTTGATCAAAGGCGGTGACCTGGACAATGCCATCGTGCTGGAAGACCGCGAAGGCACCACCAAGGAGCAACTGAAGGACCTTGCCAAGACCCTGGGCCGCGAATACCAGGACGTGGAAGTGCGCCGCAACGGTGTGCTGAACACCACGGACCTGAAGTTCTTCAACGAGCCGGCGCGGCACAAGCTGCTGGACATCGTGGGCGACCTGGCCTTGGTGGGCCGCCCCATCAAGGGCCACATCCTGGCCGCACGGCCCGGCCACTTCGGCAACACCAGTTTCGCCAAGCGCATCAAGGAAAAGATCCGCGAGGAGGAAAAGAACCCCGTGGCCCATGTGGACCTGACGAAGGAGCCGCTCTTCGACATCAATGCGATCGAGAAGATGCTGCCCCACCGCTATCCGTTCCTGCTCGTGGACAAGGTGATGAGCATGGACAAGAACAGCATCATCGGCGTGAAGAACGTGACGATGAACGAACCGCACTTCACGGGCCACTTCCCCGGCAACCCGGTGATGCCCGGCGTGCTGCAGGTGGAGGCCATGGCGCAGGTGGGCGGAATCTTCGCGCTGAGCCAGGTGCCCGACCCGGAGAACTACACCACCTACTTCCTCAAGACCGACGGCATCCGATACCGGCGCAAGGTGATCCCCGGCGACACGCTGGTGTTCCACCTCGCGCTCATCACCCCCATACGCCGTGGACTGGTGCACATGCAGGGCCGCGGGTACGTGAACGGACAACTCGCCGTGGAAGCCGAAATGATGGCGCAGATCGTGAAGGACAAGGTCGATACCACAACCACAAAGCCCACCGCCTGAGCGCATGAGCATTTCACCACTCGCTTACGTGCACCCCGACGCCAAGCTCGGGCAGAACGTCACCATCGATCCCTTCGCATCCATCTACGGCGATGTGGTGATCGGCGATGGCACCTGGATCGGGTCCAATGCCGTGCTGATGGACGGCGCCCGCATCGGAAACAATTGCCGCATTTTCCCCGGGGCCGTGATCGCGGCCATACCACAGGACCTGAAGTTCGCCGGCGAGCACACCACGGCCGAAGTGGGCGATGGCACCACCATCCGGGAATGCGTCACCATCAACCGCGGCACCGCCGACCGGGAGAAGACCGCCGTGGGCAGCAACTGCCTGCTGATGGCCTATGTACACCTGGCGCACGACTGCATCCTGGGCAACAACATCGTGGTGGCCAACAGCGTGAACCTCGCGGGCCATGTCACCATCGACGATTGGGCCATCCTGGAAGGCAACGTGGCCGTGCAGCAGTTCATCCACATCGGCGCGCACAGCTTCATCGCTGGCGCCAGCTTGGTGCGCAAGAACGTGCCCCCCTTCGTAAAGGCCGCCCGCGAACCCTTGAGCTATGTGGGCGTGAACGTGGTGGGCCTGCGCCGACGCGGCTTCCAGGACGAAGCCATCACCCGCATCGAGGACATCTACCGCGAGATCTTCGTGCGCAACAGCAATGTGGACCGCGCCGTACAGAACGTGGAGCAAAGCCTTCCCCGCAGCCCCGAACGCGGCCTCATCCTGGACTTCATCCGCAACAGCCCGCGCGGGATCATGCGGGGATTGGCGGAGTAGGGA
>JBIIYD010000035.1:0-16633 GCA_044347005.1 Flavobacteriales bacterium | reverse complement strand
GCCAACCCGGCCGCGGAGAAATTACTGGAGACCCCCCTCACCGGTTCATTGTTGAAAAAGGCGCTGAAGGGTGTGGAGGATGGCACACTGGAACAGTTGCTCGATGTCGTAGGAAGCGGCAAGGAGATCGGGCCGCTACCGGCAAGGATCAATGGTCGCAAGCTTGTCCTGTTCGCCTCCGAAAGTGTGCACGAAGGGCAACCCTCCGTGCAATTGACCTTGCAGGATCATAGTGTGCAGCAGGAACTGCTGGAGCACCGGACCCGAATGCGGATGGCCGAGGAGGTGAACCAGGTGTTGCGCCATGAGATCGACGAGCACTGGAGTACGCAGAACGAATTGCGCCGGTCCAAGCGCTTTGCACGAAGCCTGATCGACAGCTCGCTGGACATGATCCTCGCAGCCGATCCCCAAGGGCGCATAACGGAGTACAACCCGGCCGCAGCATTGCGCTTCGGCTGGGAGCCGGAGGAGGTGATGGGCGGTAGTTCCGCGATGCTTTACGCGGACCCTGCCGAGTATGCCATGGTACAGCGGGAGCTAAGTGCACATGGCATGTTCTCCGGGGAGATCCGCAACATCACCCGCACGGGCGAAGAATTCGTGACGTTCCTGGCCGCATCGAGGCTTTTCGATGAGGATGGCGTGTTCCTCGGCGTCATGGGCGTATCCCGTGATATCACGCGCATGAAACTTGATCAGGAGGCCTTGCGCGCCAGTGAGGAGCGGTACCGCGACCTGTTCGAGAATGCCACGGACCTGATCCAAAGTGTCGATGCCGAGGGTCGCTTCCAATACGTGAACGCTGCCTGGCGGAATACGCTCGGCTATTCGGATGCCGAGTTGGAGCAGGTGACCATTCTGGACATCGTACATCCGGACCAGCGCAAGCATTGCGAGGATATGTTGGGGCGTGTTATGGACGGTAAGGAGGTGGCCGAATTGCAGACCATCTTCATCACCAAGGACGGTCGCGAGGTGATGGTGGAAGGCAGTACGAACCTGCACCGTTTGGAGGGTCGCTCGGTATCGACCCGTTCCATCTTCAGGGATGTGACCAATGTCCAGAAAGCACGACGCCAGGTACAGGAGCACGAGGCCAAGCTGCGGGCGCTGTTCGAAAGCAGTGATCACATGTTCTGGACCGTGGACCACCAGATCAAGCTCACGTCGTACAATGAGGGCTACGCGTCCATGATCAAAAGGATGTACGGAGTGGAGCCCGAGATCAACACGGATCCGGGCAAGCCGCGCAAACGCTTTGCCGACCCGGAATACCATGCTTTTTGGGAGGCCAAGTACGCTGAAGCCTTCGCTGGCAAACCCACGCGCTTCCAGACCGAACGGTTCGATGTAGCGGGGAAACACATCTGGAACGAGATCTTCCTGAGCCCGGTGATCGGTCCCGATGGCAAGGTCCAGGAAGTGTTCGGGGTGGGGCACGAGATCACCGAGCAGAAACAGGCCGAGGACAAGGTGCGCGACCAGGCCGCCAGGCTTCAGGCCATCTTCGATAGTTCGGCCAACATGATGTTCTGGACCTTGGACAAGAAGCTCCGGATCACCTCCTGCAACGACCATTTCCAGAAAACCATCCGGTCCGATTTCGGGATCGACATGAAAGTCGGTGACATATTCATCACCGATGTGGCCGCGCATGCCGCGGGTTCCAACAACAACAAATACCTCGACCACTACAAGGCCGCATTAAAGGGAAAGCCACAGCAGTTCGAAGCGCAGTTGGTGGACCAGCATGGCCAGACGATCTGGGTGGAAAATTTCCTGAACCCCATTGTCGTGAACGGAGCGGTGCAGGAGCTTTCCTGCCTGGCCTATGGCATCACGGACAGGAAGCAATCCCAGATGGAGACGCTCAAGAACCTGCACGAAAAGGAGGTGTTGCTCAAGGAAGTACACCACCGGGTAAAGAACAACCTGCAGATCGTGAGCAGCATTTTCAGCCTGCAGACCGCCCACGTGGGGGAGGACCAGCGCATGATAGAACTGCTGCGAGATAGCCGGGACCGCATCCGCAGCATGTCCTTCATCCACGAAAGCCTTTACCAGAACAAGGACTTCAGCTCTATCGACCTGGCCGACTACATGGAAGGGTTGAGCCGTAACCTGATGATGAGCTACAGCCTCACGGGCAAGGTGCAACTCGAATCCGACCTCGATCTGGTCGAATTGATGCTGGACCAGGCCATTCCCTGTGGTCTTATCCTGAACGAACTGATCAGCAACGCCCTGAAGCACGCCTTTCCGGACGGCCGTGCAGGGGTCATCCGGATGGGATTGCATTTGACGGGCCAACAGGTGTCGATCTCGCTCGCGGACGATGGCGTGGGAGCACCCCCCAACTTCGATCCTGAGCGCGACGCCAATCTCGGATTGGAATTGGTGCACACCCTGGTGGAACAATTGGATGGCCGATTGACCATGGAAACGAGCGGAGGGGTGTCTTATTTGCTTACTTTTGATCGGATCAAGTGAATCTCTCCATGGCGCAGACCAATGTCCTTGTAGTAGAAGATGAGAGTATCGTGAGCAAGGACATTCAGCACAGCCTGAAAAAGCTGGGCTACGGTGTGGTGGGTGCTGCAAGCACCGGCGAACAAGCTGTGAAATTGGCGCTCGAACACAGGCCGGACATCATCCTCATGGACATCATGCTCAAGGGCGAGATGAACGGGATCGAAGCGGCCGATGCCATTCGCAAGGAGACCAACATTCCGGTCATCTTCCTGACCGCCTACGCCGACGAAAGCACACTGGCCAAGGCCAAGGTCACGCAGCCTTACGGGTACATCATCAAGCCGTTCAAGGAGATCGACATACACACGACGATCGAAATGGCCCTCTACAAGCACAAGAAGGAGGCCGAGGTGCTGAAGGAGAGGGACCTGTTGTATGCCATCGTGGAGAACAAGGAAAGCGGCCGCGATATCATGTTCGTCAAGAGCAACAGCCGCTTGGTGAAGCTCAATACGAAGGACATCTATTTCGTGGAGGCGCTCAAGGACTATGTGGTGATCAATACGCTGAACACGCGTTACACCATCCACAGTACCATGAAGGACATCGAGTCCAAACTGCCGGAGAACGAGTTCATTCGCGTGCACCGCAGTTTCATCGTACGGCTGGACAAGATCACGGCGATCGAGCAGCCCAACCTGATCTTGGAGAACGACAAGAAGGTGATCCCGATCGGTGGCAGTTACAAGGACGATCTGGCCAAGCGCTTGAACCTGGTCTGATCGCGCTGCGGGGTCCGGTCCGCGCGCTGTGGGGTCACCAAGCCAAGATCACTACGAGCACCGCTGCCACGGTAAGTACTGTAGCAACGATCCAACCTGCGCCGCCTTTGCGTGCTTTTACATCGTTCGCCACGGCCGTATTCGCACGGTGCATGTATCCCGCGTCGATCAAGGATGAATCGGAGGCGGTGGCGCTCCTGAAATTCGTGTAGGTGGCTGGAAATCCGGAGACGGTCACGGTGGTTCGCCTTCCGCTGGTTTCCAGCTCGTACACGGGTGCTACCAGCAGATCGGCATTCGCTGTTCTTATCGCATTGGCCAAAGCCATGTTCTTCAAGGACTCCGTTGCCGAGGTTCGCCCGGAGGCCGTGCCCCGCACTTTTTGCTTCCGGACATCCAGGTCCGTGATAACGGGGTTCTGGATCACGCCCGGCCCATAGATCTCCAAGGTCTTGGCCGTCTCCACTTTTTTAACGGTGGTACAAGCGGATAGTAGCAATACGGCCCCAAGGAAAAGTGCGGTCCTCATTCGTGTTCGATAGGCCAGCGAATATATGTGGTGCATGGTCCATAAGAGAGGGCAACTCGACCTTGTGGGCCCGGGCGGAAGAGCACGGCGCCATGGTGGGCACCCCTGTGAACACAGAACCGCATTGCAAGGCCCGTTACACCTTCCGAACGGAGCGAAGACACCACTATCGCTTCTTGCTGCTTTTTTTCTTGCTGGTCTTTGGCGCCTGCCTGAAGCCCTTACGTTCGGGTGCACCCTTGGCTTTCGGGGTGCGGCGCTCGAATTTGCCGGAGGTGGTCTTCATCACTTCGCCAGCCAGTCCGAAGTCCACGCTACGGCGGTCCATGTCCACCGCTTTGATCACAACACGCAGCTCGTCTCCAAGGCGGAATTTGCGGCTGCTGCGTTGGCCCACCACGGTGTAGCGTTCCTGGTCGAAGCGGAACACATCGCCCGGTAGCTCGCGCAGGCCGATCATGCCCTCGCACTTGTTCTCCACGAGCTCCACGTAAATGCCCCAGTTGGTAAGGCCGCTGATGATGCCGTCGAATTCCTCGCCCACGCGGTCGCGCAGGAATTCGGCCTGTTTGTACTTGATGCTTGCGCGTTCGGCGTCGGCCGCCTGTTTCTCCATCCGCGAGCTGTGCTTGCAGCTCAACTCCAGCTGCTGTTGGTCCAGGGCTTTGCCCCCTGCCAGGTAGTGGGCAACGGCGCGGTGTACCAGCAGGTCGGGATAGCGGCGTATGGGGCTGGTGAAGTGGGTGTAATGCTCGAAGCCCAGGCCGTAGTGCCCGATGTTCTCGGTGGTGTAAATGGCCTTGCTCATGCTTCGGATGGCCACTTGTTTGATGATGTTCTCCTCTTCGGTACCGGTAACGTCCCGCAGCAACTGGTTGATGGCATGGGGAAGGTCCTCGGCATTGGTGGTATCCAGTTCGTGGCCGAAGCTTTTTGCCAGGGCCCTCAACTGGGCCACCTTCTCGGGGTCCGGCAGGTCGTGTACGCGGTACACGAAGGGTTGTGCCTTTCCCTGGCGGGGTTTGCCCACGGATGCCGCCACCCGTTTGTTGGCCAGCAACATGAACTCCTCGATCAGCCAGTTCGCAGGTCCCATCACCTTCTCGTAAACGCTCAGCGGCCGGCCTTTTTCGTCCAGCTTGAACTTCACTTCGTTGCCACCGATCTCGAGCGCACCATTGGCGATACGCTCCTTGCGGATGATCTGTGCCAAGCGGTGCAGGGTAAGCACTTCGTTCTTGAACGGCCCCTCACCACCGTCGATGATCGCCTGCGCTTCCGCATAGGCGAAGCGGTGGTGCGAGCGCATCACCGTACGCCCGAACCATTCGTCCCGGAGCCGGGCGCTATCGTCGATCTCGAATATGGCGCTGAAGCTCAATTTGTCCGTGTGCGGATTGAGGGAGCACAGGTCGTTGCTGAGCTTTTCCGGCAGCATGGGCACCACCCGGTCCACGAGGTATACGCTGGTGGCACGGGATGCCGCTTCCATGTCCACCACGGTACCCGGGCGCACATAATGGCTTACATCGGCGATGTGTATGCCGATCTCCCAATTACCGTTCGCAAGCTTGCGAACGCTGAGTGCATCATCCAGGTCCTTGGCATCATCGGGATCGATGGTCAGGGTGGGGATGTGCCTTACATCACGCCGTTTGGCGATCTCGGCATCCGTTACCCCGTCGGGGATCTCGGCGCTGGCCTTCAACACGCTTTCCGGGAACTCCAAGGGCAGCCCGAATTCGGCCAGGATGGCGTGCATCTCCACCTGGTGTTCGCCCGCCTTCCCCAGCACGCGCAGGATCTTGCCCCGTGCCAGGTCCCGTGCATCCTTCCATTCACCCAGCTCCATGATGGCCTTATCGCCCTCCTTGGCCCCGTTCACCTCGGTGGGTGGAATGAAGAAGGGTTTTTGTACACGCTGGTCATCGGCCACAAGGATGGTGCGCCCCTCGTGTTTGTGTATGGTACCCACGAATTCGGTCCTCCGACGCTTGAGCACCTCCAGCACCTTGCCTTCGGAGCGGCTGCCCCGCCCACCTTGCACGGTTATCCGCACGGTGTCGCCGTGCAACGCCGTTCCGATGTCGCGCTGGGCGATGTAGACATCGTCCAGTCCGAGCTGCCCCAGCCTAACATAGCCCGCGCCACTGGCGATAATGTCGATGGTACCCTCGGTGCTGTTCTCCCGAGCGCTTTCGGGAACGGTGTACCGCCCCTTTTTCCCACTATCGATGCGTCCTTCGTCCAGCAAATGATCGATGGCATCGAAGAGCTGGTACCGCAAGCTTTTGTCCTTGAAACCGAGCTGGAGCGCAAGCTGTTGGCTGGTGATCCCGGCTCGCCCGGCACGGCGTACGGCCGCAAGGACATCCTCGGAGAGTTGCATGGGGTTGCGGTCGGTGCGTTCTTTGGGCATGGTGGGTGCAAAAGGCGCCGCAAGTTAGGCGGCCGTCGGCTGGCTTCCGGATCGCAAGGGGCGCTTTGGGACCCCCCTGCGAACGAGGTCGGGCGAGGAGCGGGGCCCAGGTCGCAGCCTCATCAGCGGGCAGGATGGGCCCCACCAAGGCTCTACTACCAACACATGTTGATAACCTGCGGAAGATCACTACATTTGCAGCCCTTTCTCCCGAACGGACATGCAGGAAAGTTCCAAGATCTTCAGCGGCACCGCCACCCGGTACCTCTCCGAGAAGATCGCCGCCTCAAGCGGCGAACGGCTTGGCGAAGTCACGGTGTCCCGCTTCAGTGATGGGGAATTCCAGCCGAGTTTCGAGGAGACCGTACGTGGTGAACTGGTCTTCATCGTGCAGAGCACCTTCCCACCGAGCGACAACTTGTTCGAGTTGCTCATGATGGTGGACGCGGCCAAACGGGCCAGCGCCAAACGCATCGTAGCGGTGATGCCCTACTTCGGCTTTGCCCGCCAGGATCGCAAGGACAAGCCCCGCGTGAGCATTGCCGCCAAGTTGGTGGCCAACATGCTCACCGCAGCGGGCGTGGACCGCATCATTACGATGGACCTGCACGCCGACCAGATCCAAGGGTTCTTCGAAGTGCCCGTGGACCATCTCTTCGCCAGCAGCATTTTCCTTCCCCACATCAAGGAAATGGGGCTTAAGGACCTGGTGATGGCCGCGCCGGATACGGGGGGCACCAAACGCGCCAACGCTTATGCCAAGCACCTGGGTGTGGACATGGCCATTTGCTACAAGCAGCGCAAGGTGGCCAACCAGATCGAGAGCATGACGGTCATCGGCGATGTGAAGGACAAGAACGTGGTTCTGGTGGACGACATGATCGATACCGCCGGAACGCTCACCAAGGCCGCCGACATGATGATGGACCTCGGTGCCGTGAGCGTGCGCGCTGTGTGCACCCATGCCGTGCTCAGCGGAGAAGCCTACGAACGCATTGAACGCAGCTCCTTGACGGAGCTGATCGTTACCGATACCATTCCACTACGGCCGGCGGCGGGAGCGTCGACGGCCAAGATCAAGCAGCTTACCGTGGCCCAATTGTTCTCCGACGTCATCCGTCGGGTACGCAGTCACGAAAGCATCAGCAGCCATTTCATCATAGCATAACCACTCAACGGTCATGAACACAGTAGCGCTCAGCGGCAACGTCCGCAAGACCATCGGCTCCAAGGATGCCGCCCAACTGCGTCGCGAAAAGCGCGTTCCATGCGTGCTCTACGGAGGCGAGAACGTAGTACACTTCAGCGTGGAGGCTTCCGCGATCAACAAGCTGGTCTTCACCCCGGAGGTCAACGGCATCGAGCTGGACCTCGACGGCAACAAGACCCTGGCCATGATCCACGAGAAGCAGTTCAACCCGACCACCGATGCGTTGGTGCACGTTGACTTCCTGGAGTTGAAAGTGGACCAGCCCACCAACGCCAAACTTAGCATCCGCCTCATGGGCCAGCCCGTAGGTGTGCGCAAGGGCGGTTCGTTGAACCAGTCCATGCGCAAGCTTCGCGTGAAGGGACTGCCAGTGAACATTCCCCAGCATTTGGAGCTGAACATCGCCGACATGGACCTCAACCAGAGCTTCCGTGTGAAGGACCTGAAATTCGAGGGACTCACACTGCTCGAGCGTCCGGACGATGTGGTGGTCTCCGTGAAGATGAGCAAGAAAGTGGTGGAAGCCGGTAAAGGTGACGCACCTGCGGACGACAAGAAAGCCGCAGCCGCCAAGAAGAAGTAGTGCCTCGTTCGATAGGACCTTCGTGACACGAAGTCCGTCGGGGGCACTTGGATGAAGAACTTCCAGAGCGGCAGCCGATGAAGTACTTGATCGTTGGTCTTGGCAACCCGGGTCCGGAATACGCGGATACCCGCCACAACATTGGATTTCAGACGCTGGATGCCCTTGCGGGGGCATCCAGCGTTGTTTTTTCGCCCGCCCGCTACGGCGATCGTGCCGAGATCAGGCACAAGGGGCGCACGTTCATCCTGATCAAGCCGGCCACCTTCATGAACCTGAGCGGGAAGGCGGTGCGATACTGGATGGACCAGGAGAACATCCCGGCCGAGCGCGTACTCGTGATCACCGACGACCTCGCCCTGCCCTTCGGAGCGGTGCGCATCAAGCCCAAGGGCGGCGCAGGTGGTCACAACGGGCTTACGAGCATAATCGAACTCATCGGAACGGAAGAGTTCCCGCGCCTGCGCTTCGGCATCGGAAGCGATTTCCCGAAGGGGCGCCAGAGCGAATACGTGCTCGGTGCCTGGAATGCTGAAGAGCGCAAGACCCTGGCCGACCGCATCGAGCTGGCCTGTAAGGCCGTTTTCCAATTCGGCCTGTTGGGCGTGGAAAGCGCCATGAACAACTTCAACAAGAGGTAGGGGAGGGGGTGCTACCTTTGACCCCTCAATCCTTTGTACAGCATGCTTTCCAAGAAGATCGAAGCGGCCCTGAACGGCCAAGTCGCCATTGAAGCGAACAGCAGCCAGGCCTACCTCGCCATGGCTTCCTGGGCCGAGAATCAGGGCCTTAGTGGTACAGCGGCATTCCTATACACGCACAGCGACGAAGAGCGTGTACACATGCTGAAGCTGGTGAAGTTCATCAACGAGCGCGGAGGCAAGGCCGTGATCCCGGCACTTAAGCAGCCCGGAACCAACTACAAGACCATCACCGAGATCTTCAAGGCCCTGTTGGACCACGAGACCAAGGTTACCAACGAGATCAACAGTGTTGTGGACCTGTGCCTGAAGGAGAAGGACTACACCACGCATAACTTCATGCAGTGGTACGTGAGCGAGCAGATCGAGGAGGAGGCCTTGGCCCGCACCCTGATCGACAAGCTGAACCTGATCGGCAACGACAAGGGCGGATTGTACCTCTTCGACCGTGACCTGGAGACTCCCAAGGGTGCCCAGGGCGGTAAGGAAAAGGGCGGCTGGTAAGCCCCTATTGCCAAGGCCAGTCGCCGCCGATCCGCAAGGGCTGCTCAAGCCCTTCCGCAGTTAAACGTTCGCGCAATTCCGTGGTGCTGAAGTGGGTCGGCAGGCTCTCGGCCCCCGCAAGGCCGTATACCAGCATGCCGGTGAAACGCACGTTGTTCACCATAGCCTGCGGTTCCACCAGGTGGATGTCGTCGCAGCTGCTGTGGTAGCAGCCGTAGACGTGTTTTCCGAGGTCGCTGATGGGGTAGAGCACAGGTACGCCTGCCAGCAGGAAGGGCTGGTGGTCGCTGTGCAGCCAAACCCGCTCAGTGACCTTTCCCTCGAAAACGACGCTATCCACTCCGCGGATCGTAGCGCATTGACCAGTGAGCAGCTCCGCCCAGCCCGCTGGCCCGCCAATGCCGAAGCCTTGCGGGTTGCCACTCATGTCCAGGTTGATCATGCAGCGGACCTTGGTCAGCTCGCCGGTGCTGCGGTAATGTTCCACCAAGGCGCGTGAGCCCAATAGGCCCTGTTCCTCACCCATGAAGAGCACGAAGCTCACCGTGCGTTCAGGCTTGGTGGGCATGGCTTGCATGGCCCGGGCAAGGTCCAGGATGGAGAAGGAGCCGAGGCCGTTGTCCGTAGCGCCGGATGCCAGGTCCCAGCTGTCCAAATGGCCGCCCACCAGGATCACCTCATCGGGGTATTTCGTACCGCGGATCTCGGCGATCACGTTGTTGGCCTGCACCACATTGCTGTGGTTGTTCATGCCCAAGCGCGCGCTCAGGTTCTCGCCCTTTTGCAACCGTTCACGGAGCGTCTTTCCATCTTCTGTGGCGATACAGGCCGCAGGAACAGGGATCAGTGTTCCGTCGATGGAGGCCGTTCCCGTCAGCAGTACGCCGCCATCCACCTGGTTCACGAACACGATCGCTGCAACGCCACGCTTCAAGGCCAGTGCGGCCTTCTCGCTGCGGTGCAGGTTCTTCGTGCCTTCCGGTGCATCCACAAGCCCGATGTTCACGAGGACAACGCGGCCTTTTAGTGCTTCACCAACGCGGTCCAGGTCTTCGGGCAGCCCGTTGCCAGCGTCGATCAGTTCGGCCTCCACATCGGCTTCCAGTGGGGTGTTGGCAAGCGCCACGGCCTGCAAGTGCAGGAAGCCCATGCCATCGCCTACGGTGAGCTGCACACGGCCGCGCGACCAGGCTTGTGCCTCGAAGGGGAACAGCTTGACATGTTCAAGACCAGATGCCCGGAATAAGCTATCCGCCGCGCGTTCGGCCATGGCGCCTTGCGGACTGCCGGTAAGCCGGTGACCGATCGCGTGAACGCTCCAGTTCAGCCAGGCGTAGCCTTTGGCATTCTCCTGTGCTTCGCGATCGAAGGCGCGCAGGTCGGTGGATTGTGCCATTGCACTACCACCCAACAGCAGGATGAGCAAGAAAGCCAGGATGTGTTGCATGTGGGGCAAGGTAGCGTTGGGTGCGGGTTTGAAGAGAGGCCGGGTCGTGGCTTTTTCGGAACGCTACGCTGGGTCCCCGTGCTTTTCGAGCCGATCCTGAATGCGTTCCACAGCCCAAGCCACACCCACCAACAGCAAGGGCATTGCAGGGTTCTTGAAGCGTGCATCGCTGGTAGTGAGCGCGCCTGACATGATCAGGTAGCCTGAGATGAGCAGTAGCATCCACAGCCAGAAAGGAAGTTGCCTGATGTGGATGAGCCATACCACCAAGGCCAATGCAAGTAACAAGGAGAATGCTGCGGAAATGATGAGCAGGGCGTACTGCATCCCAGCGATATTCCCGAAGAATGTCCGGATGTGTCCCCGACCCGGTGCGAGGTAGATGCGTACCGCCTTGCCGAGGTGGACATGTATCCAGGTCACGGGATATTCCACCAGCGTACTTCGTGTTGCACTGCGCAGGCCATCGAAAAAGGTGTGGAAGCTGTTTCGGTCTTCCCAATCCATGCTGGCGGCGCGGTCGCGAAGGGCCTTGGGGTAAGTTCCCCCTCGCGGATCGTTCGCAGCGTGCAGCACATCGGGAACCTGATAGTAGGCGGCTGCTACCGCAGCGCTGTCGCCGAGGTAGAAGCGGCCCATGGCTGACTGGTTGCGCAAGGCCCAGGGTAGCAGCAGTAGCAAGCCCACCGCCACGAAAGCGAGCGACCTATGTATGCTGCGGTGTACGCAGAAATAACCGGCAATGCTGGCCAGAAGAACAAGCCAGATACCATTGGGCCGAACCCAGGATGCAGCGGCGAACAACACGGTTGCGAGTAGCAATGGACGCCAATGGATTCCGTGAAGAATGAGTAGTGTCCCCGCCAAGACCAACGTGGTGAACAAGCTCTCCGTAAGCACCTGGCCCGAGAGCAGGATGTCCATGGGCTCAACAGCGATCAGGGCCGCAGCGATCAGGGAAAATGGTTGGCGGAGACCAACGGTGCGAGCCAGCAGAAAGACGAGCGGGACCTTGATCGCTGAGATCACGACCTGCACGGCGAGTACTGCGGCCACATTCCCACGAAGCAGCCACAAAAGCGCCGGATAGCCGGGCACCTTGATGGTGTCCGGAATATCCAGCGGATGGAACATGCTGTATACACCGTGTCGCATGTTCTGCGCCAGCGTGAGGTACATGCTGGGGTCATTCCGAAGTTGCCAACCGAGATGGGCATGGTACAGCACGAATGCCGCACGCAGTAGCAGGGCCAGAGCGAACAGGCCCCGGATGCGGCGGTCCATGACCGGGAATGGGACGTTCTCGCTACGCATCGCCAAGGCTGAAGAGGAGCGGGAAGGTAGTATCCGCGCTAGATGCGGGAGCGTTCACGCAGCGCGCTACCACCACACCGCACCTAAGTGATGACCTGGACCTTACGTCCGAGAACGGGATGTCAGTCCTTCTCCGGAGCAGGCTCCGCATCGGCCGATGCTGCTGGAGCTACTGCTGGAACAGAAGGAGCCGGTGCTTGGTATTTCTTCACCCGTACGGCGTTCATACCCTTCTGTCCACGCTCCACATCGTAGGTGACCACGTCGTTCTCCTTCAGCTCCTCCAAGAGGCCGCTGACGTGAACGAAGAAGCGTTCCTGCGTGCCTTGCTCCATGATGAAACCGAAGCCCTTCGAATGGTCGAAGTAGTCCACACGGCCCACGCGGATCGCGTCGGCATCAGCCTCCAAACGGCGCGGCACACCAAGCTCGATGCTTTCCGCATCCACCACTTTCCGTTTCGTGGGATCGGGAGGCGTACTGGTGATCACACCGTTCTCATCCACATAGGCGATCATGCTATCCAGGCCACCACCTGGAGAAGCGGACTTGCGTTCTTCTTTCTTCAGCTGCTTATCCTCCCGCTTTTTCAAGCGTTTGTTCTCGAGCTCGCGCTTGTTGAACGTAGTCTTCGATCTTGCCATACTTGTGTCGGACTGGTGATGTTCGCCGGATGTCCAGGTGGTTTGTCAAGACCCGCTGCCCTCTTGGAAACGGCTCTCTGTGGTCATGGACGCAACGAACGAACTTCCCGAAGGTAGTCATGCGCGGTGAACCGTGCGGTGACCCTTAGGCAACCGCGTGTTTGCGAAGGGCGCCACAGCGGAAAAAGACCAGCAGGGTGCGATCAGTGCCGCGCTACTGAGTTTCGATCCCAAGTCCGTGCGAAGTCCACCAGCACAGTGCTCATGCGGTCCATCGTCATCGGGTCCAGGCAGTCCAAGGTATCCAATCGGGTGTGGTAGGTGGGGTGAAGCTTGCCCATAGGCATACCTACGATGGATGCAGCAGGAATGCCCCGAGCGCTGAAGCTGCTGGCATCGGTGCCGCCAATGGGGATGGTGCCGCGCTTTGGCGGAAGGCCGGCCCTTTCGAAGCTCTCCAACAATTTGTCCACGAGGGGCGCGTGGTGGGTCTGCATGGCCATCAGTTCGCGCTGTATCACGAACATGTGATCGATCTCCATGATACCGTCCAGGTTGACAACATGCGTGTTCTCCGCTTTCAGTTGTTCCCTGTAGCGTCGTGCATAAGCGCCTGAACCCTTCAGCCCGCACTCTTCCGCGCCGAAACTCACGACGCGGATGCGCGTGCGTTCCAGTCGATCACCATTGGCCAGTCGACGCGCCACCTCGAAGGCCACGGCCACACCGCTGAGGTTGTCCTGTGCGCCTGGAACGATGCGTTTTCCATGGATGAAGAAGAAGGCCAGCGACAAGGGTGATAATACCACGAAGACCCACCAAGGAATGCTCATCCAAACCGTGAAGCCGGCCACCAAGGCCACCGTGTAGAACAGCGGTAAAAGCAACCAGGAGAAACCGGCGAACACCATCATGCGCGCACCCCAACCCTTGAACCAGTACCACCAGATGAATTCCGGCGTGCTGTCCATGTGGCCCGCGAAGAGCAGGGTGGTCTCCGCTTGTCCCTTGGGTTCTATGGTGCCGATGACGTTGTGCGACCGGCGTTGCCGGAAGAGTCCATCCAGCACTGCATGGAACAGGACGAAGTGGAACAGGAAGCCAACCGCGTTCAGAAGCGCTAACACGAGGGCGGCGGTCGGTGACCAATAGGGAAGCAGCAACGCGAGTACGAACCCCAGTGTGAACAGGCGCAACGATCGGAACTTGGCACGTAGCGCCGCGTCGAACGGTTCAACGGCGACATGGTCACAGAAGCTCCGCAACTCGTCGCCGAGGTAATGCTGGGCCTTGGTCTCGGCCTCGGACCCCGCCCGGCGTGGCCCGAACGTGTCTAAGAAATGACCGACGAAGCTGTAGGGATCCTGCATGATTCAGGGACGCATGGGCGTGACCAGACGCTGGCGCACTTGGAACGAGAAATAGAGGATGCTCAGGCCTGTGACCATGGCCACGAATATGGTGAGCCAGCTCGTCCAAGGCAGCAGCCCGGTGCGGTGCAATACAAAGACCACGCTGCCGGCCATGTACAAGAGCCGGAACACCTCCAGGGGCACCGCCCAGCGTTTAGCCTGCATGATACCGCCCCAGCTGGTTATCATGGCGAACAGGCCGAAGGTGAGCATGATGCGGTCCAGCGGGCTCAGTGGCCAGGCCATGTTGATGGCCACGTACATGTAGGCCAGTCCGAGCGCCACCTGGGTTATGAGGTAGCCGGTCATGTTCGGGAAGGGCTCACTGCGGAACTTCACCTGTTGTTCGAGGGTGTAGCCGATCACGGCAGGCGGTGGTTCGTCGCACACATCCGCAGGACGCCAACCGGTAGGCATGAACCACAGGCGGATCTTGTCCCACCAGCTCTTGGTGTGCCAGGCATCGCTCCACAACTGGCGCCAGTACTGGAAATTCACGTAGATGGGGTCCCAGGTGCGGGGTGGGTGCGTGATGCCGAAACACACCGGCTCCTTCTCCTCTTCGTAGCTGCCGAAAAGCTTGTCCCAGATGATGAGGAACTCCGAGTAGTTCTTGTCGATGTACTGCGGATTCACGCCGTGGTGTACGCGGTGGTGGCTGGGGGTAACGAAGTACTTCTCGAACCAGCCCATGCGACCGATGAGCCGGGTGTGGTGCCAGTAGGCGATGAGCAGGTGCACGGCGGCCACGGAATAGATCTGTTCCGGCGAAAAGCCGATGAGCACCAGCACCCAATCGAAGAAGAGGAACTGGAAAATGCGTTGGGTGAAACTGGCCCGGACGCCCACAGAGAGGTTCATCTCCTCGCTGCTGTGGTGCGGCATGTGCGCGGCCCAGAACACGTTGACGCGGTGCCCCGTGCGGTGGAACCAGTAGAACACGAAGTCGGAAATGACCAGCAGGCCGAGCATGCTGTACCACGTGGTGGGCACCTGCCACGGCGCGAACTGGTACAGCCAGCCATACCACTTGTACACGAAGAAGGCAACCGCCAGGTTGATGCACTGGTTGCCGATGCCCGTGCCCAGGTTGGTGATGGTGTCCTGGAAGTTGTAGATCCCGTTCTTCGCCCGGATGCTGTAGATGATCTCGAACAGCAGCAGGGCCACCACGATCGGCGTGATGAAGGCGTAGACGTTCATGGCGATCCGAAGATAGGAGAGCCCGGGGACTCGCCGATCTTGCTACAGGGCACCTGTAGCGTCCTCCGATATTTATCGGAGCCATTGGGTCGACAATGTTATAACGTTACCACATGATCCTTCATCCAAGCCACAATACCCTCCACAGCGAGCTGGCCGGTGGCGACCTGGATCACCATATCGTACCGTTCATTCTCTGAAGCATGGATATCCAAGCCAGCGTCCTGAAGGATCAGACGAGCCAAAGCATAGCCGGTGCGCTTGTTTCCATCGAGGAACGGATGCCCGGTGATGATACCGTGCATGACCGCAGCAGCTTTTTCTTGTGGAGTAGCGAACAGGTCGATGCCTCCGAACGTGGCGAACGGACGGTTCAGCGCGGCATCCAGCAGGCCCTCGTCGCGTATGCCGTCCGCTCCGCCAAAACGTTCGATGAGCACGCTGTGGTAGAACAGCGCCTCGGATCGACGGATCATTGCGCCAAGCGTTGCAGGAGCGCCTTATCCTCCTCGATGTTCTTGAGGAATCGGGACATGCGTTCCATTGTCGCAGATTCTGTCTTGGCCAATTCTTCAATGGCTTCCAACACACGCTGCAACAGGCTTTCCGGTGCCTGATCGGGGATCTCCATGATCCTGTCGATCATTGCTTGCTTCAGTTCCTTGGTGCTCATGGTCCCTCAAGGGTTACATCATATCATGCTCTTCTGCGTGCCGCAAGTACGCAAGCGCACTGACGATCAATCTTCCAAGCGCAAAAGCAGGCCCCGCTTGTCATCGAGTATCCGCTTCATGCCCATCACGCGCTTTTGCTCTTCAGGGGTCTTGGCTTGAAAACTGCGCAGGTAATCCAAGACTTCCTGAATTATCGCATCAGGTACTTCGTCCAACCTCTTCTGGATTTCTGCTTTGATCTCTGGTCTGCTCATGACATTCATTCGCTGGCACTACTTCAGCCGCATAGTCGCGTACGGACGCGAGTTCATTTCGCAAGGCGCACAAGCACGTTCCGATTCTCTTCAATGATGCGTTCGATCCGCTCCTCGTCGTTATCGATGGAAGCGACCCTCAGCTCCTCGAGCAATTCAATGAGTTGCAGCAGCGCTCTATCGGAAAGGCCCTCGATGGCTTTGGTGGCCCTATCACGCAGTTCCTTGGTGCTCATGGTATACCAAAGTTACGCCTGCACCCAAGTTCATTTGCAAGTGATCAGAGGTTGAACACGGCCCGGATCACTCTGGGCGGCAAGACATGAACCTCTCCTAAGCGCCTTATCCAGCCAGCTTCGCGAACACATCCGGGCTGATGGAGTCGTATTGAATGCCGTGGTCGATCATCCGAAGACTGGTCCGCGACATATCAAATCCGCGATCCGACTTGGGCAGCTGTATCGAGCTATCAAACGTGAAAA
>JBIIYD010000034.1:0-16727 GCA_044347005.1 Flavobacteriales bacterium | reverse complement strand
CCCGGAAGTGCAGGTTGCGCAACACCTGCAGGCTGTCGTTGGCATCGCTATCGTAGGCCTGGAGGGTTCCGTACAAACCTTGGAAACGAAGGGCGTACCGGTCGTTCAGGTTGTGGCGGAAGACCAGTCCCCCGCCCAGTTTGGTATCCCGAGGATAGTGCTTGGTGGGGTTCAGGTCGCCGATGTAGTACATGCCCCCACCGGTAAGCCCGATCTCGTTCACCTGCGCACGCACCATCGGCACAGCCCCAAAGGCCAGCAGGATCAAGGCATAGCGCAACATCGGCTTCACAACGAAAAAGCGTGCGGATCGGTATGTGACCCGTTTCAGGGCGCCGAAGTTAACCCAGTTGGGCCGGAAGGGTCCTCCAAGCCATGGGTGGCCCGCACATCCAGCCCCCAATTCAGCTTCGTGCGTAGGGTGTGCAGGAAGTCCTCATCCTCTATTTGCACCATTTTCACCACGAAAGGTGCCCTTCGGATGGTTACCGCGCTTCGGCCGTCGATGGCCACGCTGCGCGAGTCCAGGTTCAGGAGGCATCGGTCGCTCCGGGCCTCCAGTTGCAGGCGTATGGTGTAGTGGTCCGGGATCACGAACGGGCGCACGTTCAGGTTGTGCGGCGAGATCGGGTTGATCACCAGCGCATTGCTGGTCGGATAAACGATGGGGCCACCACAGCTGAGGGAGTAGGCCGTGGAGCCGGTGGGTGTGGCTATGATGAGGCCATCGGCCCAGTAGGTGTTGAGGAAGGAAGCCCCAAGATGCACATGCACCGTGATCATGCTGGCGCTGTCCCGTTTGTGGATGCAGACCTCATTGAGGGCATAGTTGGTGCTGCCCAAGAGGGACGGGTGGTCCGTGACCTCGAGCAAGGCCCGGTCCTGGAGCGAATAGCGCCCATGGCGCAGTGCGTCCAGTGCCGCGTCCAGGTCTTCCAACCGCACGGTCGATAGAAAACCCAAGCGCCCCAGATTGATCCCCAGTACCGGTACTTGGGAACGCCCGACCAAGGCCACGGTGTCCAACAAGGTTCCATCGCCGCCCAACCCGATGAAGAGGTCCAGGTCTTGAAGCGCCGGATCGCCGGCACCCAACACGGGCCATGCACCGCGCCCCCCCGACCGCCCGAGCCATTGGGCAAACTCCGGGGTCAGTTGGGGCTCCATGCCATGGGCGATCGATCGGGCCAGAAGCTGCTCCACGATGGTGGCGCTCCCAATGGGCATTTCGCGGCCGTGTACACCTACGCGCATGGGATCAGAAGGGTTGACTGAAATGTAAGAAGAATCCGTGCTCGCCGAGGGAGTTCAGCGTGTATTCGCCGCGTACCACCTGGTCGTAGCTCGTCACCAGGTCAAGGCCTATGCCGGTGCCGTTCATCCAGCGGTTGGCCAGGAAGTTCGCTTCGGCATAGCGGCTGTCCCACGCGCGGCCCACATCGGCGAAGAGGTCCAGGTAGAGCGCGAAGTACAAGGTCCTGAAGGCTTCCAAGGGGATGACCTCCACCCGGCTGGTGCGGGGTTTGATCAGCTGGAAGATCACGTTGCCCTTCGCCAGGGCGAAATGCTCGCCATCGATGACGTAGTACTCGAATCCACGGACGAAGTGGGAATAGCCCAGGCCTTCCTGCACGTAATAAGGGGGTATGCCGAAGGTGTATTTGCCGCGTGCGGAAAGGCCCAATGTCCACTTGTCGTGGACTTTCCACCAGTGCTTGTAGGTTGCATAGGTGGTGGTGATGTCGGGTGCCGACCGACTTAGCAGGCCGATGCCCAGGCGATCCACCCGCAGTTCGGCGAGGTGCCCTTTGCGTGGGAAAATGCGTGTGTCGCGTAGGTCCCAGGTAAGCGTGTAACCCAGGGCGAGGAAGCGCGAGCCCGTGCTGGGCCCATCGAAGTAGTCGGCCGCGGTGCGTACGATGGTATCGGTGACGCTGGCGTCCGTGTAGTTCAGCCGCCAGGCATGCCGCACATCGTGCCGGCGTCGCAGGGTCACCTCCAGGTCGGCCTTCCACTCGTCGCGGTTGCTCCCTTCGGGGTTCGCGATCAAGGTGCGTTCGTTGGTCACGGTGCCGGCCGTTACTTCGGACTGCTGGAGGAAACCAGCGCCAGCGCTCACGCCCCAGCGTTGTTCACGGTCCACATACGGAACCTTGTAACGCAGCGCGAACTGGCGGGTATAGCCGAACTGGGCCAGCGCGTAGACGGTCTCGTTCCTTCCGCGGAAGTTGTACTGGTAGAGGTAAAGGCCGTAGTTGACCCTACCAAGGTCCTTGGTGCGCCACCAGGTGTTGAAGTTGGGATCGGCCAGGTCGAAGATCACCGCGGGCCACAGGTACCACCGTTCGTTCACCCGCACTTCCACGAAGACCGAACCCATGTCCACATACACCGGAAGCAGCGTAACAGTATTGAACAGCCCGGTATTGGTCAAATTCTGCCGGCTCCGTTCGAGGCGCTCATAGAAAACATCGGCCGATAGGGTGTCGCCTTCGTGCACCAACAGCTCACGCAGGATGATGGACTCCTTGGTGACCTTGTTGCCCGTGACCGAAACACCGAGGATCCGCAGGGGCCGTTCTTCCGGGGCCTGCTGGGCCTGCAGTGCCGTGCTCAAATGGACGGCGACCAGGGTGATCAGGTGTGCCGGGCGCATTCCCGTGCAGGGCTCACAGGTTGATGAACCGCATCAGCTCCTCGTAGCGGTCGCGCAGGTCGTCGTGCAACAGGGAGCCTTGGTAAGTGGACTTCACGAAGTAGTCGTAGCGCTCGAAGGTGCGCAGGATGGCGGCGATGTCCTCCCGGTTGATCTTCAGCGTCACTTCGATCAACATGCTGTCCGGCAGCGAATGGCTGTAAACGCTCAACACGCGGGCGTCGTTCTCTTCCACGATCCGGGCGATCTCGTGCAGGCTGTAGTCGCTCTGGTTCATCTCAAGCACCACCACGCTTCCCGGTTCATGGATGTTGGTCACCTCCGCCAGCTTGCGCAACGCGGCATGTTCGCTGATGGCACCGAGGTAGTTGCCCAGCTCGTCCAACACGGGAACCACGGTGAGGCCACGAACGCTGAAGAGCTTCATGACCTCGTAGATGTGCTGGCCACCCCGGATGAAGGGCACTTCCACCTGTTCCATCGCGCTGCCCACCGAACCCAGAGGGTCGTTGCGGTCCACCAAGGCACGGTCGCTGACGATACCCACCAGACGCCGGTCCTCGACCACCGGAAGGTGGCCCACTTTGAACTCTTCCATCCAATCCAAGGCGCGCCCGATATCGTCCTGAGGGCGGAGTGGGGGAATATCCGAAGTGATCAGGTCGATGGCGTGCATGGCGAAAGGCCTTTGGATGGCGGGGTCCCTACTTTTGTGCGCCCGGTCCGGGACCAAGGTAACCGATCAAGGAATGACGCGTCTGAGTGTCAATATCAACAAGCTCGCCACGTTGCGGAATGCGCGCGGGGGCAACAACCCCGATGTGCTGCGTTCCGCGCTGGAGATCGAAGGCTACGGTGCGCAGGGCATTACGGTACATCCCAGGCCCGATGAACGCCACATCCGCAGAAGCGATGTATTGGCGCTCGCACCCCTGTTGACCACGGAATTCAACATCGAAGGCTATCCCGGGGAGGAGTTCATGGACCTTGTGCTGGAAGTGCGCCCGGCCCAGGTGACACTGGTTCCTGACCCGCCGGGTGTGTTGACGAGCAACGCCGGTTGGGATGCCCGGAAACACGCCCCGCTCCTGACCGGGGTGGTGGAGCGGTTGAAGCAGGCGGGTATCCGCACATCGCTCTTCATGGGCACCGATCCGGACCAGATCGCTTGCGCTGCGGAAACGGGCACGGAAAGGATCGAGCTCTACACCGAACCCTATGCGCTGCAGTTCGAGCATGACCCCGCAGCGGCCGTGCTCCCCTTTACGAAAGCGGCCGAACGAGCGGCGACGCTCGGCTTGGGTGTGAATGCGGGACATGATCTGGACCTCCGGAACCTCGCGTTCTTCGTGAAGAACGTTCCAGGCCTGATCGAAGTTTCCATCGGCCATGCCTTGATCTGCGATGCCCTTCGTTTCGGCATGGATAACGCGGTGCGGCTTTACCTGCGCGAACTCCGATGACCGTCGACCTGCATTACCGCCGAATTGGACCGGAAGGCGCTGTGCCTGTGGTGGTCCTGCACGGATTGTTCGGCACTTCGGACAATTGGGGAAGCATCGGCCGTGAATTGGCAGAGCCGACCGATGCAGGGACGCCGGCCCTTGATGTGACCCTGGCCGACCTGCGCGACCACGGTCGATCGCCCCACACCAAGGCCACGGGCTATGCGCTCATGGCAGCGGACGTGCATGCATTGGTCGAACGGCTCGGCCTGAAGGACATCGTGCTGGTGGGCCATTCGATGGGTGGCAAGGCGGCGATGGTCTTCGCACAGCGCTGGCCTGGCCTGCTCAAGCAATTGGTGGTGGTGGACATCAGCCCGCGCGAGCATGCCAACAACCATGGGCACATCATCGAGGCCATGCGCACCGCCGATCTTTCGCCAGGCCGCACCAGGCGCGAAGTGGAGGCCCATGTACAAAGCATGGTCAAGGAACCCGGGGTCGTGCAATTCCTGCTGAAGAACCTGTACTGGGCGGAAGAGGGCCGGCTGGCTTGGCGCGTCAACTTGGAGCTGCTATCAAAGGACCTGGACGGTATCCTTGCCGCGATCGGACCGGAGCGGGTGTTGGTGCCCTCGGTCTTTGTCCGGGGTGGTCAAAGCGACTACATCCTGCGGGAGGACATCCCGGCGATCATGGAACAATTCCCTAACGCACGGATCGAGACCGTCCCTTATGCAGGCCATTGGGTACATGCCCAGGCGCCCGAAGTGGTCACGGCCATTATCCGCAAAGCCGCCTCCGAAGCATGATGCGCGCCGCGCTTGTCGTGATCGGCTTTCTCATGGGGCACGGCCTTACGGCCCAAACGGACACCACCTGGTCCTTGTACCATGGCGGCATGGAATTGAACGATGGCCTCTACAGGGACTTCCGGGACTTCCGCTTGAACAGCCCCACGATACCCATCGAACGATTGCGCGATGACCAAGGGCATCCGATAACCGATATCCGGCGTGCCGTTAGCACCTTGTACTGGCAACCCGACACCGGTGCGCGGCAAAGTTTGCGCAAGGAGGTGTTGTGGGGGTTCTGCCAGAACAATGCCATCTACATCGCTGCAGGCAACGGCTTTTACCGGCTTGGGCTCATGGGCAGTTTGTCCCATATGGTGTACGAGCTCAACTACCGTGATTGGGACCCCTACATGTATCCCTACGGAGGGGTCACACGCACCATCCTGATGCAGCAGATGCTGGACATGGATACGGGTGGTTTCCATCCCTTCGATGCCGCTGGCATGGACAAGGCATTGGCCGCCGACCCGGTGCTTCAGGAGGAATTCCGTGGCTTGGAGAAGAAACAGCGCAACGCGACCGAAGTGCTCTTTCGCTTTCTAAAGCTGTACAACGAGAGGCACCCGTTGCTCTTCCCGATGTATTGATCACCGGCCGATGACGAACCGGAAGTGCGCATGCCGCCCATCCTGTCCGACCCGCAGAACGTAGCTGCCCGGGGCCAGGTGTTCCAGGGAAAGCGAGTTATGTCCCTTGGGCATTGCACTGGAATGGACGGTGCGTCCTGACATATCGACCACTTGGGCGATCGTGTTGCTCCCGGTGTCGGGTAGCGCCACATGGAGCAAGCCTGTGGTGGGGTTGGGCCAAACTACCGGTCCATTGGTGCTTGTGGCCTGTTCGGGCAAGCTCACCGCAGTGGTCCAACGTGCGTTCCATTCCTGGTGGAATTGATCGGCCACCAAGGCGCTGTGAATGATCAGGGTGTTCTCATCGTTCGTGCTCTCCGCGTTGAAGCTCCAATTGTGGGAACCGGTGATCACCTGCGGGTCCAATGTTGCCGATGCCCGGTCCACGATCGCGTACTTGTGGTGCAGGCTGCTCGGTGCCCCGTCCGGCCGTACGTCCACACCGCCGTTCAACAAGGCATCGTAGGTGGTGGTGTTCATGTCCTCCTCTTCCACCATGCCACGCACAAGCATGTTCGGCAAGGCCGCCATGTCGATGAGCGCTTCGGTAAGGTCGCTGCTGGTAAGAGCAAAAAGCGCGAACTCGATGTGCTCATCGGCTGTTCTGAGCGCTGCTTCGATCCTCGCGGTGGTCCCGTCACTGGGTGAGAACCAGCTCTGCACGAGGGTACCGTTCACATTGAAGAGGTGTGGCGTATTGTCGGCCTTTGCTGCTCCGAAACGGCTGTTCGCAGGCTCGGGTTGTGGCCCGCTTCCTCCCCACATTTCGTTGAATTCGCTGCGGTAGGTGCGGGCAAGTGCCATGTCGCGAACCACCACCAGGTTGTTCGGGTCGTTGAAGAATCCGGCATTGGTGAAATTCGCCGAACCGGTCAGGACACAGGCATCCGGTCCACCATCCGCGTCCACCACCACGAACTTGTTGTGCATGCCGCTGCCTGTGGAGTTGGTCCTGTACAGCACTGGAATAGCTGGAAGAAGGCCCTGCAACGCCGTGTTGCTGTTGCTTGCTTCCGCGATCCATCGCACGCGCACCCCACGCGAATGGGCGCCGTTGGCGGCATCGACCATCAAGTTGCTCGTCGTGTTGTACACCGCCACATCGATCGTGCTGAGCGCCCTGTCCATGTAGGCCTTGATCGTATCATCGATCGCAGTCCCCAGGTCGATGGCATATGGGCCAGTGGCCACACTGATGTCCACAGGCTTGTTGAAATAGACCGTGATATTACCCGGGTCTGGAGAAGCGGTGGAATACAACTGGATGGACGACCATGCGGTATCATCGTCGTTCACGGAGTACGCCTGGGCATGGAAAGCCGTGGCCGGAGGTAGACCGGAAAGGGGGACCGAATGCTGCGTGCCCACGGTTCCTGCCGAAACCAACGAACCCATCGAAGCATCCGGCCCGTAGCGCACATGGGCGCTACCCGCCACGTTGGTGGTCCATTCCAACGTGAAGCCCGTGGCCTCGATGGATGTCTGGCGAATTTCGCCGACAATGGCTATGGATACCGAAGGAACAAGGTCCGCTGCATTCCGGGGCAGCAACTGATACCCCCCGCTCGGCGGTGTTGCGGTAGAGAACTGCGATACGATCCCGACCATATCGACCACCCCTGCTGGCACTGCACTGCCGATCAATGGGTGCCCTGTGCGCAGGTAGATGGCACCGGTCTGACCGCCGGTGTTGAACGTCCGGTTGCCCGCTGAGAACGGTGCCGAAGGATCGGGGAAGGTGCAGCCGACCAGCTTCACCAGCTCACTTTCGGTGCCCTCGCCCATTCCGCTGGTCGCGATCACTTGCGCAGGTGGCAGCGCATTGTTCGTTGAATGGATCGTGAAGGCCGTGACCGGATCCAATTCGAGCAGACCATTGAAGAGCTTCAACACCCCGGTCACGGAAACATCGGCACCACGTTGGGGGGAAAAGCCACCGATCGACCCGGTGCCCGGGAAGACCGCGAGGGCACCTGTGCCATCCTGCAGGTATCGGATACCGCCCAATTCAGCGCCGTTGGTAACAATGCCCCGCACCGTGACCGAACTTCCCAAAGCTTGGACCCGTGCATCGTCGATGGGTACCTGCGCAATGAGTGGTATCGTCCCCACCATGGTCACCAGAAGGAGGATCGTCGGAAGGGTGCGCGGTACCATGCCCCAAAGTAAGCCCACAGGAACGGGTACTCCGAGCACATCGGCATGCCAATTGGTAGGCTGCCGTTGTTCCCGTTTTCAGAATTGGCGATCACTTTACCTGACATACACGGTGGCCCACGCCACAAGGGCTAATTTGGTCGCCTTATCCAGCTTTTCGGTCCCATGTCCAAGTTCATTTGTTCCCTCTTGTTCGGCCTCCACTTGTTGCCCATGGCCGTTCTAGCCGGACCCCAGCAGAAAGAGTTCGTCCCGGCCTTGATCGGCTTTTACAATGTGGAGAACCTGTACGACACGTTGGATTCCCCCGACACCGACGACGCCGAATACCTGCCGGCCAGCGCCAAGCTCTGGGGGGAGAAGCGTTACGCACGCAAGCTCGAGCACCTGGCCAGGGTCATCAGCGAGATGGGCAAGGACCTGCATCCGAACGGCATGGCGGTGCTGGGTCTGGCCGAGGTGGAAAATCGGCAGGTGGTCGAGGACCTGGTCGCTACCGGTCCATTGAAGGAACGAGGATATCAAGTGGTGCACGAGGATGGTCCCGATCGCCGGGGTGTGGATGTGGCACTGGTCTATGACCCCTCCCAATTCAAGGTATACGCCCACAAGAGTTATCGCCTCACCCTGCCCGACAACCCCGACTTCAGGACCCGTGATCAACTGCTGGTGAGCGGGGTGCTCGACGGCGATACCATTCACATCATGGTGGCCCATTGGCCATCACGTCGCGGTGGCGAAAAGCGTTCGATGCCCAACAGAAAGGCGGCCGCGGAACTGGGTAGGCATATCAGCGACTCCCTGTTGACGCTGAATGCCGATGCACGCATCATTTACATGGGCGACCTGAACGATGACCCGGTCAACCCAAGCGTGGAGCGCTTCCTGCGCTCTTCCGGGGACAAGGCCAATGCGGTGGACGGTCGTTTTTTCAATCCGATGTACGCACCCTATCACAAGGGTATCGGCTCGCTGGCCTGGCGCGATGCCTGGAACCTGTTCGATCAGATCCTCGTTTCCGGTCCGCTTGTTACCGGTGAAGGTGGGAAGTACCGCTACTACGGCGTACGCATCTTCAACGAGCCGTACCTGCGGCAGAAGGAGGGCAACTTTGCGGGTTACCCGTTCCGCTTCTATGTGGGTGATACCTTCCAGGACGGCTACAGTGATCACTTCCCTGTGTTCATAGTCCTTGTTAAGGACCTCGCGCCCTGATCCGCGAAGCGCCATGAAAAAGCCCCGCACTGGACAAGTGCGGGGCTTTTTCGATACTGGACCTACTCAGTGCTTAACGACCAACCGGTAGCTCTGAACGGTATTGTTGTCGAGCAACGTAAGGATATAGGCACCGTTCGCAAGGCCCTCTGCCGGAATGACCGTGCGCACATTGGTCACGATGCCATTGATCAATTGACGACCGTTCATGTCACGGACCATGTACTCGGTGCGACCCTCGACCTCGCCGAGTTCAAGCACGAAACGATCGCTGCTCGGGTTCGGGTAGATCGAAACACTCGTGTTAGCGAACTCGGCCATACCGGTCACCAGTTCGACATCGCCTGCGTTGCGTGGCACCAGGTTGAACTCGCCAAAACTGTACAGCACGATGCCGGTAACGCGGAAGATCTGGCCCAATGTAGGGTCGGGGGTCGTGGTGTAGATCTGCTTGCCCACATACACCCATCCACTGCCATCGTCCGCTTTCCACTTGCCGAAGTTGGCTCCACCGGGTACTTCGGTGCAGGTGGCGTTGCTCACGGTGCCAAGTACGCTTTCGTACGGTTCGGTGTTGGCTTCGGCCGTGGTTATGGGCGTGTTCGGCATGGCGTTGCCGGTGCTGTTCACTTCCAGGTCGGAGATACCGCTCAACTGGGTCTGCCCATTGAACTCGGCCACCACTCCGGTGATGGTGATGTTGTCGCCGATCGCGAGCGTGCCAGGGGCATTGAAAACGAAGATGCCGCTCCAGCTGCCGGAGCCGTTCTGGATGAAGTAGCCATTGCTCGGCGTGGTGGTGATGGCCGTAACGATACCGCTGGTAGTGACCGTCTGGCCGACCAGGGGCGAAGCACCATCGGGAGCCGCAGTGGTCTGGATATCCTGCACGGTGACCACCGGGGGAGGAGCAACGGTAATGGCTGTAATGGTCACATCATCCACGACCATATGCTCAGGGGCAACAGTATTCTGCACGCTCAGGATGAACTCGGCATTCGTGGCATCCACAACTGCGGTGACGTTCAGGGCCACCTCCTGCCAGGTATTTCCGGTTATCGTGACGAATCCGGTGGGGTTGTACGGCGCATATCCCGAACCTGTAGCGCGACCGTCGAACAGTCCAACGCGGATCTGGCCTTCGCCACGTGCCCAGAAACGGATCTCGTAGGCCTGGTCAGCCACTACCGTTTGCACCTGGGTGGTGAAACGTTGGTGTCCGGTCCCGGTCTTGGTCAGGCGCACAGCGAAGGAGCCACCGTGGACATCGGCGCTCACTTGCGTTACTCCGCTTTGTGCGATGTTGGATTTGCTACCGAACCAATCGCTCGGGAGGTTGGCGGTCCAGTCTTCGAAACCGCTGGTAAAAACGACTTGAGCCTGCAAGGTGTTCCCCAGAAGCGCGAAAAGGCAGTAGAGCGTAAAATGTTTCATGGCAGAAGGAGTTGATGTGTTGCTCGTTACTGTTGGATCAGGATGTCATCCAGGTCCAACGTGGTGGTCACCCCGGAAGGGTGCTGGCCGTTGTAGATGAAAGCGATGTGGGCATTGCCCGTGGCTCCACCGGGCAGGAAAGCGTTGACATTGATCGTTCCGCTGTTCACGAAGGTGTAGTTGGCTGTCGATTGTGTGGGAGCGCTATACCCCGTTATAGTGGTCCAGGTGGCGGCATCGGTATCGCAACCGTCGAAATCGGTGCTCACCTTCACGGTCAACGGGTTGGGCCATGAGGCCTCGTTCCAAAAGGCGGTCGCGGAACGGAAGCTCAGCGAAACGGACCCTCCCGATAGTTGAATGGGGGGAGTGATGAACCACGCCTCGTTGGTCTGGTTCGAACCGAAGGATGTGGCACGCAGGTACTTGTCGCTTTGGAATACCCGTCCTCGCCAAACCCGGGTTCCGGTCACCGGGGTGTTCACCCAGTTCGGGTTGTTGTAGTCCGTGTCGTTCAGTAGCACATCGCTGAAATCCTGCTGTACGCTGCTTACCGGTGGCACGGCGTAGGTGCATGGGCCAGGACCGGTGCCATCACAACGTGGGCCGTTCAGTTGCACTTCGTTCACATTGCGGATAAAGAGCTGCATATCCGTGTTGAACTGGCCAACTACGGCCGTGAAGTTGCCACGTCCTTCAGGCAACTGCGTGCCCGCGAAATTCGCATAGCCACTGGTCCTTACCAAAACCGTAGCTCCGGTGCAGTCCGTCAGGGTCCGGTTCTCGGTCTGTTGATCCACGGCATTGGCGTATGTCCGGCCTAGTTCGGAAGTTGCGAATTCAACGCTGTCCAAGCGGATCAGCATCCCCTGCATGGCAGGTGTGATCTGCGAAATGGTGACCGTGGTCGGTGCCTTGTTCACCTGCGTGGCTTGTTTTACAACGTTGTTGTCCACGTTCACGGAGTCGAGCTGGAGCATGCCGCTGAAGCTGCTTAGGATGGTTCCCGGCAGGTACACACGGATGGAATCACCCTGATACAGTCCTCCGGGATTCACCAAGCGCAACTGGATCGCCCCGGTGTGGTCCTGCACATAGATGTTCTTGTACAGGTTGCCGTTCTGTTCGTCCGCAGTGACTACCGCGTAGAAGGAACTATCTCCGCCAAAACGCACAGGGTTGCCTTGGAATACGCTCCGCAACTGAGCTACCGTCAGCACCTCGCCCACAGGGAGACTGCGTACCGGAGGCGAGTCGAATTCTTTCTTGCAGGAGCCAACGAGCAATGCGATGGCACCCAGTAAAAGCAGGTTACGTAACATGTAGGGGAAGGATGAGGTCATGTTCGGGTCAGAAGCTGAAGGTCACCATGGCGAAATAGTTCCGCCCGAAGAGGTAGCTGAACTTGGGTGGGAATTTGGAAATGTCCGTGCGGTCGTAACGCAGTTGCTCGAAGCCTCCAATGCGGAATTCCTGGTTGTTGATCAGGTTGCTCACCGTGGCATTCACGGCAAGGCGGTTGCCCCCTTTCAGTTGCCAGGATTTCCCCAGGAAGAGGTCGACCGTGTAGCTCGCGTCCAACTTGGTCTGGGTAAGCAATTGCTCCACTTGGGGGTCTGACTCGAAGAAGTTCCCAATGGCTTCGCTCGTCCTGCGATCGGGGTTGGGGTCGAGGTAGGCATTGTCGAAGTAGTTCGCATTGAAACCGGCGAACCAGAATTTGGGCGAGTTGTATCGTAGGCCGAGCGATGCAGCCGTCTGGGGCATACCACCCACACGGTAGTTCTTCCAATAGACGACCCGGTCCTCATCGAAAACCTCAGGACTGTTGTCCCTGGTGATCGTTGCCATAGGGCGGGAATCGTACAGGAAGCGACCACCCCCAAAGACCGCCGTCAAGGTCCATGTGCTGGTCAGATTGGTCTCGATGCCCAATTCGGCACCGGTATGCACCTGGTCCACCCCGGTCATGGAGTAGTTCACCAACGTGCGGAATTCATCGTGATAGAAACTCCGCGACCAGATCTGGTCCATGATCTTTGTGTAGTACACGGTAGCCCTTCCCTTCAGTCGAGGGAAGCGGAGAATGTAGTTCAAGTCGCCCGTGTAGGTCGATTCGTTCGTAAGGCCATCGACCACCGCATCCCTGGTCCGTGGCGATATATAGGTGGTGCGGGGGATCGGGGGCCTGGTCATCCAGGCGGCGTTCACGCTGACGAACTGGCGTCCGCTGATCTTATGGATCGCACCGGCCTTTATCCCATAGGTCAGGAACTGCTGCTTTTCCGATACGCCGGCACTGTTTTCCGGGAAGCGACCATTCCTCAGTTCACTGTCGCGCCAAAAGCCAGTGTAGGTCAATTCAAGTGCTCCGTAGTATTCGATCGTTTTCCAATTCCCTTCGTACTGGGCAAAAGCATTGTAGAGGCGGGTCTGGATCCTGTAGTCATATCCGAAAGTGTCGCCTTCGCGCACCACCTTGTTCGTGTTGTCCAGGTCATTCTGTGCCACAAGCGTGTCATTGAAATCCCGTGAAGCGAACTGGTCGTAATCCACCCAGAAATCCCCTCCAAGCAGGTCTTCCACGGTCTTGAAGTAGTGTGTGGACTGGCGGTGCAGGCTACCACCATAGGTCACATGGGCATCATTTTCCAGTTCACGGCTGTACACGGAGTTGATCCCGATCCGTGTAGGGTCGGCCCTTACCTCTTCGAGCACGTATTTGCTGCGGTTTCCGGTGATGCTGTTGCCGGGTGTGCCGTTGGCATTTTCAACGGTATACAGGTTCTTGCCGTTGGCGAAATACAGTTGGTCCCAGTCGATCTGGCGCGTATTGACATCCGTCTGCCAGGCATTGGTCAACACAGCGGCCTGGACCGGATTGTTATCGTTGTCGTAATAACTCGGCAGGTAGCGGTAGTAATCCGGCCGTGGGTCCTGGGCATCGTACCACTGTAGTCCGGTAAGGCCATCACGGCCGAAGGTGTAGAACAACGTGGTGTTCCAGGTGCTGTGCTCGTCCGGTTTGTAGTAATGGCTGGCCATCAACATGGGCTTATGGTCGAAGCTCATGCGTGCGTTCCGCTTCACACCATCCTGTAGCCCCCAGTTCGGGTTGTAGTAGTTCGTCCCGGCCAGGTCGTAGGCTTCCTGCACCGCCAGGCCTTGCCTGCCTTGCCGGATCGGTGTGCCGAAACCGGAGAAGACCAGGCTGTGTTTGTCGTTGATCTTCTTCTCGGCGGATAGCAGGTAGGCGTAGGCATCGAACGAGGTTCCTTCGGCATAACCCTCCTCGGCCCAGCGGCGCGACCCGCTCACGGTGAACGCCCAGCCATCGGCCCGCATCCCCGTGGACGCGGTGAACATGACGCGGTTCCTGTAGGCGCGGTTGGAGGAGGCATAGGAAACGCGGACGCCCTTGCGCATTTCACCTGCGCGCATATGGATATCGGTGTAGCCCCCGAGTCCACCGAAATTCAAGCGCGAGGGAGCGATTCCCGTCCTGACCTGCGTCCATCGGGTAACATCGTTCAATCCGGCCCATTGCGACCATGTAGCCCAGCCGCTTTCCATGTCGTTCACGAAGATGCCGTTGATGCTCACCAGCATATTGCGCGAGTCGTAACCCCTGACCCTATAACGCGCCGTACCAAAATTGAAACCCGCCGTGGCGGTAAAAACGTCCCGGGATGATTGGAGGATGCCCGAGATGTCCTGTCCACCCAATTCGGAGTCCAGGTCGTCAGCCGTAATCGTGATCACTGGCAACTGGGGTGTCTTGCTCAGGCTCGTATCCGGTCGTTGCACGGCTACGGCCGTGTCGGACTGGCTGTATCCTTCGAAAGGAAGAGAAAGGAGCAGGATGCCGGACAGAAAGGTGAAGAGACGGAGACCGGCTCGATTCGGCTGTCTGTCGATCGGATCGCCATGCGATGCCGACGATCTAGGAATAGTTGCCAAAGGCATGGTCATGGAATGCAGCCGTTTCGTCCGGTTGGGTCCTGGTCCCTCGTACTTCGATCGTTGCGAGGCAGGCGATGTGCTAGGTAACAATGGCTCCGGCGCGATGGCACCCGAGCCGACAAATGTACATGGATAGCCAGCTACCGGAATGTTGTGGGAAGTTTAATAGATCCTCCGACACGGTGTTCTTGGAATGCTGAGCTACCATTCCAAAGGAACAGGCGGCTTATGAGGAAAGAACACCCCTATTTTTGTGGAAACGTTGGGCCACCGCATCTTCAGTTCCTGCGTCTTATGGTAGCCCCTGCTCTACGTATGTCTTTTCTTACCCGCTTTCTCCTCGTAGCCTTCATCTTCTTCGGTGGAGCGGCTCGTGCTGACCACTTTTCGGGAGCCAGCATTACCTACGCATGCCAGGGAGGGAATACGTATCGCGTTTTCCTCGACCTTTTCCTGGATTGCACCGGGGTGGCCATCACCCCGCAAACGCTCAACTTCTCGAACAGTTGCGGGGTTGTCTTTACAGTGGACAACTTGCTGCCCACCTCGATCGATGTCATTTCACCGACATGCCCGGCGGATGCTGGCAATACCACTTGCGATGGTGGTCCACTGCCCGGAGTGCGTCGCTATCGCTTCGAGGTGACACTATTCCTATCCCCCTGTAATTTCTGGACGATCGATTGGTCGATCTGTTGTCGCGCCAATCTGGTCAACCTGGCCAATGTACCCGGGATCTATGCCCAAGCTACGCTGAACAATACAGGAGGCCTGTGTGATGCGTCCCCTGTTTTTGGTGATATCAACCTTCCCTACGCCTGTGTAGGCCAGCCGTTCGTTTATAACCCCGGGGTCAGTGACCCGAACGGCCATACCATGGTCTTCTCGTTGATCGGGGCACGATTCGGAACACCCGCTCCTTCACCGGTCTTGTATGCCGGTGGCTATTCCGGTGCCGCACCGATACCAGGAATTACCATTGATCCCGTATCCGGGCAGATCGCTTTCACAGCGAACACGCAGGGTAGGTACGTGATCGTCATCGAAGTCGCGACATTTAATGCCTCCGGTGTGCTTATCGGGCGAGTGATGCGGGATTTTGTCGTCGTCGTGCGGGCATGCAACGATTCCCCGCCGACAACGAGTGGAATATCGAACAACACGGGCGGTATACTCATCAGCCCGAACAGCATCGAGATCTGTAATGGTTCCAGCTTTTGCGTCGATGTCGTATTCTCGGACCCCGATCCCGGAGCAACTTTGACGGTTACATCGAACTCCGCAACGGAGTTGCCCGGCTCCACCTTCACCCTTACGGGTTCCAACCCGGTCACGGCTACGCTCTGTTGGACCGGCAATGTGGCCCAATCGCCGCGTAACGTGCTCATTCAGGCAGAGGACGATGCTTGCCCGATAGCCAATTTCGCATCGACATCCATACTTGTAACAGCGGTTCTGCCGCCAGCGGTAGCACCGAATGCGGGCACCAATGGCACGTTCGTTTCGTGTCCGAATTCACCGGCAACCCCGCTGATAAGTCTTTTAGGAGGAACACCCCAAGCGGGTGGGGTATGGCTCGATCCCGCAGGGGATGTCTTTTCGGGCACCTTCGCTCCTGGTGTCGATCCGATCGGGGTTTACACATACCGGGTCGGTAATGCTTGTCTGTCGGCGACGTCCAGCGTCACGGTCAGTGCTGGTGATGCCGATCCAGGGACGAATGGAACATTGACCCTGTGTTCCACGTCGGTTCCGGTATCGCTGATCACCAGGTTGGGTGGCACGCCCGATGCCGGGGGCACTTGGTCGGGCCCAAGTCCTGTGGTCGGTGGTTCGTACGACCCTGCGACCATGGCCCCCGGAGTCTATACATATACCGTTACCGGCGGAATCTGTCCTCCGGCAAGTGCGACGGTCACCGTGGTCGAGAATGCGGCACCTAACCCGGGTACCAATGGAACCTTGGCGTTTTGTAGCAACAACCCGGCAGCACCTTTGATTACCGGGCTCGGGGGTACGCCCCAGGCAGGGGGCACTTGGAGTGGTCCAAGTGCAGTAGCAGGAGGGCAGTACAACCCGGCCACCATGGCGCCCGGGGTTTACACCTATACCGTAATAGGTGTCGCACCTTGTGCAAACGCTTCGGCCACGGTCACGGTAACAGAAAGTTTGTTGCCGAACGCGGGCACCAATGGCACGCTGACACGCTGCAGCAACAGTACCGCGACCGCATTGGTCAGCAGTCTGGGAGGCACACCTCAAGCAGGTGGCACCTGGAGCGGTCCCAGCCCCGTCGTTGGTGGCCAATACGTTCCTGCGACCATGGATCCCGGGGTCTATACCTATACCATTACAGGGATAGCTCCGTGCC
>JBIIYD010000114.1:0-8993 GCA_044347005.1 Flavobacteriales bacterium | reverse complement strand
TGTGGAGAGCGTCATAGATGTTGGGCAGGTCCTTACCGGCCTCGAAGCGAACGTCGACCACGGGTCCGATGACCTGGACGACCTTTCCGATGTGCTTGGACATGAGGGAGTTGGGCTATTCAAAGGGCGATGTACCCCTATTTGCGGCCGCGAAGGTACCGCTTGTTGCGATACGGTCAAAAAGCTGTGGAGGGGTTGTTGATGGGTGGTTGACAAGTTGTCCGACAAGCATCCTGCTTGCTGTTTGTCGGACAAGCGTCAGCACCGAGCCGGATCGATCCCGGTTGGTCGGGCGATAATGCCGCGCTTCGGGTTTGTGGATGAAATGAGGGCCAACCGCAATTCCCCGACATTTGCCCACCCATGCAGGTCCACACCGACATCAATGATTTCCGAGGGGTGCACCGCCCGGTGCTCACCACCGGCACCTTCGACGGTGTGCACCTGGGGCACCGCACCATCCTGTCCCGCTTGCGTGAACTGGCCAGGCGCGAAGGGGGCGAAAGCGTGCTCTTCACCTTCCACCCGCACCCCCGCATGGTGCTTTTTCCGGGGGATACCGACCTGAAACTGCTCAACACGGTGGAGGAGAAGACGGCTCTGCTGGAAGCTGCTGGACTCGACCATCTGCTGGTGGTGCCTTTTTCGCGCGCCTTTTCGCAGATGCAAGCGGACGACTACGTGCGCGAACTGCTGGTCGAGAAGATCGGCGTACATGCGGTGGTGATCGGCTACGACCACCGTTTCGGGCGCGATCGCGTGGGCGACCTGGCCTTGCTGAAACGCATGGGCGGCCAGCACGGCTTTCTGGTGGAGGAGATCCCGGCGCAGGAGGTGGACCACACCAAGGTGAGCAGCACCAAGGTGCGCCACGCCTTGCAGCTGGGCGATGTGCGGGCAGCGGCCGAACTGTCGGGGTATGACTATCCGCTCAGCGGGATCGTGGTGAAGGGCGACCAGTTGGGCCGTACGCTCGGGTACCCCACGGCCAACCTGGGGCTCCTTGACCCGCACAAGCTGGTGCCGGCCGATGGGGTATACGCCGTACGTGTGGAACTCAGGAGCGGCACCTACGGTGGCATGCTGTACATCGGTCATCGTCCCACCCTCGATGGGGGGCACGGACAACGTACCGTGGAAGTCAACGTCTTCGATCTGGACCGGGACTTGTACGGAGAGGCCATCTCCGTGCGTTTCTTGGAACACATCCGGGGCGACATGCGGTTCGAGGGGCTTGATGCGCTCCGCGAACAACTGGGTCGCGACCGTACAAGTGCACTGCAGATCCTGAACGCCGAACGATGATGCGCCTCCTGCTTACCCTTTTGCTGGCCTCGCTGCTGGCTGTGCCGGTCGCTGCGCAGCTGCTCGATCCCCTGGCCTTGGATTCCGCCCGCACCTTTCGCTCCCTGGCAAGTGCCCTCAAGGAGCCTGACAAGGTGTACCGCCTGGACCTCAGCGGGCAAAAACTGAAAGTGCTGCCGGAGGAATTGCGGCGCTTCACCAACCTGAACGCCTTGGACCTGGGGCAGAACAAGCTGCGCGAGGTACCCGATTGGCTGGGCGACCTGCAGTACCTGCAGGAGTTGCGCATCTCCCGCAACAAGCTGGAAGCCTTTCCCGCCGCGATCTGCAAGCTGGTGCACCTCAAGCGCCTCGACCTTAGCCGCAATGCCCTGCCGGGCCTGCCGCCCTGCATCGGCCAGCTTACCGAATTGTTCTCGCTGGACCTCTGGAGCAATGATCTCTCCGATTTCCCGGAAGAGATGGAGAAGCTGGAGGCCCTGCGCTTCATGGACCTGCGCGCCATCCAGTTCGAAGTGCCCGAAATGGAGCGCGTGCAGGAGTTGTTGCCACGCGCCAAGGTCTACTTCTCGCAGCCCTGCAATTGCGGCAATTAGGCGCTGCCCATTAACGGCTCAGGAAGGTCTTTGTCCTGGAGAGCCGGTCCAAGCAGGCTAAATGGGCTTCCACTCCCCGTCTTCCATCAGGTAGCGTTCCTTAGGTTGCGACTTCCCCAGCTCGTACCCCACCACGTGCAGCCTTCCGTTCTGCATGGAAAGTGATCCAATGGCCATGCGTCCGGGGAACGGGTCAAGTGCCTGGAGCGAGGTGCCGTTCCAGTGGAACACTTCTGCCGAGGGACCCTTGGTCGGTGGCATCCCGGCCAGATAGATCTGTCCGTTGAACTCCATGGCTTGCACGGCTGAAAGCAAGGGGAGTTTGGCAAGCACCTTCTCACCCTGCCCGTTCTTCCGGACCAAACGAAGTTGCTGCGGGGCTTTCGGGCCCGTGGGGCCTTGCACTTCGATCCGGTCACCATTCGCAAGGTCGAAGGCAGCGAGCACGCCCGGGTTCTGGATGCGCTCGAAATCATAGGTCGGCTGTATCCAAGCCAGTTCGTCGATGGTGAAGCCATGGTCCCTGGCCCAGACGGCCACTTCCGGTAACGCGATGGCGTGGATGTAAGCCAGGTTCATCTCATTGCGGATGCGCTCGGCAAGCGTTGCGTGACCGCTGCCGATCATCAGCTGCCCCACGGCGCAGGCGGTACCTCCTTCATCCACGAAAACCGGTGCGCGGCCGGGCACCGTGAGGTTCTGCGGGAACAGACCACGGTCGGCATAGGCCTCCAATGTATCGAGCAATGCCAGGCGACGTTGGTAGGGTCCCTCACCGAGGGACAACGGTGTTCGCGCTGCCAGCCGATCGCCCACGCGGTGCAGGTGTTCTGCGATACGGGCTGCCTCGGAAGCGAAGGCCACGGTCCGTTGATCATGCAACACCGCCGGGTCCATTGTGATCCATTGGGTGTTCACCTCGAGCAGGTGTGCGCTGGGCGTTGCGTAAAGGCAGGGTTCCAATTGGGTGAAGGCACTACCGAAGGTGGGCAAGGCCAGAACGAGGAGTGTGGTGCGCAGCATAGGGTCGAAGTTGGCTCTCTGTACACCCATGGAGCGTTCCGGTTCGATCCATACGGATGGGAGGCCGACTTCTTCGTTCCTTCGTCAACATGAAATTGGTCCACTGGCAGGTCCTTGAAGCCCTTGCGGCCGCTGGTAACCTGGCCTACACCGTGCTCATGCTGTACGAAAAGCGCCTGGGTTGGCTCTTCGGCATCGTGGCATCGGGACTTGGTGTAGCGCTCTTCATGCACCAGCACGTGTATGCACAGGCCGGGCTGAGCGCCTATTACGTGGCCATGGGAATCTACGGCTGGTGGTCCTGGGGCCGCAGCGGGCAAGGTGAACTGCCCATTTCGCGGCGTGGCTTGCCCTTCCACCTGGTCGTTGTTGGAGCCGGTGTCCTGCTCACGTTCGCGGGTGCCGCATTGCTGAAGCTGTTGCCCGATGCACGCTTCACCGGGCTCGATGGTTTTGCCACCGCCTTCAGCCTGCTGGCCACCTGGATGCTGGCGCGCAAGATCCTGGAGAACTGGGCCTATTGGATCGTGGCCGATGCCGTGGCCATCGCGCTGTACTACCTGCTCGGTCTGTACTGGTACGCCGGGCTCTACGCCATCTACGTGATCGTCAGCGCATCGGCCCTGGTGCGTTGGTCGCGCTCATGGCGTGCGCAGCAAGGTCGAAGAGGCACTGCGGTCAGTCCACCTTGATCAGGCGCGTGGCCATGGTGTTGCCACCGCTTGTAAGGCGCAACACGTAGCTTCCACTGCCCAGTCCGGGTACGTCCATGCGATGGATCTGCACCCCGGCCGCGGGTTTACCGAGGCTACTTTGCAGCAACAGGTTGCCGGCCACATCGTACAGCTCTGCCATCACTTCCGCCCCGCCGCGTGCGAAGTACTGGATGTCCACATGGTCCAGGAAGGGGTTGGGGTAGGCTCCTACCAACAGCACGTCCTTGGCAGGTGTGGCAATGCCCACGGAGAGGTCCGTGCGCGGTGGCAAAGGCGCTTGTACGCCCACCATGCTGCTGCCGGCCACGCTGGCCCCACCGGCAGTGGTCAAACGACGGCTCATGTCCAGGCTCTGGCGGGCCGTGCCGAAGGCCTCCACCGTGGATGGCGCATCCACCCGGTCCACGTAGTACCAATCGCCCTGCACACGCTGTTGGTTCACATCGAAGATCAGGTAGCCCTTCCGGGTAAGGTCGACGTATTTGATGTGCGGGTTGAGCACTTGGATCAATGCAGCCGGCAAAGGGAGGTCGATACTCGTGGAGGTCACGCTCGTCGTCACGAATTCCACACCAGCGGAGTTGGCGCCCGTGGTGCCGTTGTAACCGTCGTTCGGGAGGTCGTTCCCCCAGGAGGTATGTATGTCGCCGGTGAGCACCACCATGTTGCGCACCAGATTGTCGATCACGTGGTCGTAGATGCGCTGGCGCTCCGCAGGGTATCCGTCCCACTGGTCATCATTAACGGGAACGCCGAAAGCAGCGAGTGGCGCCACCATGACCTGCTGGCCGAGCACCTGCCAGCGTGCCGGTGATGCGCTCATTCCGCTGGTCAGCCAATCGTATTGCTGGGTCCCCAGCAGGGTGCGTTCGGGCGCTGTATTGCTCGTGCCGTCCTGCTCGTCGCGCCCGATCAAACGGGTGTCCAGCATGTGCAGGGTCAACAGGTCTCCGAACTCGAAACGCCGGTAGATGCGTGCCGTGTCCTGCGGGTCGGGCAGCCGCAAGGGCATCCACTCGGCATAAGCACGGATGCCCGCGCTCTTCCGCTGGAACCAATCGCCCTCGCTGGCATCGTGGTTCCCGGCCCCTCCGACCCAGGAGTTGTTGGCGGTTTCGTGGTCGTCCCATACGGTGAAGAAGGGGTACTGCTGATGCAGTCGCATGAGGTCGGCGTCCAGCTTGTACTGCGAATGGCGCATGCGATAGTCGTTCAGCGTTATGATCTCAACGTCCGGCTCCAAGGGCCGCTCGTTCCCGTACTCGCCATCACCGTACTCATAGATGTAGTCGCCCAAATGGATCACTGCGAAGATGTCGTTGCGGGCCGTGATGCGCTCGTAGGCATTGAAATAGCCGTGCGAATAGTTGGAACAGGACACCACGGCAAAACGAAGGCTGTCCACACCGGTGCCCACCGGCAGGGTGCGTGTGCGGCCCCGCACGGAGCGCTGTCCTTCGCTCTCGAACTCGTAGAAGTAATAGGTGAAGGGTTGAAGGCCCGATACGTCCACCTTCACGGTGTAGTCCTTGTCCGCATCGGTGGTGGCAGTGCCGGAGGCCACCACATCGCTCATCGCGGTGTCCAGGGCCACGCGCCATTCCACGTCCACCAGCGGCTGGTCCGTGGTGATGCGGGTCCAGATCATCACCCGGTCGGCTTCGGGGTCACCGGAAGCCACGCCGTGGTAGAACGGCACCAGCGTGGAGTCGAGGTTGCTGCGCAAAGGGTCCGGTGGCAGGCCCTGTGCATTGGTCATCAAGGGCAGCAGCAGGAGGGCGAGTAGGAGTGTTCGCATGGCGTAAGATAAGTTGGGCACGGCACAAAACTGCATGCCCGACCTTACCTGAAAATGCAGCGATCGTCAATTCGCTGCGCCGTCGCCGTGCGCACGCTTCAGGGGCCGCTCGTAGAAGGTGGTCACCATCAGCAGCAGCAACAGCAGGTACATGCTGTCCTCGATGGGTACGGTGCCCATGCGGATGCCGAGGTTCTCCGCGTTGTTGTACCACACCACGGGCTCTTCGGTAATGCTGCCCGTAAGGATCCCGTTCACCAGGAAGAAGGGGACAAGGCTGATGGCATAGCCGATGTAGAAGCGCCCCAGCCATGCGGGACGAAGAACGAACACGACAAAGGCCAGGTAAGCGGCCGCGCCCAGGAACGTAATGGCCGTGTAGAGTTTTTCGAGGTGGAAAAGGCCAAGTACGGAAAGCACCACGATGAGCGCGATGCTGAACGGACGCGCCACACCGCCGAGCACATCGCGCTTCACGAAGTAGCGCATCACTTCGTACAGGAACATGCAGGCATAGGGGATCAGCAGGAAGAACAGCCACTCCTCGATCGGCATACCCAGGATGCGTGGACCGAGCAGGTAGCGGTCGTTGAAGCCCCAGACACCGCGCGCCGTGAAGGCCACATCCCACGGCAGGAACACGAGGCCCATGAAGAGGATGCCGATGAACAGCCCACCCCATTTGCGATGGAAGGAGATGCGCTTGTCGAAACTGGCCAGGAACGGGAAGGCCACGCTGAACAGGTCCAGGGCGATGTAGAGATAGCGCTCGGTGGGCATGGCGCAAAGTAACGCCACAGGGCCATCCGTTGTTCTTTCCCGATGGCCTATTCCTTCAGCAGTCGGTCGGTGTAGTAACGGTCACCGATGGCAACTTGAACGATGTACGTCCCGGAGGACAATGCGGCCAGATCGAGCACCACTTGTTTGCCCTGTCTACGTACAGGCACTGCACACACCTTTCCCTGGAGGTCCAGTACGCGTACCTCGGCAGCGCTGATGTCGATGTCCGGAAGGGTGAGCGAGACCAGTTCATGCGCGGGCCTGGGATGGATCTCCAGCGCGCCACGCACGGCAGGCATTGGTTCGAAGCCCGTTGTGATGTCCGTGGAAGCAAGGTGTGAAAGCACCCCGGTGAACGCGCCACCCATCACGAGCCGGTTGCCGGAGAATGCCACGGCGTGCACTTCCTGGTCCAGGTAGGCCAGGGGTTCCACACCATCGGGCTGGCCATTGAACGTAGCGATGTGGTTACCCATGGTCATCAGGCTGTAGAGTTCGAAGCGGCCTCCGAAATACAGCACATCACCAAATGTGGCAAGGGAGGAAATGTAGGAGGGTCCGATGCCGCCACCCATGTAATTGGGATGGTTGGGCAGAAGGTTCTCCCAGGAGCCCGTGGTGTTCTCGATACGCGCCAGGCCGAAGGTGGGCAGGATGTTGGCGAGCAGGTTGCCGGCGGCGTAGAGCTTGCCGTTCATTATGATGAGGTCGCGCACTGTGGCGTCCAGGCCATTGCCCAAGGGCAGCCAGTCGGTGCCGTCGAAACGCGCCACATGGGGGATCAGCGGATCGGTGACCCACTGCTGTTGCGTGAAGGCCCCGCCGGCCACCAACGTGCCGTTGAAGCTCTCCAGCGCATGGATGGCTTCATTGAACGGTTGCCCCAAGGTCTCCCAAGTGCTGCCGGACAAGCGCGACACATAGTGGTCGATGGCCGCGAAACCGGCCATTTCCCCGGCGGCATGCAACACGCCCTCGTGGACATGGAGTGCGTTCGTACGCGGCAGTTTGCCATCGAACACCACGCTGTAGCTCCAATTGGCCCCGTTCCATTTTGCGAGGTCGGCATTGCCGTTCAACTGTGAACCACCCACGTACAGGTCGCCGTTGAACTCCACGGCACAAGTCACTTCGCCTTGCAGGCCCGCACCCAGTGGCACCAATGCATTGCCGTTCCACAGGGCCACCTGTGCGGCGGCGTTGCCACCCGCTTCGCTGAAACCGCCCACGACGAGGATATTCCCGTTGGCCAGTTCATGCAGCACCTTCACCGTTCCGTTGGTGCCACCGCCCAATGCCGCCCAAGGGATGGAAGGGGGATAACCGGGCTGTATCCAAGCAAGCTCATCGGCCCCGAAACCATGTTCGCTGGCCCACGTGGCGATGGCAGGCCACTGCGGCGTGCCCGGCATGTCCATCACATAGGCCAGGTTCATGGCATCGCTGATCTCCTCGGCCAATGTCCTGTGCCCGCTTTCGATCATGAGCCAGCCCACGGCGCAGGCCGTTCCGTACGGATCGATGAAGACGGGGTTGCGGTAGGGTAGTACATGGTTCTGTGGAAAGCGACCTTCATCGGCATAGTGGGCCAGGCGATCGAGAAGCTGTGTACGTTCGGCTTGCTGCTCGGCCGAGAGCCCTTCCGGCATGCGGGCCATAAGCCGTTCGCGGACCATGTGCAGGTGGGTTGCTATGCGCTCGGCTTCGTTGGCGAAACGCACCGTCGGCATGTCTTCCGTCGCCAGCGGACCTTGGGTGTGCCATTGTGCGTTCACTTCAAGCCAGTGCTGCTCCAGCGGTGCTGCGGCTTGGGGAGCGAGGACCTGTGCCGAGGACCGTGTGTGTGCGGTGAGCGCCAGGACCAGCGCGATCGCCAGGGTCGATGTGTGTGCCATGATGATGGGGTTCTTGTCCATAGGACGTCGACCGGTCGTACTTATGCTGCCTGAACGGTGATGGAAAGTTACTTTGGGGCTTTCAATATCGATACTGATCCATGCCGATCACCGCCGTTCGCATTGCCCTTGTTGGCCCCGAAAGCAGCGGTAAAAGCACGCTCGCCGAGGAACTGATGATGCACGGCCACGCGGGTCTGATCTCCGACGGCACCCGCGAGTACTTGGACGAGTTGGAACGCCCGTACGAGGAACATGACCTGCTGGAAATGGCGCGAAGTCATGCACAGTGGTTCGAAGATGTACCAGGCTTCGCAGAAGACCATTGGGTCATGGTGAACGAGGAGTTGCTCGGCCCACCCATCGGTCAGGTGGCGACCACCGTGTTCGATACCGATATCCTCAACTTCAAGATCTGGAGCCAGGAGAAGTTCGGACGGGTGCATCCGGAGATCGAGCGCCTTGTCAGCGAACTCCACTACGACCTGCGCCTGTTGTGCCGCCCCGATATCCCCTGGGAGCCCGATCCCTTACGCGAGAACCCCAGCGACCGCGACCGTTTGTTCACCCTGTGGGAACGGGAATTACAGGCCATCAACGCGCCCTACGTGATCATTGAGGGTGATCGCGACCGACGCTTGCGCAAAGCGGTGGACGTGTTGGAGATGTTGGTGGAAGCAAAGCGGACCAGGTAGCATCGGGTGCAATTGGGCAATGCCGCTTCGCCCTGTAGGCTTTCGAAGAAAGTCGTGGGTTGCTTCCGACGCCACCTTATCTTCGCACCGTCTTGCAACGGGGTGCCCTTCAAAAAGGCTGAGATCAAACCCGATGAACCTGGGCAGGTAATGCTGCCAAGGGACCAGACCCACAGCGTGTG
>JBIIYD010000141.1:0-7782 GCA_044347005.1 Flavobacteriales bacterium | reverse complement strand
GAAGCCTTGTCGCCCTTTCTGCAGCTGCCCTGCTGGGCCTTTCCGCCAGCGCTCAAACGCGCCTCAGCGGCACCATTTCCGGCGAAGCCGATGCTCCGCTCGATGCGGTGAGCATCGTGGCCGGCGACGAGCAACGCTTCGGTGCCTTCACCGACCGCGATGGCCGCTACACCATTGGCGGTCTGCGGCCAGGAATGCTGCGTTTGCGCGTGTCGTACATCGGTTATTTGCCGGTGGATACACTGCTGGAGCTCTCCGCTGGCGATAATTCCTTCAGCCTGCGCATGCGGCCCAACGTGGTGTTGATGCGCGAAGCCGAGGTCACAGCCCTGCGTGCCGGCGATCGCGCGCCCTTTGCGGTGAGCAAGGTGACGCGCGAAGAACTCGAGCGCATCAACACCGGCGTGGACCTGCCCGTTCTATTGGACCTGCAACCCGGCGTGGTCACCACCACCGATGCGGGTACCGGCATCGGATACACCGGCCTTCGCATCCGTGGCAGCGATGCCACACGCATCAACGTCACATTGAACGGCGTGCCCATCAACGACCCCGAGAGCCAGGCCGTGTTCTGGGTCAACATGCCCGACCTCGCCAGCGGTTTGGAGGACATCGAGATCCAGCGCGGCGTGGGCACCAGCACCAACGGTCCCGGTGCTTTTGGGGCCAGTATCAACATGCGCAGTGCGGCCATCCAGCGCGAAGCCTTCGGCGAGATCAGTGCCTTCGGTGGTTCCTTCAACACCCGGCGGTATAATGCACGTTTCGGCACCGGCCTCATCAACGACCGTTTCAGCATCGATGGACGTCTCAGCAGCATCAGCAGCGATGGCTATATCGACCGCGCCACGGCCGATCTGCGGAGCTACCAGGTGCAGGCGGCCTGGCTGGGCAAGAAGCGTTCGCTCCGCTTTTTCACCATGAGCGGCAAGGAGGTCACCTACCAGGCCTGGGAAGGGGTGCCCCGCGAGGTACTGGACACCAACCGCACCTTCAACCCGTACACCTACGACAACCAGGTGGACGACTACCGCCAAACGCACTATCAGCTGCTCTTCGACCAGCAGATCGGAGAGAACACCACCTTCAACGCAACGCTGTTCCGTGTGCTCGGCGCCGGCTTCTTCGAACAGTACCGCGAGGACGACGATCTTGCGGACTACGGCATAACGCCGATCGCTGTCGGGGACACCATCATCACGAGCAGTGACCTGATCCGCCGCCGCTGGTTGGACAATACCCTGGATGGGGCCAACGTGACCTTGGAGCACCGCCTCGGCCAACACCGTCTGGTCCTGGGAGGCAGCTATAGCCGATACAGCAACGACCATTTCGGTGAGGTGATCTGGGCGCGTTGGGCTGGCGACAGCGAGATCCGACAGCATTATTACGATAACACTGGCACCAAGACCGACGCCAACGTGTTCGCCAAGTTCAGCTACGTACTGAACGACCAGGTGGACCTCTTTGCCGATGCACAGGTGCGTTCGGCATCACACGAATTCCTGGGCTTCGACAACGACTTGGAGAACGTAACACAGGAAGCATCCTGGACCTTCTTCAACCCCAAAGGAGGCTTGCAGTGGAAGGCCCACGAGGGCGGACGTGTGTATGCCAGCGTGGCCATGGGCAACCGTGAGCCGAACCGCAGCGACCTCATCGAGAGCAGTCCGCAAAGTAGGCCCCGTCCCGAAAGCATGGTGGACTACGAAGCGGGTTACGAGCGCCGCAGTGGCCGCCTATCGGTGGGCGTGAACCTGTATTACATGGACTACACCGACCAGCTCGTGCTCACCGGCGAGTTGAACGATGTGGGTTACGCATTGCGCACCAACGTGGCCGAGAGCTACCGTGCAGGGGCCGAGTTCACCTGGGCGGCACAGCTTACCCGCAAATTGGTGTGGCGTGGCAATGCCGCCTTCAGCCGCAACCGGATCAAGGGCTTCACCGAGTTCGTGGACGACTACGACAACGGTGGCCAACAACGCAATGAGCTCGGCGAGACCGACATCGCCTTCTCGCCAGCGATCGTCGCTGGTAGTGAGTTGGGTTTCCGTTTCTGGGATAAGCCGGAGAAGGGCAGGGGCGATGTGGCCTTCGTGACCAAGTACGTAGGCGAACAGTACCTGGACAACACCGCCAGCCGCGACCGCATGCTCGATCCCTTCTTGGTGAACGACCTGCGCTTCAACATCACGCTCCTCGGCTTCAAGGGCATGCGCTCGGTCGACTTCAACCTCACGGTGCGCAACCTCTTCAGCGAGCTCTACGAGAACAACGGCTGGGTTTACAGTTTCGTTGCCGATGGTGCGCGCCAGGACCTTGTGGGCCTGTTCCCGCAGGCACCCTTGCACGTGCTGGGTGGGGTGGTGGTGCGCTTGTGAGCAGGGCGACCTTAAGGAGCGGGGTCCGCCCCCACATTCCCCCAAAGCACGAAGGACTTTCAATAGAACGTTGTGTTGAGCGCTACCATGGGCATGCTCAAAGCGCGCCCATGGGTGGCTGCTAGATGGCCACGACCAACAGAGAAGCGGACTACTTGGTCCAATTCACCAGATCAAGTCCCTTTACGCGTTTGAAATGGTCCGTGTTGTTGGTGACCAGCTGTAACCCATGGATCAGGGCTAAACCGGCGATCAGGGTATCGGTGTGCCCGATCACCGCTCCTTTCTTTCGCAGGTCGGCCTGCACATTCGCTGCGGCCCGTGCCGCCTCGGTTGTCAAGGGCAGTACATGGTTCAACGCCACGAAAGTCTCGAACCGCTCCATCTGCTTCTGCGCGTCCTTATAGAGCAAACCGTTACGCATCTCATAATAGGTGATCACGCTCAGGGTCAAGGTGCTGTGCTCTTTCAGGTACGCTTCAGCCCTGGAGATCACCTTGGGTTCTCCGCGCAGGAACGCAGACAGAATATCCGTGTCCAGCATTGCTGGTTTCATGGGGCCTTCGTGCTGCGATCGAAGAGGTCGGTCCTGGTATCCTTCAGCCGCTGTGTAAGTTCTGCGTAGTCCCGGCCGCTCATATCGGCGAAGGCGCCGCCGAATGCGAGTATGAGGTCGCTATTCGCGCCGGACTTTTCTTTCTGCTCCAAGGCCGCCCGCACTTTCTGCCGTTGGCTTGGAGTCAACTGTCGAATGATCCGAAGCAATCGCTCGAAGGGGATGTCGAGTTTCGCGTTCATGAAACGAAGGTATACGATCCCATGGCGGGCCTTAGCCCGTTGGTAGAAGAATTCATGATCTGGAGAACCCGTTGGGTGAGTTGGCTGGTTACGCAACCTCTTCAGCGAGCTCTACGAGAACAACGGCTGGGTTTACAGTTTCGTTGCCGATGGTGCGCGCCAGGACCTGGTCAGCCTGTTCCCACAGGCGCCCTTGCACGTGTTGGGCGGGCTGGTGCTGCGCATGTGAGCAGCGCTCTCAACCATGCACCGCCTCGCTCATCGCGAAGATGTGTTCCGGGTCTTCTTCGAAGGCCGTGCCCACCACGAGCACATCGGCACCCGCTTCGCACAGTTGGCGCGCTTGTTCCGCTGTGCGGATGCCACCACCGATGATGATCGGCAGGTCCACGGCAGCGCGTACCGCAGCGATCATTTCGGGTGCTACGGTGCGCTCGGCACCGCTCCCCGTGTCCATGTAGATGCTGCGTAAGCCGAGCAGTTCGCCTGCAAGCGCAGTGGCTGCAGCAATGCCGGGCTTGTTGTGCGGAATGGGCAGGGTCTGGCTCACGTAGCTCACCGTGGTGGGTTTGCCGCCATCGATGAGCATGTAGCCCATAGGGATGGCCTCGATGCCCAAGGCCTTGATCGTGGGCGCCGCAGTTACGTGGTGCCCGATGAGCAGCTCCGCATTGCGCCCGCTGATCAGCGCAAGGAAGAGCACGGCATCGGCATGGCGGCTAAGCTGCGATGGGCTTCCCGGAAAGAGGACCACCGGCTTGGTGCTCCACTGCTTCACGAGAGCCACACAACGGTCGAACGAAGCGGAGGTGAGCAGGCTTCCACCCACGAAGATCAGATCGGCCTTGGCCATGCAAGCATTCTGCACCGTGCGCTCCAGCTGTGCTTCATCCTGCCCGAAATCGGGGTCGATGAGCACAGCTAGCAGTTTCCTGCCCGAACTCTTTGCCGCTTGGATGTGTTGGAGGACCGTGCCCACGATGCGAACTTACACCCCATAAGGAATGTGGGAATGTGAAAGGATGCGGAAATGTGAAAATGAGCGGTTGTGGGTGATGCTCCGGAAGCTGATGCCCTCCAACCAACGTGGTCGGTAAGTCCCTGTCCTAACGTGTTCCCGCAATGTCCAATCCTGACAGTAAACATCTCCACATTTTCTTGCATCTCCACATCCTCACATTCTCTTGCATCCCCACATTTTCCGAACACCCTACCTTTGCCGCCCTATGAACACGACCATGTCCCAGACCCAAGAACAGTTGAAGTACAAAGTGAAGGACATCTCCCTGGCCGAATGGGGCCGGAAGGAGATCGAACTCGCTGAAGCGGAAATGCCCGGCTTGATGGCCCTCCGCGAACAGTACGGCAAGGAGAAGCCCTTGAAAGGCGCCCGCATCGCAGGCTGCCTGCACATGACCATCCAGACCGCCGTGCTGATCGAGACCTTGAAGGAACTCGGTGCCGAGGTCAGCTGGAGCAGCTGCAACATCTTCAGCACGCAGGACCATGCCGCCGCCGCCATCGCCGCAGCCGGAATCCCGGTGTACGCTTGGAAGGGCATGAACAACGAGGAGTTCGACTGGTGCATCGAGCAGACCATCTTCGCCTTCCCCGACGGCGAACCCCTGAACATGATCCTCGACGATGGTGGTGACCTCACCAACATGGTGTTCGACAAGTTCCCCGAGCTGGCCGCTGGCATCAAGGGACTGAGCGAGGAGACCACCACCGGTGTACTCCGCCTGAAGGACCGTGAGAAGAACGGCACCCTGGTGATGCCCGCGATCAACGTGAACGACAGCGTTACCAAGAGCAAGTTCGACAACAAGTACGGTTGCAAGGAGAGCGCAGTGGACGCCATCCGCCGCGCCACCGACATCATGATGGCCGGCAAGGTCGCCATCGTGTGCGGCTACGGTGATGTGGGCAAAGGAACCGCAGCTTCATTACGCGGCGCTGGTGCCCGTGTGATCGTAACGGAGATCGATCCGATCTGCGCGCTGCAGGCCGCCATGGACGGCTATGAAGTGAAGAAGTTGAGCACCGCGATCCACCGTGCCGACATCGTGGTCACCGCCACCGGCAACTTCAACATCATCACGGAAGCGCACTTCCGCAAGATGAACGACAAGACCATCGTGTGCAACATCGGCCACTTCGACAACGAGATCGATATGGCCTGGTTGAACAGTGCTTATGGCAACACCAAAGTGGAGATAAAGCCACAGGTGGACAAGTACACCATCGAAGGCAAGGACATCATCATCCTGGCCGAAGGCCGTTTGGTGAACCTCGGTTGCGCCACCGGTCACCCCAGCTTCGTGATGAGCAACAGCTTCACCAACCAGACGCTGGCGCAGATAGAGCTGTGGAAGAACCACGCCAACTACGAGAACAAGGTTTACGTGCTGCCCAAGCATTTGGACGAACTCGTGGCCAGCCTGCACTTGGGCAAGATCGGTGTGGAACTCGAAGAGCTGACGGATGCCCAGGCCAAGTACATCGGTGTACCCAAGCAAGGACCCTTCAAGAGCGACGAGTACCGCTACTGATCATACCGCGCTATTTAACAAAAGTGGCGGGTCCGTAGGGCTCGCCACTTTGCTTTTGTGGCATAGCTGAATGTTCACCAAGCGTCCAGCGAAGCACCACAAGTTCATGGGTCGAGGCCACTCAACGCGCGATCATCATTATTCACCATACCAAGCGCACAGCGGGACGCCGAGTTCCAGCTTGGGGTGCGAGACCCACGACCAACGAATTTGCCAACAAGGGTGCAGCGCACCAAGTACCCAGTCAAGCGAAAGGCTCCAAGGGGAACACGCGACTCGCCACTTACGACCACATTCTAATTGAAGATGCGCAGGATCGTGCCGTTGAACGAGGTGTTGTAACGCTGCAACGGGAGCGCAGCGGGCCCTTGGTTCACACTGCCATCGGTGATCAGGAAGGCGGACCCGCAGCAAAGGGTATCGCGAGCGATCACTTCCGTATCGTCGACGAACACGCGGCACAGATCCCCGGGCTGGTAGGGGCAATGCCTGTCCATGGCCACGAACTCCTCGTTGGTGCGGCGGTAAACGATGATGCCCAGCGAACCGCCGGTCAGGTACAGCCAGCCGCCCGGTACCGCGAGGTCCACATAGCTCGGGTTGTTCACGTTGATGGAGATGTCGACCGTAGTCAATGGAACACCGCCACGTTCCTCGCGCTTGCAACCGAAGGCCAAGAGCATCGTTGCCAGAAGAGCCGTTCGTATCAAGGTGGTCATGCGGTCGGGTCGTTCGTCGCGATGGGCGAAGTGCGAAGGTAGTCATGTAACGCAAGGGCTTCTGCCGTATTCTTGTACCATGTGGATGTTGCTGCGTACGGTCGTGATCGCGTTGCTATTGTCGGGCGCTCCGGAGCTTTCACAGGCACAGGAAGGGATCAGCCGCAAGCAGCAGGAGAAGAACCTGGCCAAGAAGGAGAAGGAGGACAAGAAGGCCAAGGCCCGTAAGGAAAAGGCCGATCGCAAGCGCCACCTCGAGATCCAGGACAAGGCCACCCGCAAGCGCTTGAAGAAGCATACCAAGCGTGCCGACCGCAGTGGGAGCGGTGCGCACCGCGATGGTCGATCGGGCGGACTTTTCCGCCGCAAGCGATGATCGGAGGTGTATACATCCGACCGTTCTTGGAACCCTGCATGGAAGCATTGAGCACACGTTACCGATATCTTTCGGCCATGGTACCCGCCTTCGACAAGAACATTATGGACACCGTTCCTTGCGTCCGACTTTCCGATGCTCGGAAAGCTGCATCCAGCATGGTGAACAGAAAATTTTGTCGATCCGGGATCTTCCTATATTTACGCCCCCTCGTTGCGCCGTACTGCTGAACGCTAAACCTTTCCGTTGATGGTGAGAAGGCTATTCTCCGCATTCGTCCTTGTTGTTATTGCCGCCGGTGCCCAGGCTCAAGTCGGGTCCGGTAGCCTCAAGGGCAAGATCACCGATAATAAAACCGGCGAACCGTTGCCGTTCGTGAACGTGGTCCTGGAACGCCAGGGTCAGCAGGTCACGGGTGGTGCGTCCGACTTTAACGGTGAGTACTTCATCAAGCCCATCGACCCGGGGAACTACGATGTGATCGTGACCTACGTCGGTTACCAGCCCTACAAGCAGGTAGGAGTGGTGGTCAGTAGCAACAAGATCACCTTCCTCGACCTCAAACTCTCCCAAGGGATCGAGCTCAAGGAATTCGAGGTGGTGCAGTATACCGTTCCACTGATAGATCGCGATGGTGGTGCATCGGGCGGTACGGTGACACGGGAGGACATCGCCAAGATGCCAGGCCGTTCCGCCGAGTCCATCGCGACCACCGTGGCAGGTACCAGTGATGCCGGAACGGATGGTGGTATCAGTATCCGTGGCGCACGGACCGAGAACACCTATTACTACATCGATGGGGTGAAGGTGCCTGCAGGTGCTGGAACCGGTCTTCCCAAGAGCGCCATCGAAGAAGTGCAGGTGATCACCGGCGGGGTGCCCGCAAACTATGGTGATGTGACCGGTGGTTTGATCAACATCACCACTCGTGGTCCCAGCCGTAACTTCTTCGG
>JBIIYD010000250.1:0-4103 GCA_044347005.1 Flavobacteriales bacterium | reverse complement strand
CATTCCCTCAGGCATTGTGGCTCCGCAGAGCACACGCCCTCCGCTTTGGTAGGTACGCCATGCGTGTCCGGCGAGGTAGCCGCGCACCACCATCTCCACCTTCACGGTCTCGCAGGCATGGCCGATCACCACGTTGGGGTCGGGCTGCGCGATGGTCCAGTTGGGAGCGACATGCGCAGTGGCCTGCAGCATGTGCCAACTGAGCTGGCTGAGCACCTGCCCTTTGTGGGGAATGCCGCGCGGCAACACCACATCGAAAGCGCTGATGCGGTCGCTGGACACCAGGATGATGCGACCGTCGCTGAGGGTGTACACATCGCGCACCTTGCCGTGGTAGACCTTGGTGATGAGCGGGTGTTGGAGGTTGGTGCGGAGGAGGGTGCCGGGCATTGTTCAGAGGCGTAGTGATCAGTGGTGGACGGTCATCGATGTTCGATGATCGATGTTCGTTTTTCGGGGCGGGAGTGCGTTGATGCCGGTTGGAGTGAAGCTTCGATCGGAGTGCTCCGAACAACGAGCAACGAATAACGATCAGGCATTCGCCCCCTTCTTGTCCTTCGCCTCCAATTCGCGGAACGCACCAAGGACGCGGGTCACGAGTTCATGGCGGATGACGTCCTTCTCGGTGAGCTCGATGACGGTGATGCCCTCCACGTTTCGCAACATGGAAACGGCAGGCATCAGTCCGCTGGGCATGCGGTCGGGCAGGTCCACCTGGGTAACGTCGCCGGTGATGACGAACTTGGCGTTGCGCCCCATTCGCGTGAGGAACATCTTGAGCTGGGGCAGCGTGGCGTTCTGGGCTTCGTCCAGGATCACGAAGGCGTGGTCGAGCGTGCGGCCGCGCATGAAGGCGAGCGGTGCGATCTGGATGACGCCTTCCTCCAGGTGATCGGCCAGGCGCGTGGCGGGGATCATGTCCTTGAGCGCATCGTAAAGCGGTTGCAGGTAGGGGTCGAGCTTTTCGCGCAGGTCGCCGGGCAGGAATCCGAGGTTCTCCCCCGCCTCCACTGCAGGCCGGGTGAGGATGATGCGGCGCACTTTGCGCTCCTTGAGGGCCTTAACGGCCAGGGCCACGGCGGTGTAGGTCTTGCCGGTGCCCGCCGGACCGATGGCGAAGACCATGTCGCTGGCGCCCACGGCATCCACCAGCAATTGTTGGTTGGCGGTGCGGGCTTTTACGCGCAGGCCGGCATTGCCGTAGACCAGCACCTGATCCTCGTCGGAGGGCTCCTGCTCGCCCGCGGTGCGCACCGTGGAAGGTCTGCCGGGCTCGCCCATGATGTCGTCCAGCACCTTGCGGGGCAACTCGTTGTAGCGGGCCACGTGCGCCAACAGGTCCGCGAAGCGCTCCTCGAAGAGCGCGATATCCGCTTCGGCACCGGTGATCTTGAGCATATCACCGCGGGCCACGATGCTGAGCTTCGGGAAGATGTTCCGGATCAGGCGCAGGTTGGCATCGTTGGCACCCAGTACCTCGATCGGGTCCACACCCGTAATGGTGATCAGCTTTTCGCTCAAAGGAACTTTCGGTTGTTGATAGATTTCCCCGGAAAGGGGTTATCGCCGGGGATAGTTTTGGACGCCGAAAGTAACCCTTGTCGTCCGCATCGCAGTTCACGCCATGGCCATCATCACACTCACCACCGACATGGGCCATAAGGACCACTATGCGGCGGCCGTGAAAGGGGCCATCCTCAGCCAGCATCCGGAGGCGAGCATCGTGGACATCAGCCATGGGATCACGCCCTTCAGCAATGCCCAGGCGGCGTTCGTGCTGCGCCATGCCTACCCGGAATTCCCCCGGGGCAGCATCCACATCATCGGCGTGAACCCCGACACCAACGGGGGCCAGACGCCCCACCTGGTCGTGCGGCACGATGGGCACTACTTCGTGGGGGCCGACAACGGGATCTTCTGGCTGCTGTTCGACGGGCCACCGCACGAGGCCTTCGAACTCACCATGAAGCTGGACGACGACCACCAGACCTTCCCCACCAAGAGCGTGTTCGTGAAGGCCGCGTGCCACATCGCCCGTGGTGGCACACCCGATGTGATCGGGCGCCGGGTGGTCAACATCCGCGAGCAGATCGGGTTCCAGCCCGCCGTGGATCCCACCAGCATTCGCGGTGAGGTGATGTACATAGACCGTTACGGCAACCTGATCACCAACGTGCGCAAGCAGCTGTTCCACGACGTGGGCAAAGGGCGCAGCTTCAGGATCGGATTCGGGCGCATACGGGACGAGATCGACCGCATCCACGTGGCCTACGACGATGTGCCGCACGGCGAACGTGTGGCCTTCTTCGGCGCCAACGGGCTGCTGCAAATAGCGGTGAACAAAGGGGCCGAAGGCTCGGGCGGCGGGGCTGCGCGGCTCTTCGGGGTGCATGAAGGGGACCCGGTTCGGGTGGAATTCGGAGAACGGGTCCGGAGATAAAGGCCGGTGCGGGGCATTGTCGCGGCACCCAGCGGAATGTCGAGGCCGGTCCCGAGCAAGCAGATAAAAAGCATGATCGTACGCATCGTTAAAATGACCTTCAGGCCCGAGGAACTGGGCACCTTCCAGGGGCTCTTCGAGGGATGGAAGCCCCGGATCCGTGCCTTTCCCGGTTGCCGGCATCTGGAACTCCTGCACGACCGGAACGACCCACGGGTGTTCTTCACCTACAGCCAATGGGACGACCCGGAGGACCTGGCCGCCTACCGCGACTCGGCGGTGTTCGCCGCCGTTTGGCCTACGGTGAAGGCCTTGTTCGCCGCCCCGGCGGAGGCCTGGACCGTGGACCGAACGCACCACCTGCCTTGAGTCGAGCACGATCCGGCACGGTCCTTTCAAAGCCGCTTGACCATTGGCAGTCGCCGATCCACCGTTTCAACGATCTTCGCCCCATGTTCCGTGCCCTGCTCCCCCTTCTCCTGATCCTGCCCAATGTCCTTTGGGCCCAGAACGACGCCCTTGCGCAACTGGAACGATCACGCACCGCTTATGCGGCCCAGGACTACACCTTGGCCCTCGCTTATGCCGATAGTGCGGTCCTTCTGGATGCGGACCTGCCCGGAGCCCTGAAGCTCCGCGGCGACATCAAGCAACGGCAGAACAACCTGCATGGCGCGCTGGTGGACTACACGAAAGCGGAGCGCGTGGATGCCAATGACCCACGTTTGTACGTGAGCCGGTCGGCCATCTACATCACCGAAGGGCGGCTCAAGGAAGCATTACGCGACACGGACAAGGCCATCAAGCTGGACCCCAACGACGCTGATGCCTTCTACAACAGGGCCTGTGCCAGCTACCTGGGGCAGGTGAACGAAAGCGCCCTGAAGGACCTCGAACGCTCCCTGCAACTGCGTCCAGAGAACGCCGAAGCGCTCTTTCTGCGGGGTGTGGTGAAGGGCGAACTGTTCAAGGAGGACGCCGGGCTGGCCGATATCGAAGCGGCCATGCGTTTGAAGCCGGACCTGGCCGGTGCCCGCATGAGCGCTGCCGTGCTGTTGTTCGAGATGGAACGCTTCGAGGAAGCCATCGTGAAGTTCAGCGAAGTGATCGCCGAAGGGGGCGCCGAGTTGATGGAAGCGCACTACTACCGGGCCGATTGCCACTACAACCTGGAGAACAAGGCCGATGCCTGTGCCGACTGGCGGAAGAGCGCGGAGCTGGGCGACAAGGACGCTGTGTTCATCGTGCGCAACTACTGCCTAACGGACGAGGAGAAGATCCCGAAGAAACCTGCGAAGAAGTCGAGGAAGACGGTGATCGAGTTTTAAGGAGTGGGGGGAGTTGTTAGTCGTTAGTGGCGAGTAACGAGTAGCGAGTGACGAGTGGCGAGTGGCGAGTGGCGAGTTAATGAGGCGCTAGTCTTTAGTGGGGAGTGACGAGTTGTGATCGGCGAGTCGCGAGTGAACAACAACGACTTGTCAGGGGTGGGTGAACCGGCTTGGAGCGATCGGTGATGATCGACAGGCGGGGGCTTCCGAGGAACGGCGGGATGTAAGCAAGGCCGTGCGTGTATCTTGGCGCCCGCTTTCGCCATGCTGGCACTTATCCGCAAAGAAATACGGGGCTTCCTCGGCTCGCTCATCGGACACATCGTGGTGGTGGT
>JBIIYD010000033.1:0-16972 GCA_044347005.1 Flavobacteriales bacterium | reverse complement strand
CCGGTCTTCCCAAGAGCGCCATCGAAGAAGTGCAGGTGATCACCGGCGGGGTGCCCGCAAACTATGGTGATGTGACCGGTGGTTTGATCAACATCACCACTCGTGGTCCCAGCCGTAACTTCTTCGGGGGGGTCGAATACCTTACGTCCGGATATAAGGTCGGCGACGACATCACGGACGTGGTAGGACTCGATAAATTCGCATTCAACCAGCTGGAAGCCAGCCTTTCAGGTCCATTGCTGTTCAAAAAAGACAGCTTGGGCAACAAGACGAAGCCTTTGATCGGTTTCTTCTTCTCCGGTCAGTATACCAACATCCTCGATACGCGTCCTTTCTACCAAGGCGACCAGCGCGTGCGTCCCGAGGTGCGTGACCAGCTCCTGACCAACCCCGCACGCCTTATTCCAAGTGGCAACAACGACGTTGTGCTGGCCTTCGAAAGCGAGTTCTTGCGCGCTTCGGACGTGGAGTACATCAAGACCCGCCAGAACTCGGGGTCCACTTCCTACCTCGCTTCGGGCAAGATCGATATCACCACCACGCCCACCATCAACCTCAGTGTGGGTGGGTCGCTCGACTACAGCAACCGGCAGCAGTACAACAGGCGCAATGCCCTGCTCAACGCGGACAACAACATCCGCTTGAAGGAGAGCACCTGGAGGGCGTTCGTCAAGTTCACCCAGCGCTTCACCAACCGTACCGAGGACGAAGAAAAGAAGGCCACCATCAAGAACGCCTTCTACACTTTGCAGTTCGACTACTCCCGCTACAACAACGACGTGTCTGATTTCACCCACGGTGATCGCCTCTTCGATTATGGTTATGCGGGCCGTTTCAAGACCTACCGCGCTCCCCAGTTCGAACTGCGTGGCTCGCGCTTCGTGCAGATCGGCGAACGGGACACCTTGGTGGTCTTCACCCCCGGTGAGCAGAACCCTGACCTCGCTTCGGTGAACGACTTCTACTTCAACGCGCTTGCCCCGGAAAGCTTCCCGGTCCAGGAGTTGTTCGGTGCCCCTTCCGGCTCCGATCCCAACTACATCGGCTACTACGAGAACTTCCAGGAGACCAGCGCACGCGGAGTGCTATGGAATGGTGATCGTCCACGTGCATTGTACGATATGTGGAACAACATCGGATTCATCGATGACCCCAACGGTGCCGAATACCGGAAGCGTCAGAACGACCAGATCCGTTTCACCGCATCGGGCAGCGCCGACATCGGTTCCCACGCCATACAGGTCGGTGTGGAATACGAGCAGTTGACCCAGCGCCGCTACGACCTTGCTCCCATCGGTCTGTGGACCAGGGCCAGGCAGTTGGCGAACTTCCACATCCGTGAGTGGCAGGACACGGCCGTGACCAACATCGTGCAGTTGCCGGGAAGCTCTTTCCCCTTCTACTTCTATAGCCGCAACCTGGGCGATGACCAGCGCTTCTTCGATCGGAGCCTGCGCACCGCCTTGGGCTTGGATCCGGACGGGCTCGACTTCATCGATGTGGACGATCTCGATCCATCGGTTTTCTCGCTGGACATGTTCTCGCCCGACGAATTGATCAACAACGGTAACAGCTTGGTCTCCTACGTCGGCTATGACCATCTGGGCAATCGCACCACGGGCAAGCCGAGCTTCAACGCCTTCTTCGATGAGCGCGATGAGAATGGCAACTACACGCGTTTGCAGGCTCCCTTCCAGCCGATCTACATCGCGGGCTACGCCATGGACAAGTTCGCCTTCGACGACATCATATTCAACGTCGGTGTGCGGGTGGACCGCTATGATGCGAACCAGAACGTGCTGAAGGACAAGTACCTGTGGCAGGAGGCGTTTACGGCCGGTTCCGCTGTGCCCGATGCGGCCATTGCCGCGCAGTTGGCCAACCGTCCGAGCAACATCGGCGAGGACTTCGTGGTGTACGTGGACAACTTCGCATCACCGAACACCGTGAAGGGCTACCGCGATGGCGACCAGTGGTACAGCGCCACCGGTGTGGAGCTCACCGACGGCAGCAGCCTGCAGGAGGCCGGCCAGATCCGTCCTTACCTCATCGAGCGTGGCGAAGCGGGAAGCCTTGCGGGTTCGAACCTGTCCAAAGCCGCCTTCCGGGATTATACACCCGTGGTCAACGTGATGCCCCGTATCGCGTTCTCGTTCCCGATCTCGGACGAGGCGGTGTTCTTCGCGCACTACGACGTGCTCACCCAGCGTCCGAACGCGGGTCAGTCCCGTGCGGACCTGATCGGTTACGCTTACATCGAGAATACGGGCGATGTGCTCACCAACCCGAACCTGCGCCCCACCAAGACCATCGATTACGAATTGGGCTTCCAGCAGGTGTTGAGCAAGGCGTCCTCCCTGAAGATCGCCGCCTTCTACCGCGAACTGCGCGACCAGATCCAGGTGCGTAACGTGGTGAACGCATGGCCTCGGGACTACCGCACCTACGACAACTTCGACTTCGGTACGGTGAAGGGCTTCAGTGCCACCTTCGACCTCCGCCGCACGGGCAACCTGTGGATGCGTGCGAGCTACACCATGCAGTTCGCGGATGGGACCGGGTCGGGGCCCAACACGGGCATCAACCTGATCAATTCCGGCCAGCCCAACCTGCGCACCATTTCCCCCTTGGACTTCGATCAGCGCCACCGTATCCAGGCGACCATCGACTTCCGTTATGGCGGAGGCAAGGACTACAACGGCCCCATGATCGGTGGCAAGCCGGTGTTCCAACGGACGGGTATCAACATGGTGAACATCCTCGGCAGCGGAACCCCCTACAGCCGCAGCAGCCAGGTCGTGAACGAAGCAGCGGGCGCCACCAACTACCGTCTGGAAGGCACATTGAACGGTGCACGCCTGCCATGGCAGTACACCGCCGACATGCAGATCGACCGTGACATTCCGCTGAGCTTCGGAGGTAAGGACGGCGACAAGGCCAAGAGCGCCAACCTGAACATCTTCCTGCTGATCACCAACGTGTTCAACTCGGAGAACATCATCGGTGTTTACCGCTACACCGGTTCGCCCGACAACGATGGCTTCCTGGCCGAGTTGACGAACCGTGCACAGATCGACCCCGATTCGTATCGTGAGCTCTACACCCTCAAGGTGAACGATCCATTCAACTACAGCCTGCCCCGCCAGATGCGTCTCGGGGTACGTTTCGATTTCTGATGAACGCTCAACAGCACACCATGAAAGGCTTTCAAAGCGCACTCCTGACCAGAACCTTCGCTCTGAGCCTCGTTGTTCTCGGCTTGGGACAATTGTCCTTGGCCATGTCGCCACCCGCATCGGCCGGCAGCGCACCTGCGCCACCCCGTCCCGAGGGTGCCAAGGCTGCCGGTTGTTCGCCGGCGTCCCAGGTAACCCAGCTGGCGTTCAACAACGTGCGCGCGGTGATCGAGAACGGTGGTAACAAGTGGCAACGTCGCGGTGTGAACCGCTCGGGCTATGAAGTGCCCAAGACCCCGGATTTCACCGGCCCCAACGCGATCTACGCAGGCGGCCTCTGGATGGGCGGCGTGTCGCCCGACAACCAGTTGAAGATCGCTGGTGTGCTATACCGTACCAGTGGTAGGAACGATTTCTGGCCAGGGCCCTTGACCAACACCGGCGACGCTGCCGTGGATGCCGATGTGTGCTTGGCATACGACCGTTTCTGGGCCACCAAGCGTTCCGAGGCCGAGGCGCATATCCAATGGAAATTGTGCACGGAGGACCCCGAATGCAACCTGGAGGAGATCTTCCCCAACGGCTATTCCGTACCGACCTCCTTCGTTCAATGGCCCGCAATGGGCAACGTGGATGCTGGCCAGGACCTCTATCTGGCGCCTTTCGTGGATTGGGACGGCGATGGTGCGTACGACCCTTTCCAAGGTGATTATCCGGATTTTGGATTCGAGACCTCCGTGGAGGATTGCAAGAACAAGTTGCGGGAGACCCCCGTGCCCTTGTTCGGTGATGACAACATCTACTGGATCTTCAATGACAAGGGTGATGTACACACCGAGACCCAGGGTCAGCCCATCGGTCTCGAGGTGCGCGGTCAGGCGTTCTCGTTCAACTCGAACGACGAGATCAACAACATGACCTTCTACAACTACACGGTGATCAACCAAGGCACACAGACCTTGCTCAACACCTATTTCGGCCACTTCATCGACCCCGATCTGGGTTGCTCGAACGATGACTACGCGGGTTGCGATGTGCAGCGGGGTCTCGGATTCGTATACAACTGGCAGGATGTGGACGCACCCTGCCAAGGTGCCGTTGGTTATGGTGGGCCCAACCCGCCGCCGCCTGCCATCGGGGTGGACTTCTTCGAAGGACCCTTCAAGGACAATGACCTTGTAGACAACCCCGGTCCTGAGCAGGGCTTGAGCTGCCAGGAGTACCAGGCTCAGGGTGGTATCCCGTACAAAGGCATCGGCATCGGCTATGGTGATGGTGTGGTCGACAACGAGCGTTTCGGCATGCGTGCCTACCTCTACTTCAACCGGGAGGGCAACCCGAATATGACCGACCCGGCCAATGCCACGCACTTCTACAACTACCTGCGCAGTATCTGGAAGAACAACCTGCCTATGAGCTGGGGCGGGATCGGATACGACGACCAGAACCCGAACCCGGTGCGCACGTTCTACATGTATCCCTGGAGCACGGATCCCGTGGGCTGGGGCACCAACTGCGTTCCTCAGACGGACTGGCGCGAGACCGCACCTACCCCCGCCCAGCCCGACCGTCGCTTTGCACAGAGCGCGGGTCCCTTCACGCTGGAGCCCGGCGCCTACAACAACATCACGCTCGGTGTGGTCTATGCCCGTGCCGCACAGGGTGGTGCTGCGGCCAGTGTGGAAGTGTTGCGCGTGGCCGATGACAAGGCCCAGGCCCTCTTCGACAACTGCTTCAAGATCCTCGATGGTCCCGATGCTCCGGACCTGACCATTCGCGAACTCGACCGTGAGTTGATCCTCTACCTGACCAATCCGGCCGGAAGCAACAACGAAAGCGAGCAGTACACGGAGTTGGATCCGATCATCCCGGAGGAGGACGTCAACGGTAACCCCTACGATCGTTTCTACCGTTTCCAAGGGTACAAGGTCTACCAGTTGAAGGATGCCACAGTGAGCGTAGCGGATCTGGAGGATCCTTCCTTGGCGCGTCTTGTGTACCAAGGTGATGTACGCGATGGCATCGGGCAGATCGTGAATTTCGAATTCAACCAGAACCTGAACCTCACCGTGCCCCGCGAACTGGTGAACGGGGCGGATACCGGCATCGTGCATTCCATCCGGATCACCAAGGACGCTTTCGCGCAAGGCGACCCCACCTTGGTGAACTTCAAGTCCTACTACTTCCTTGCGGTGTCTTACGCTTACAACAATTACGAGAACTTCGCCATTACCACCAACCCGGTCACTGGGGCTCAGGAGGGTACGGGCCAGGCATTCCCCTATGTGGCCGGTCGTAAGGCGGCATTCGGCGCCATCCGGAGCTATGTGGGTATCCCGCACAAACCCGCCCCGCAGACTGGTGGAACGATACAGAACTCCCAATACGGCGATGCCTTGCAGGTCACCCGCTTGGAAGGGCAGGGTAACGGCGGTCTACAGTTGGAGATCGAACCTGCATCGGAGAACGCCATCGTGGACGGTGAGCCCTGGCGCAGCGACGAGGTTACCTACAAGCGTGGTCGTGGCCCGATCGATGTTCGTGTCGTCGATCCCTTGGCCGTGCCGGCCGCAGGGTTCGAATTGTGGTTCCAGGACAGTGTTACGCCCGGTAACCTGAACGATGCGTATTGGTACATCGTGAACCTGAGCAACAGTGATACCGTGTTCAGCGATCGCGCGATCGACCTGAAATACGAGCAACTCCTCCTGGATTGGGGCATTTCCGTGAGCATTGGGCAGGTGGCCTACACCGGCAGCGGCAACGAGGCGTACACCCTGCCCTTGAATTCCGGCAGCGTGACCTTCGCCGACCCCAACAAGGCGTGGTTCACCGGCATTCCGGACGCCGAGGGTGTAAGTGCGTCGAACTGGATCCGTTCCGGCACTTTCTCGGATGCCGACAATACGGACTACAACGATCGTGCTGGCCGCGATGATGAACAGGTCTATGAAGGCATCCTCGGGGGCACTTGGGCGCCTTGGGCCTTGGTGGGTCAGGCACCTTTCCAGCCCAGCAATGCTCAACAGGTCAGCCTTTCTCAGGGAAGCGTTTCACCCATAGCCGAAGCACCGAGCATCCAATTGGTGATCACCAGTGACAAGAGCAAATGGTCGCGTTCGGTAGTGCTCGAGCAGGAGGGTACCAACCCCTCCCTGGCGGTGGGAGGCGTGCCCAAGCTGGCGCTGCGCTCCAGCCCCAGCATCGACAAGGAAGGGCGCAAGGCGGGAAGCCCTGGTGCGAACAATGATGAAGCCACACTTTTCGGTGCGCAGCCAACGGGTGCCGGTTGGTTCCCCGGGTATGCGATCGATCTGGAGACCGGCGAACGCTTGAACATCGCTTACGGTGAGAACAGTTTCTGGGGCGGTGAGATCGGACGTGACATGATCTGGAACCCCAACGACCAGTTGACGACCGATTCCGACGAGCCCTTCTTCGGTGGTGGCCATTGGATCTATGTGTTCAAGAACGACCGTCGCGTGGCCGGTGATGCCGCGGCACCCAACTCCGAACAGCGTGTTCCGGGGTACGACGAGTGCCGCTTCATACACCAGACCATCCAGACCACTTCCCCCGAACCTTTGCGCCGTGTTTTCCGCGCAGTGGGTTGGGTCGGCAGTGCCATGGTGGCCCCGGGTCGCCAACTGCTGGAGACCGACGTGCGCATCGTGCTGAACCAGAGCAAGCCCTATCTGATCTACAAGGACTATCCGGGCAACCTCTATCCCTTCACCCCGGAGCGTAACAACGGCTTGCCCTTGTACACCTTCAAGACCGATGGTTTCGCAACGCAGACCAACGTCGCTGATGTGGCCGAGTCCTCGTTGGACATCATCAACATAGTGCCCAACCCGTACTATGCGTTCAGCGGATATGAAACCTCGCGCCTTGACAACCGGGTGAAATTCATCAACCTGCCCCAGACCTGTACGATCACGATCTTCAACGTGAGCGGTACGTTGGTCCGTAAGTTCCGCAAGGACAACGACCTGACCTATCTGGATTGGGACCTGAAGAACACGAACAACATCCCCATTGCGGGCGGTGCGTACATCTGCCACATCGAAGTCCCAGGTGTTGGCGAGAAAGTGATCAAGTGGTTCGGTGCAATGCGCCCGCTCGATCTGCAGAACTTCTAAGCCGAGCTCGACGACCCTCTATAAGGAAGCATGGAAATGATGCGAACGATGAACCGGTCAGTTGCGATGATCACCGCCTTGGTGGTCCTGACCCATGTGCCTGCCTTGGCGGGTAACCCCGATCGTGCCGGCTCGGCCGGGGCCACACAACTGCTCATCAACCCGTGGGCGCGCTCATCGGGCTGGGGCCTTGCCAATACCGCTTCGGTACGCGGTGTGGAAGCCATGTTCGGCAACGTGGCGGGCCTGGCCTACGTGAACAAGACCGAGGTCATGTTCGCCAACACCCAATGGTTGTCCGGTTCCGGCGTGTCCATCAACAGCGTGGGCGTTGGGCAGAAGCTCGGTGCATCCGGTGTATTGGGCATTTCGGCCACGACGATGTCCTTCGGCGAGTTGGAAGTGACCACGGTGGATATTCCCGAAGGTGGCCGCGGTACGTTCCGTCCCAGCATGGCCAACATCGGCATTTCCTATGCCAAGAGCTTCTCGAACAGCATCCACGGTGGCTTGCTCATCCGTACGGTGTCCGAATCCATCTCCAACGTTCGGAGCTCGGGCATCTGTTTCGATGCGGGCATCCACTACGTGACCGGTCCCTTGGACAACATCCACTTCGGCATCGCCCTGAAGAACGTTGGACCTGCCATGCAGTTCAGCGGGGACGGTCTGGCGGTGCAGGGCCTATTGGTTTCCGGCAGCGATCAGCTCACCTTGCAACAGCGGTCGGACCGGTTCGAGATCCCTTCTCTGTTGAACATCGGGATTGGCTATGACTGGCACGTGAACGACATGCATCGCGTGAGCTTCGCCGGTACGTTCGTCTCCAACTCCTTTACCAAGGACCAGGGCATCGTGGGCGTCGAATATGCCTTCCGTAAGATGTTGCACATCCGTGGTGGCTTCCTCTACGAGAAAGGGATCACGGACGATGCAGAACGTACATCGGTATTCACCGGCCCATCCGCTGGCCTCAGTGTGGACCTGCCTTTCGGCGATGAGAAGAAATCGGCCGTAGCCATCGATTACGGTTACCGCACCACCAACCCGTTCTCGGGGGTGCACAGCATCGGCATCCGCATCAGTCTCTGAGCGCATTCCGTACATTTGGTGAAGAGGACCTCTCGGGGTCCTCTTCCGTTGTTACATCGAACTGTTTACAGCCATGAGCACACCGGCCTACTACACCGAAGAGGGGCTGCGCAAGTTGCAGGACGAACTGCATCACCTGCGCACCGTGGAGCGTCCGCACATCAGCCAGCAGATCGCCGATGCGCGTGACAAGGGCGACCTGAGCGAGAACGCAGAATACCATGCCGCCAAGGAGGACCAGGGTCTGCTGGAGGCACGCATCGCCAAAATGGAGGAGATGCTGGCCAGTGCCAGGGTGGTGGACAGTTCGCAGATGGACGACTCCAAGGTCTTCATCCACTCACGCGTGGTGGTGAAGCATGTCGACAACGGATCCCAGCGTGAGTTCACCCTTGTTGCCGAAAGCGAGGTGGATATCCGTGTGGGCAAGATCAGCGTGGGCTCGCCCATCGGCAAAGGACTGCTGGGCAAGTCCCGTGGCGAGATCGCCGAGGTGGTAACTCCCGCGGGTACCACACGCTTCGAGGTGATCGAGATCAGCCGTTGATGGCCAGCATCTTCACCCGCATCGTGAACGGGGATATCCCCTGCCACAAAGTGGCCGAGGATGAGCGTTTCCTGGCGTTCCTGGACATCGACCCGTTGCGCGAAGGACATACGCTGGTGATCCCCAAGGTGGAGGTGGACTACCTGTTCGACCTGGATGATGCCGTGTTGGAAGGCATGCTGCCGTTCGCGAAGAATGTGGCCCGAAAGATCAAGGCAGTGGTGCCCTGCACGCGAGTCGGGGTCACCGTCATCGGCTTGGAAGTGCCACATGCCCACATCCACTTGATCCCCATCGACGGGATCCACGACATGGAGTTCGGTCGCCCCAAGGTGAAATTCTCACAGGAGGAACTCGGGGCCCTGGCAGCCAGGCTTCGTAGCGCTTGATCGTTGGAACGCATCGCGCTAACGCAAGTGGCGTCTTGGAGTACGTAACTCGCCCCATTGGGACCTTACAGGATCCTGTCCGGATTGTTGGTCAGGAACGCTCCCCAACCCTTGGACGGACCTTTGGACTTGCCCAGCTGAGGAATGTTGCTGTTGGCAAAGTGATGACAGACGGCCACCGCCACGGCATCGGTGGCATCGGTGCTGCTGGGCAAGGTGCCAATGCGCAAAATGCTGAGCAACATGGCCGCCACCTGCTCCTTGCTCGCGTTGCCGTTGCCCGTTATGCTCTGCTTGATCCGCTTCGGGGCATATTCCACCACCGCCATATCGCGCTGCAGGGCGGCGGCAATGGCCACGCCTTGTGCCCGGCCGAGCTTCAGCATGCTTTGCACGTTCTTGCCGAAGAACTGGGCTTCGATGGCCAATTCATCGGGGTGATGCCGTTCGATGATGGCCATCGTTTCCCGAAAAATGGCCCGCAATTTCAAGGTGTGGTCGTCGGCCGCCGGAAAACGGATGGCACCGGCGTCCACCAAAATGGCCGTACCTGCCGTCACGAGCAGTACGCCGAAGCCCATGACCGTGGTGCCGGGGTCTATGCCCAGGATGATGCGCTCCGTGGGGGCTCGCCTACTTTTGGCCGCTAAGCCATCGCGCTCGGGATCCATGCTCACAGGCCGCACAGTGTTACAGGCATTCCGTTGGGTGATATTTCTCCTGGCCTGCGGCTTCCTATACACGCAATTGCAAGCGGACAAAGGTACACAGCTCATCGAGGCCTTGAGGGCATGGCCTTGGGCCGACCGTACAGGTGCGCTCGTGATGGCCACATTCCTGCTGGTATTCGCCAATTGGGGTGTCGAGGCAGCAAAGTGGCGCATATTGGTGGAAAGGACGGAACGCATTGGATACTGGCGAGCCTTTATCGCGACCGTGGCGGGCACGAGCATCGGTTTCGTAACGCCCAACCGCACGGGTGAATTCGTCGGCCGTGTCCTTTTCCTGGCCCCGGAGCACCGCGTTCAAGCCGGGTTCGCCACCGTACTCGGCAGCATCGCACAGTTCGTGGTAACCATGGTCGCCGGATGCCTCGGCCTACTGGCGCTCATCCTCAAGGGAGGTTCGCTGCCTTGGGACGATGGCTGGTATTCATCGGCCATGGCATCGCTATCCGCCTTGGTGGCCACCGGTTGCCTGGTACTTTACCTGTATCCGCGCCTCCTGCGCCAGTTGCTCATGCTCCTTCCTTTCCTGCATCGGTGGGAGAAGCCATCCGCGGTACTCGCATCGATGGCGCAGCGTGAACTGTTCGTCGTGTTGGCGCTCAGCGCATTGCGATACACGGTGTTCACCGGGCAGTTCATCCTGCTATGCATCGCCTTCGGCTCCGGCATTTCCGCCTGGTCGGCCCTGCTTGCGATACCGGTGGTGTACCTGGTTTCGACCTTGGTGCCGACCGTATTACTCACCGAGCTCGGGGTGCGCGGCAGTGCGGCGGTGGCATTCCTCGTGCCGCTCGGTGGCCAGGAGGCTCCCGTGCTGCTTGCCACAACGGTCCTGTGGACATTCAACCTGGTCGTTCCTGCTGCCATAGGTAGTGTGTTGCTCGTGACCGCTCGCATACGTACCCGGTCCGCATCATGAGCACCGGCCTGCTCCTGCTGTTCTTCGTTGCCGCCCTGGTGCATGGGCTGCTGCTGGAGCGTTGGCGGCAGTCCCTTTCCAGTGGCTCCAACTCCAGTGGAAGCACCTTGGAAGCTGCCGCCCCACTGTTCATCACCGTGCTTGTACCGGCCCGCGATGCGGCCGAAACACTCGCCCCTTTGCTGCAGGACCTCAATGCCCAACAGTATAAAAAGGAGCAGTTCGAAGTGTTGGTGGTGGACGACCACAGCAGCGACGCCACCGTGGGTATCGTGCACGGCATGACGCCTACATGGTACGGCCTGCGGCTGATCGAACTGCACAGTGGAATGGGAAAGAAGGCGGCCATAAGCCGTGGAGTGCAGGAGGCGCGGGGCGATGTGGTACTGGTGACCGATGCCGATGCACGCTGCGGGCCCTTGCGTTTGGCGCGGCTGGCCGGGCATTGGAACCAGCACCGCCCGGCCCTGTTGTTGATGCCCGTTCTAACAACGGGAGGTGCCGGAATGCTGGCCTGGATGCAGCGTAAGGAACAAGCCGCCTTGCAGGCTGCTGCCATTGGCGCTGGGCTTGCCGGTCGGCCGGTGCTCGCCAATGGCGCCAACATGGCCTTCGACCGCAACGCCTTCCACGCTATTCGCGGTTTCGAGGGCGACCGCTGGGCCAGTGGCGACGACATGTTCCTGCTGCAACGCATGAAACGCCAGGGACGCACGGTCAGCTACCTGTCACATCCCGATGTTCTGGTGCAAGTGGCTCCCGAAGCGAGCTTCATGGGCTTTCTTCAACAGCGTCTGCGTTGGGCCGGGAAAATGAGGGCCTACCGCGATGCGTTCGGGCTATTGGCGGCCATGGCCGCAGCGCTCTTTCCCCTTGCCCTGCTCCTGTTCACGGCTTGGGCTGTTCGGCACGTGCAATTCGGGCAAGGCCTGTTCCACACCGTTGCGTTGCTCACCGCTTCTTGGGCGTTTTGGACGATCCCCGTCCTGCGCCTGGTCTCCGGTTATGAAAAGGGTTACGCAGGACAGGGCAGGAGCAAGGTGGATGGCCCTTGGTCCACGTTGCCGGCACTCCTGCTGTTCATGCTGTACGCACCAATGATCGCGATCCTCGCGATCTTCGTCCGCCCCACTTGGAAAGGGCGCCGCACGTGAGCACCCGAGCACCCGCCGACCAAAGCCTGGGCAAACTGGCCTGGACCCGCCTCTTGAAGGACAGGAACGCCTTGGTGGGTATGGTGCTTATTGGCACCGCCGCACTGGTGGCCGTGCTCGGTGGCATCATCAGGCCCGACACCAGTGCGTGGGCCAACCGGCAGGTGTTGGGCATCCGGGACCAGAAGCCCGGCTTCGAAGTGCTGTTCCTGAAGGTGCCGAGCGGAGGCTCGCCTGAAGCGTGCAATTTCCTCGACCGCATGTTCTTCGGTGGGTGCCCCGCGCTTTTCGAACCCCTGCCCGTACATTCTTACAGCGTGGTGGCGGACAGCATCGTGGTCGAGGAGTTCAACGGACACAACGCATTGGTACCCGGCGTGCTGCATCGTTTCGCCATTCTCGACCTGCTTCCCGAAGGTGTCGGAATACCGGCGGACGATGCTTCCTGTGAAGAAGCGCTGATGCAGCGTGAGCGTTTCGCGCTGGGCACGGACAGCTTCGGTCGCGACGTGCTGAGCCGCTTGATGGCGGGCACCATCATATCGCTCAGCGTGGGGCTTATCGCCGTCCTCATCTCGCTCGTCATCGGCATCCCGTTGGGCGCGGTGGCCGGATACTTCAGGGCCGAAGCGCCGACGTTCCGCTTGTTCGGTCGTCGCTTCCGCTGGCCGGTGGACGATGCCATCATGTGGCTGGTGAACGTGGTCTGGAGCATTCCCACGCTGCTGCTGGTCATTGCCATAACCCTGGCCCTGGGCAAGGGCTTCGTGCAGGTGTTCATCGCCGTGGGCCTCACCATGTGGGTGGAGGTGGCCCGCATCGTTCGCGGCGAAGTGATCCGGGTGCGCGAGATGGAATTCGTGGAAGCGGCCAAAGCACTGGGCTACACGCACGGCCGCATCATCTTCGACCACATCCTGCCCAACGTCATGGGTCCGGTGATCGTGATCAGCGCCGCCAACTTCGCCACGGCCATCCTCATGGAGGCTGGCCTGAGCTTCCTGGGCATCGGCGCACAGTTGCCCATGGTCAGCTGGGGCGGCATGATCCGCAGCTACTATCCGTACATCACTACCGAGCTTTGGCAACTCGCATTGCTCCCGGGTGTCTGCATCATGCTGCTCACGCTCGCCTTCATGCTGGTGGGCAATGGCTTGCGTGATGCCTTGGACACCAGAAGCATCACTGCCCGTTGATCACCGGTCGTTCACGACCGGACGCTCAGAAAGGCAGGTCGTCGTCCTCTGCACCGCCCACGGGAGGCATGTCGGCGGCGGTGGGTGGGTGAGCGGACTGGTAGCCCTGTGCCGCACCGCCTGAGGCAGCGCTTCGCTCGATGCGGTCGCCCTTCAGGCTCAGGAAGTGCTTGGTAACGCCATCCTTTCCGGTCCATTCGCGGCCGTTCACGTAGCAGGTCACGGTCACTTCCTCACCTGGCTTATAACCGTCCAATATGGAGCAACGGTCCTGGGTGAACTCCACGGGGATATGCTGGGGGTACTGCCCCCCCGCTTCGGTGATGACCACTTCGCGTTTGCTGAATTTTTCGGAGACCTGCTGGGTCTTGCCCAATGCTTTGATCGTTCCGGAGATGCTTACTGATGCCATGGTCGTAGGGATTTTGTTTTCTGATCGGATGGGGTTGGTGCATGTAAGGCCTGGCGCAGTGGAGGCCTAACGTGCGTTGAATGCGAGCAGGGTCTTCCATGCATCGTCCACACGCCCCTGTTCGAGCAGGTCGTGCGCATGGCGGTGCAGGGCAAGTTCCAATTCGCGGGGATCGTCCTGTAGCTCGATGAACAGGTCGCTGAGTTCGGTGAGCTTGTATTCGTTCACGCTGGTCTCGTCGGGCAGGGTTTCGGAGTTGCCCAAACGGCCAAGGTCGTTACCGGTGAGCACCCGGCTGTTGCGGATGTCGGCCGGCAGCCCGTCCACACCGATGCCCATGCGGCCGATGGGTTTGGCCACCTCGAACAGCGCATCGCCATGGGCCCGGCAGTACCAATCGCCCCCCATGCGGGCCACGAGGTCGATCTTCCGTTGATCCACACGGCCCCCGGCGTCCAGCACCTCTTCGTTCACGTGCATCAGCACCACCTCGCAAATGATCAGGTTGCCGGCTCCGGGTCCATCGCCCGTTTCGATCACCTGTTTCACGCGGCATTCCAATTGTGCGGGGCTCTCCTTCACGCGGAAGGGTTTGACCAATTCGCTGGGTACGGCGGTGAAGCCCGCTTTTTCGAACTCGTTCACGCCGGGCGGATACTCCGAGCTGGAGAGCGACATCTGCTGCACCATGGCATAGGTGACCACGTTGATCACCACTTCACCGGTATCCTTGGCGTTGTGGTAGGTGTCCTTGGTGCTGTTGTTGGTACCGCGCCGTGCCGGGCTGAAGATGCACAACGGCGGGTTGCTACCGAACACGTTGAAGAAGCTGAAGGGGCTCAGGTTCGGCCTGCCGTCCGCGTCCACGGTGCTGGCAAAACAAATGGGCCGGGGTCCGATCACGCCCAGCAGGTAGCCGTGCAATTTGGGGATCGGAAGCTCGGCAGGAACGATACGCAGCATCTTCAGCGGAAGTGAAGGGCGAAAGTAACCAACCTCTCGATCGGCTACCTTTGCGATCCTTTTATCGGGCACACGGACGTGGCGGAATTGGTAGACGCGCCAGACTTAGGATCTGGTACCGCAAGGTGTGGGGGTTCGAGTCCCCCCGTCCGTACAACTGTCGATGGCCGTTGTTCGTTGTTCATGGCCCGAGCCGAACAGCGGGCGAGCTGCGGACAACGAACATCGGGCATCTGAACCACGACCATCATCCTAAACGTACAGGCCGCGAGCTTGTCAGGACCCATGAACATCGAACGCGAAGAGACCGGAACGCTCACCGCCGTATTGAAGGTGAAGCTGAGCCCCGAGGATTATATACCCGGTGTGGAAAAAGCGCTGAAGGAGCAACGGCGTACCGCCGTATTGCCAGGCTTCCGCCCCGGCCAGGTGCCGATGACCATCATCAAGAAGAAGGTCGGTAAGGCCGTGCTGGTGAACGAGGTGGAGCGCTTGATCGACCAGAACCTGCGGAACTACCTTCAGCAAAGCGGGGTCAAGGTGCTGGGCCAGCCCCTGCCCAAGAACGACAGTGTGGAGCGGAACAACTGGGACGAGCCCGGCGAGTTCGAGTTCGCCTACGAAATGGGGCTCTCTCCCGACTTCGATATCGAACTGGACGAGCGCCTGGCGGTGGACTATGTCGCTGTGGATGTGACCGATGAGCTGGTCCAGCGCGAGATCGACGACATGCAACGCCGCTTCGGCCGCGTGGAAGGTGCCGAGGTCAGCGAAGGCAAGGACATGCTGCTCGGCGACATGATCGAGCTGAACGCCGACGGAAGCATCAAGGAAGGTGGCATCATGAACCGTGCGACCATGAGCCTGGAGTTCATCGAGGACGATGCGGTGCGTGCGAGCCTGGTCGGCAAGTCGGTGGGCGATGAGATCATCGTGGACCCGCACAAAGTGAGCCGCGACCATGAGGACCTTGCCCGGATGTTGGGCGTGGACCATGACCGGGTGCACGATCTGCAAGGCGACTTCCTGTTCCGCGTGGCGGAGATCAAGCGCATGGTGCCCGTTGAACTTGGCCAGGAGCTCTTCGACCGTGTGTACGGCAAGGATGCTGTGGCCGATGAGGCGGATTTCCGCGCCAAGGTGAAGGACGGTCTGGAGCACATGTTCCGCCGCGACAGCGACCGGGTATACAAGCGCATGGTGATGAAGAAGCTGCAGGAGAACGTACGGTTCGAGCTGCCTGATGCTTTCCTGAAGCGCTGGATCCGCGAGACGAGCAAGCAGCCCGTTACGCCCGATCAGGTGGAAGAGGGCTACGGCGGGTATGCCGAAGGCCTGAAGCGCCAACTGGTGGAGGACCGTGTGCTGGAGAAGTACGGACTGGAGGCCAAGGGCGAGGAGTTGAACGCCTTCGCGCAGCGCTACGTGGCCGACCAGTTCATGCAGTATGGCATGCCCGCCCCGGAAGGCGAACAACTGCAACAGATGGCGGGCCGCATCCTCGGTGATCAGGAGCAGATCCGCCGGATCCGCGATACCATCGTGGAACAGAAGCTCATGACCCACTTCAAGGCCTTGCTGAGCCCCAAGGAACGCAAGGTGAGCTACGAAGAGTTCGTAAACTTGGCCCGCACCGCCTGAACCGGAAGGTCAGCGCCGTGTTCCATTAACCATAGACCCGTATCCGAACCATGTTCCCGAAGGACGAATTCCTCAAATACGCGGTCAAGCACCGCGGCATCAACAGCAACACGCTGCACAGCTACGTCAATAGCAACATCACCTCTTCGATGACCCCCTACATCATCGAGGAGCGCCAGTTGAACGTGGCCCAGATGGACGTGTTCAGCCGATTGATGATGGACCGCATCATCTTCCTTGGTACCGGGATCAACGACCAGGTGGCCAACATCATCCAGGCCCAGTTGCTGTTTCTGGAAAGTGCCGATGCCAAGAAGGACATCCAGATCTACCTCAACAGCCCCGGAGGTGGCGTGTATGCCGGGCTCGGCATCTACGACACCATGCAGTACATCAACCCCGATGTTGCCACCATTTGCACGGGCATGGCCGCCAGCATGGGTGCAGTGCTGTTGTGCGCCGGTGCCAAGGGCAAGCGCAGCGCGCTAAAGCATAGCCGGGTCATGATCCACCAGCCCTTGGGCGGTGCCGAAGGACAGGCCATCGACATGGAGATCACCGTGCGCGAGATCGTCAAGCTGAAGAAGGAGCTGTACGAGATCATCAGCAGCCA
>JBIIYD010000211.1:0-5330 GCA_044347005.1 Flavobacteriales bacterium | reverse complement strand
CGACGCAAGGCGGGTTCATTCATTCGCGACGGCGGCTCGGGCGGTAGGTAGTGCCGGATCGATCGGTGATCGGTGTGCGCGAAAAGTCCTTCGGCGTCAAGCAGGTCGATGCCGTCCACGAACCCGAGTACCAGCTTCTGTTTCTGGAGGCTCAAGTAGCACATCCAGCGGCCGTTGCAATAGAACGGGGTGTTGTACTTCCATTCTTCCCGCATGGCCGGAGAGGCCTCCAATAGCAGCGTGCGCAGCCGTTGGGCGCGTTCCTGCCACAGGTCGGGAAGGGCTTCGAACCACGCTTCGATCTTGGCGGACATGACACCAAAATACGCTATCACCCCCGCGACCCGTAATTTTGTACCGCAGTCGCCCAAACCCGAAGGCGCTCGATCCAGATCATGTACCCTCCAGAACTCGTAGCCCCCATGAAGACCGACCTGACGATGGTCGGCTTCGAGGAACTCCATACCCCCGAACAGGTGGACAAGGCCTTGACACAAGCCGGCACCGTGCTATGCGTGGTGAACAGCGTGTGTGGCTGCGCTGCCGGTGCTGCCCGCCCGGGTGCCAAAATGAGCCTGCGTGGCGACAAGCGTCCCGCCAAGCTCTACACCGTATTCGCCGGTGTGGATACCGATGCCACCAACCAGGCGCGCAAACATTTCCTGCCGTATCCGCCCAGCAGCCCCGCTATGGCACTATTCAAGGACGGGAAGCTGGTGCACTTCCTGGAGCGCCACCACATCGAAGGTCGCTCGGCCGAGATGATCGCCGAGAACCTGATGATGGCCTACGACGAGTTCTGCTAGTCCGGACCTTTCCAATGCAGAAGCCCCGGGATCTCCGGGGCTTCTGCGTTCAGGGCCTGTTCGAGACCGACTTCCTGCTACTGCGCCGACGGAACAACCAGAGCACGACACCACCGGCGATCAGGAAGAAGGGCCACAGGTGAAGTACGCCGACCAGGAATTGTACGAAGAGGTTCCAGCCTTCGCGTATGGCGACACCGAAGTGGGGAGTATAGGCGTTGTTCCGAGCCACGGGTTTGGTGCAGCTGATGGTCACAGTGCTCATGCCCACCTGGTCCTTCAGCGCGTTCATCTGTGCCTCCATGCTTTCGATCTCGGCGCGCACATTGCCCAGTTCCCGTTCCACTTCCAGCACCTCGGTCACGGTCTTCGCCTGATCCACGATGGCCAGGAAGCGTTCCTCCACCTTGCGTTTGGCCGAGAGTCGCGCTTCCACATCCACCCACTGTGCCGTCACGTCAGTGGCGCTGATGTGCTGGTCCTGTAGTTCACCAAGTCCTTTCAGGCCGGCCAGGAACGCGTCAAATCGATCCGCCGGGATGCGCACGCGCAAGCTCAGGTCGATCGAGGAGCCACGGTCGTTGCGGTCATCGCCCTCGACGTAGCCACCGAACGCCCCGACCTGCTTCAGGATGTGGCCACGCGCAGCGTCCAGGTCGCCGACCTCGTAGCGTAGTTCACCGGTCCGGATGATCTTGCGGTCCTGCAGTGGCAGGTCCTCGGCGGTTGCCACAGCCTCATTGAGCTCGAACCCATGATCGGCGGCCATATCAGCCGCGGCCCAGCGTTCGGCCTCCGGCGAGGAACGGCCGCAGGCCAGGAGGAACAGGACGAACACGATCGGTAGCAGGCGGCTCATGGGGTGCAGGGAATTTGGAGGGGATAACGCGATCCAGTGCGCTCTCGTGCATCCGTACACGGAAAAGCCCCCACCGTTCATCACGGCAGGGGCTTTCAGTTCAATGGGCCTGCGTGGGCTTACACCACGCCCTGATCGAGCATGGCATCGGCGACCTTCACGAAGCCGGCGATGTTGGCGCCCTTCACGTAGTTCACGCTCTTGCCCTCGGCGCCGTACTTCACGCAGGCAGCGTGGATGTTCTTCATGATGCTGTGCAGGCGCTGGTCCACCTCCTCGGCGGTCCAGCTGAGGCGCAGGCTGTTCTGGCTCATCTCCAGACCGCTGGTGGCGACACCACCGGCGTTGCTGGCCTTGCCGGGGGCGAAGGCCACCTTGGCACCTTCGAACACGGTGATGGCTTCCGGCGTACTGGGCATGTTGGCGCCTTCCGCCACATACTTCACGCCTTTCTTCACCAGGTCCTTGGCGTTCTTGCCGTCCAGTTCGTTCTGGGTGGCGCAGGGTAGGGCCACGTCGCACTTGGCCACCACATCCCACACACGGGCGCCCTTCTTGTAGGTGCTGCCCTTGAACTTCTTGGCGTACTCCTCGATGCGGCCGCGCTTCACGTTCTTCAGTTCCATGATGAACTTGAGCTTCACGCCGTCGATGCCATTGGGGTCATAGATGCTGCCATCGCTGTCGGAGCAGCTTACCACTTTGGCGCCCAACTGGGTGGCCTTCTCGATGGCGTACTGGGCCACGTTGCCGCTGCCGCTCACCGCAACCACCTTGCCTTTGAAGCTGGTCTTGTTATGCTTCATCATCTCCTCCGCGAAGTACACGCAGCCGTAGCCGGTGGCCTCCGGACGCATGAGCGAACCGCCCCAGGTGCGGCCCTTGCCGGTGAACACGCCGGTGAACTCGTTGCGCAGGCGCTTGTCCTGGCCGAACATGAAGCCGATCTCGCGACCGCCCACGCCGATGTCGCCCGCGGGCACGTCGGTGAACTGGCCCACGTGGCGCCACAGCTCGGTCATGAAGCTCTGGCAGAAACGCATCACCTCATTATCGCTCTTGCCTTTCGGGTCGAAGTCGCTGCCGCCCTTGCCACCGCCCATGGGCAAGGTGGTCAGGCTGTTCTTGAAGGTCTGCTCGAAGCCCAGGAACTTCAGGATGCTGAGGTTGACGCTGGGGTGAAAACGCAGGCCGCCTTTGTAAGGTCCGATGGCGCTGTTGAACTCGATGCGGAAGCCGCGGTTCACCTGGGTGTTGCCTTTGTCATCCACCCATGGCACGCGGAAGATGATGGTGCGCTCGGGCTCCACCATGCGCTCGAGGAGCATCTTGCCCTTGTACTTGGGGTTCGCCTCGATGAAGGGGATCACCATTTCGGCCACTTCGTGCACGGCCTGAAGGAATTCGGGCTCATTGCCATTGCGCTGTTTCACGGAAGCCATGAAGGCGTCCACAGCCTTGTTCGTCTTTGCCATCGCGTTGGATGATTGGTTGTGCTTTGGTTAAAGCAGGCGCAAATGTAGGTGGGGGGAATGCAAGGGCAAGTTCTGCACGGAATGCACCATTGGCGGATCGTTGTCGGCCTTTGGCTGTTCGTGGTGGCTGGTCAACGGCCGTCCACGGGACATGAACAGACCCGCAGCCAACGGGCTTAGCCAATGGCGCTCAATTCAGCTGGTACACCTTGCCCGGCAGGCTCCGCAACACCCCATTGAACTCCAGGTTCAGCAACAGACCGGCGGTTTTGCCTTGGGTCATTTTACTGGCCACGCACAGGTCGTCTATCCCCACCTTTCCTTTTGCCTTGATGATGTCCACCAAGGTCTGCTCATCGGGTAGCAGTTCGGAGAACAAGGCCGCTTGTACAGGTGCCTTCTTTTTCCTGGGGAGCCAATCCATCAGGCGCAACACATCGCGGGCACTCGTGACCAAAGCCGCTTGGTTGCGTTGGATAAGCATGTTGCAGCCTTCGCTGCGCGGATCCGTAGGCCTGCCTGGAAAGGCGAATACCTCTCGATCGTAGCTGTTGGCTATGTCCGCAGTAATCAGGCTGCCACCCTTGGGTGCGCTCTCCACCACGATGGTGCAGTCGCTAAGACCTGCAATGATGCGGTTGCGGGCGGGGAAATTACCCGGAGCAAAAGGACCATCGCTGGGCACTTCGGTGATCAACGCTCCCTGCTCCAGCATCTCTTGGGCAGTGGCAGCGTGTTCGCCGGGATAGAGTTTGTCCATGCCATGCGCTACGCAACCGATCGTGGGCAGGTCGTTCCGAAGAGCGGACCTGTGCGCCGTGATGTCGATGCCATACGCCAGCCCGCTGACAATGGTGGCACCGCATTCCTTCAGGCCCTCCACCAATTCCACACAAAGCCGCTTGCCGGGTTCGGTAGGCGTTCGGGTGCCCACGATCGACACCATGTGCTGGACATCCAGGTCCGCTTTGCCCTTCACGTACACCAGTACCGGAGCATCCTCGGCCTGCTTCAACCGGTTCGGGTAATCGGCGTCCAGGTAGAAGAGCATGCGCAACTTGTGCTTCCGCACATAGGCCAGTTCCTTCTCAGCAGCGGGTAGCACCTTCTTATCGGTGATGCTGGCGATCAGCTTCGGGCCGATGCCCGGCACCTTGGCCAGGGTGTTCTTCAGCTTGCGGTCCTCGAAGATGGGGTCCACGCCACCGCAGTAGGCGACCAGGTTTCGGGCGTTCACCGGTCCTATGCCTTTGAGCATGGACAATGCGATACGATGTATCCACTCCTTTTCCTCCACGTGAAGCGCGTATTGCTCTTTCGCTACATTTACCCGCACCGCCTGACGCCTGCTAACGTGGCCAAGGCTCCAACGACAAAGCTAAGCTCCGTATGAAAAGACTTCTCGGATCCCTCGCGGCAGTGATGAGCATGACCTTCGTGCATGCACAGGATGCCACTCTCAAAGGCAAGGTCACGGACTCCAAGACCGGTGAAACCCTGATCGGTGTCAGTATAGTCTATGCTCCCGGCAAAGGCACCGCCTCCTTGGTGGATGGGACGTACAGCCTCGTACTACCGTCCGGCCAGCAAACGATCACGTTCAGCTCGGTCGGTCATACCACGAAACAGGAAACCATCACATTGGCTCCCGGTGAAGTGCGTGTGCTGGACATGAAACTCGTGATGGCAGCTGCCCAACTCGATATGGTGGTGGTAACGGCCGGCCGATTCGAGCAGCGGGTGGGCGAGGTGACGCAGTCGCTCAGCGTGTTACGGCCCGACATCGTGCAGAACAAGAACATCGTGAACGTGAAGAACGCACTGGACCAGGTGCCTGGTGTTGCGGTCGTCGACGGCGATCCGCAGATCAGGGCAGGTAGTGGATTCAGCTACGGTGCAGGCAGCAGGGTCCAGGTGCTTGTGGACGACATTCCTGTGTTGAGCGGTGATGTCGGTCGTCCCCAATGGGATTTTCTGCCCTTGGAGAATTTGGAGCAGATCGAGGTGATCAAGGGCGCATCGTCCGTGCTTTACGGAAGCGCCGCATTGAGCGGTGTCATCAACATCCGCACCGCCTATCCGCGCCTGGAGCCGAAGACCAGGGTGAACATGTTCACAGGTGTCTACAGTGCCCCGGGTCACGAACCGGCCAAATGGTGGGGAGACAATTCACCGCTGTTCCAAGGGGTC
>JBIIYD010000042.1:0-14887 GCA_044347005.1 Flavobacteriales bacterium | reverse complement strand
TATCCTTCCATGAAACCAGGAATATCGCCCCGGTCCCATGCGGCTTCCTGATCGGTCATCACGGTGCGGATGGCCGCTTCATCGGCGGGTTGGAACGAGCCGGTGCAAGCCGTGAGGAGGATGGATAGGAGAAGGTATCGCATGATGCAAGTTGCGGAAAAGGGAGGAAGAGCCCTCCGGTCGTGTAGGAACGACATAAAAACAGAAGACCGCAGTCGCCGGGGTATGGGCGACTGCGGTCTCTTCGGTCCGATCCCTTTATGCCGGCTTCTTGCCCATGCCCAGCACCGCACCAGCAACAAGGCCCACCACCCCCATCCATACTGTGTTGGATAGCACATCGACCATCACAACGGAGGTATTGGCATACCAGTTCATCATTGAATAGAAGCTCAGGGCCAACGCAAAATTGAAAAGGAGCCCAAGAATGGCCCCGGTACGCAGGCCGGATATGGCATTGGTGGCACCCATTCCCTTGCACACCCACGCCACCAGCAGGCCACTGACCACATTGCCCAGGAAAAGTACCGGCAGGTTCATATCCGTCTCGGACTTCATGAGTCCTTCATAGCGCACCATGTTGGCTTCGAAATAGCCCATGAGCAACATGCCGAACAATACCCAACCGAGCAGGAAGCCCGCCACGCCGGCAGCCAGTCCCGCAAGAAGAATTCGTGTATCCATGGTACAATGGGTTTGAGGTTAATGGATGTCGAACCTAAGCCCATGAACAGGGAAAGACAAGAATGCAAACCACAGGTTGTCAACCGAGTATGCACCACCCGGGTTGGTGGTTGGATCCCGCACATCGACTCCGGGCAAACCCGATGCTGGTAAATGACACGAGCTGTTCTGTGTAGAGCGGTCGATACCTTGAAATGGCAGTGTTATGGTCCCGAACGCAGTTGACCTATGGAGCATCCTGATCCGCGGACCAGCGCCCAGTGGACCGTAGCACCACCCAACACAAAGCCCCCCAACCTGCGTTGGAGGGCTTTTCGCTACCGGGTAGCGCGGGGGAGACTTGAACTCCCGACCTCAGGATTATGAATCATGCGCTCTAACCAGCTGAGCTACCGCGCCATACACCCTGCTTTTGTACAAGGGGGCGGCAAATATAGAAAACGGCTCAGCATGATGGAGCGCCTCGAAGTGTGGAAATGACTTGCACGGCTCGCCGATCCGCTTACCTTAGCCGCACACCGCATCGCAGTTATCCGGTATACGATAGACCATGGCCAAGAAGAAGATCGCCGCCAAGCCGGCACCCAAGAAGACCACCAAAGGCGCAACGCCCAAAGCGTCCAAAAGCAGCGCGAAGAAAGGCGCTGTAGCCAAGGCCAAGGGCGGCAGTAAGGCAGCCCCGAAAAAGGCGGTGGCAAAAGCGAAGCCACGTCCAACGGCTGCGCCCAAGAAGGCCGTGGGCAAAGCCGCCAAAGCCAAGGTCGCGCCCAAGGGCAAGGCCGTTGCGAAAGCGAAACCGGCGGTGAAGAAGGCCGTGGTCAAGAAGTCTGTGGTGAAGAAGCCCGTGGTGAAGAAGGCCGTGGTCAGGAAGCCTGTGGTGAAGAAGCCCGTGGTGAAAAAGGCCGCAGCGAAAAAGGTAGCGCCGAAAAAGGCGGTGGCCAAGGCTGCGCCCAAGAAGGCGGCACCCAAGAAAGCGACCGTTGCCCAACCGGCGCCGCAGAAGGCCGCCGGTGCGGTGCAGAAGAAAGCGGCCCCGGTGGCCAAAGCACCCGCTGCCGCCAGCCCCGCAAAAGCAAAACCAGCAGCTTCGGCACCGGTGAAGGTGGCCGCAAAGGTGGCTCCGGAACCGGCTCCCAAGGCTCCTTCGCCAACCCCGAAGGCCAAGGCTGTGGAGCCCACTGCGGTGAAGAAACCGCTGAAGGAACGGGTGCAGATCGAATTCCAGGTGCGCAGTTCGCCGGCCATGCTGTTCGAACTGATCAGCACGCCCAGCGGTTTTTCCGAGTGGTACTGCAACGATGTGAACGTGCGCGGGGACCAGTACACCTTCATCTGGGACGGTGAGGAGGAGGAGGACACCACCATGATCGGCCGCAGGCTGGGCGAGGTGATCCGCTTCCGCCGCAACGACGACGACGACCCGGCGGCCTACTTCGAGTTCCGGGTGAAGATCGACGCCATGACCAACGAGGTGGCCCTGATCGTTACGGACCATGCCTGGCCCGACGAGGTGGACGAGACCCGCAACCTGTGGAACTCGCAGATCGCCTCGCTGCTGCGCGTGCTGGGCGCCTGAGCCTACGAGCCTGATCGGAATCCCTTCAAACTCGTCCCCCGGTCTCTTTTCCGCCCATGCTTCACCGGAAAATAATCCCGTAGACACCGCTACGCGATGATCTTCCGGCTTCGCCTGAACGAAAAACAGCCTCAGGGTACTTCGTTCAAGGGATCCCAAACAGGCTCTAAGTCCCCAAAGTACGGAACGTACCAACGCCGGGCGGATCCGCGTTCGCACCTTTGTACGCCCCGTTGATGCGTTAGCGCATTGCCGGTGGCCTGGCTTGAACAGCGCCGGTGACACGGCGGCACACAACGACCTTATCCGAACAACACCCTCCACGCCGGGATGAAACGCTTGCACGGCATGCTGATCAGGGCCTTCATCGGCCCGCTGCTGGTCACGTTCCTGATCGTGCTTTTCATCCTGGTGATGCAGTTCCTGTGGAAGTACGTGGACGACCTGATGGGCAAGGGCCTGGAATGGTACGTCCTGCTGGAACTGATGATGTACGCCACGGCCAGCTTCGTTCCACTCGCACTTCCGCTCGCGGTGCTGCTTTCGAGCATCATGACCATGGGCGGGCTGGGCGAGAATTCGGAACTCGTCCCCTTGCGCTCCGCAGGCCTGGGACTGCTGCGCATCATGCTACCCCTCATGTTCTTCGTGGGCCTGATCGCTGCGGGCTCCTTCTACTTCAGCAACAACATATTGCCGGTGGCCAACCTCAAGTTCCAGGCCTTGCTGTGGGATGTGACCCGAAAGAAACCCGCCATGAACCTGCAACCGGGCATCTTCTACAACGGCATCGAGGGCTTCAGCATCCGCGTCATGGAGAAGGAAGCGGACACCGGTGTGCTGCACGACGTACTCATCTACGACCACCGGGCCGCGTTCCAAGGCAACAGTACGGTGGTGCGCGCCCGCACCGGCAACATGCGCCGCAGCACCGATGGCCGCTACCTGGTGCTGACCCTGGAGAACGGGCACTTCTACGACGAACACTCGCCCGCGGGCCAGGGCCGGGGCAAGTACCCCATGATGCGCGGCACCTTCGAGAAGGACGAGATCCGCCTGGACCTGACCGGGCTGGGTCTGGACCGCACGGACGAGGACCTGTTCAAGGACCACTACAAGATGTTGACCTTGTTGCAATTGGGCCATGCCAAGGACAGCCTGCGACTGCAACTGCAAGAGCGCAACGCGGAGCAGGAAAGGCACCTGGCGAACAGCCTGTTCCTGCTACGCCAGGACCGCGCCGGAGAGCAGCCCACCGAGCGGCCGGGCATGAGCGCTTTCACCCAGGCCCTGCGACCCGACGAACGCAACAACCTGTACGATGTGGCCCTGAACATGGTGCGCAACCACATCAGCTTCATCGAACGGTCCATCGAGGAACGAAAGGGCCGCGAAGAACAGCTTTCCCGCTTCGCCGTGGAGATGCACCGGAAGCCCATGCTCGCCTTCGCCTGCCTGGTGTTCTTCTTCATCGGCGCACCGCTCGGCGCCATCATCCGCAAGGGCGGCATGGGCCTGCCCACGGTGTTCGCCATCCTCTTCTTCCTGGTGTTCCACATCATCTCGTTCAGCTCCGAAAAGCTCGTGATCTCGGGCGGCATCGGCGCGTGGCCCGGCATGTGGATAAGCACCTTGGCGCTGCTGCCCATCGGCATATTCCTGACGTGGAAGGCGGCGACGGACAGCCCCCTCTTCGTGGCCGATGCGTATTATCGCGGCTGGGAGCGCTTCCGCTCCATGTTCAGGCGTCGACATGCGCGTACTACAACTGTGCAATAAACCCCCTTGCCCTCCCATCGACGGAGGCAGCAAGGCCATGCACAACCTCACCTGCGGCTTGCTGGACGCGGGACACAGCGTGAAGGTGTTGTGCATAAGCACCCCCAAACAACCGCTGGACCTGAAGCAGGTGCCCAAGGAACATGCGGAGCGCACCCGCATGGAAGGCGTGTTCGTGGACACCTCGGTGAACATCGTGGACGCCTTTACCGACCTGATCACGGCGGACAACTACAACATCAGCCGCTTCTTTTCACCGGACATGGACATCCGGCTGATCCGCTTGTTGACCGAGGAGGAGTTCGACGTGGTGCAGCTGGAAAGCCTGTTCATGACGCCGTACATCCCCACCATAAGGCGCTACACCAGCGCACCCATAGTGCTGCGGTCGCACAACCTGGAGCACGTGATCCAGGACCGCATCGCCACCGGCGAACGCAACATCATCAAACGCCCGTACCGCCGCTACCTGGCCAACCAACTGCGCGATTATGAGATGGCGGTGCTCGACCGGGTGGACGGCGTTGCAGCGATCAGCCCGGCCGATGCGGAGCACTTCCTGGCCCATGGCACCGACACGCCGATAACGCCCATACCCTTCGGCGTGGACCCGGCGGAATACCCCATGGACGAAGGGCAGGGCGCGGCCAACCCGACCTTTTTCCACCTGGGCAGCATGGACTGGCTGCCCAACGAGGAAGGCATCCGCTGGCTGCTGGAGGGTGTGTGGCCCAAGGTGCTGCGCAAACGACCCAAAGCGAAGCTGCACCTGGCGGGCAACAAAATGCCGAAGGACCTGCTGGACCTGGACCTTGAAGGGGTAACGGTGAAGGGCCGGGTGAAGAACGCGCTCACCTACATGGCCTCGCGCCAGGTGATGGTGGTGCCCCTGTTCTCGGCCGGCGGCATGCGGGTGAAGATCATCGAGGGCATGGCCATGGGCAAGGCCATCATTTCCACGCCCATCGGCGCCGAGGGCATCGCGCACACCGACGGCACCGACATCCTGATCGCCCGCACGATCCCGGAATTCACCGAGGCCATGATATCCCTGCTGGACGAGCCCGAACGCGTGGCCCGCATGGGCCATGCCGCCCGCGAACTGGTGCGCACCACCTATGCCAACGAACGCATCGTAAAGGACCTCGTGGCATTCTACCAGAGGCTGCTGAAAGGATGAAGCTGCTGGTCCTGCTTTCGCGTGTGCCGTACCCCTTGGAGAAAGGCGACAAGTTGCGGGCGTACCACCTGGTATCGCGCTTGGGCCGCAAGCACGAGGTGTACCTCTTCTGCCTGAGCGACTCCCCCACCGCGCCCGAGCACATCGAGCACCTGCGGAAGTTCTGTGCGCACATCGAGGTGGTCCACATCCCCCGCTGGCGCATCGTGCTGAAGCTCCTGACCGCGGTCTTCTCGCGCCTGCCCTTCCAGGTGGCCTATTTCCACCACGCCATGGCCCAGCGCCGCATCGATGCGGCCATCGCCCGCTTCAAGCCCGACCATGTGCTGTGCCAGCTGGTGCGCACCACCGAATACGTGCGCCACCACTACACCCTGCCCAAGACGCTCGACTTCATGGACACCCTGAGCAAGGGTACCGAACGGCGCACGGAGAACGCCCCCTTCTACCTGCGCCCCCTCTTCAAGGCCGAGACCCGCCGCTTGATCCGCTACGAGAACCTCATGTTCGACCTGTTCGACCATGCCGCCATCATAAGCGCACAGGACCGCGACTACATCTACCACCCCTTGCGGGACCGCATGGCCGTGGTGCCCAACGGGGTGGACACCGCACACTTCACCCCGCAGCGTGTCGAACCTCATTTCGACCTGCTCTTCACCGGCAACATGAACTACGCGCCCAACATCGACAGCGTGCTGTTCCTGGTACACAAGGTGCTGCCCATCGTGCGGCAGCAGCGGCCGGGCACCAGCCTGCTCATCAGCGGCGTGGACCCCAGCCCCGCCGTGAAGGAGCTGGCCCGCAAGGACCACCTGATCGACGTATCGGGCTGGGTGCGCGACATCCGATCGTCGTACGCCGCGGCACGCATCTTCATAGCCCCCATGCAGATCGGCACCGGCCTGCAGAACAAATTGCTGGAGGCCATGGCCATGCGCATGCCCTGCATCACTTCCACCCTGGCGAACAATGCCGTGGGCGCCGCGCCCGGCGAAAGCATCCTGATCGGCAACACCCCCGCCGAATATGCCGCGCATATCCTGCGGCTGCTCGATGACCCGGCCGAACGGGAGCGGCTGGCCGAAAAAGGCCTGCACTTCGTACACCGCAACTTCGACTGGGACCGCGCCGCCGATGCGCTGGACGCGATGATCATGCAGGGGCGAGCAACGGCTTGAAGTGGAGGTACGACGGATCGGTTTGCGAAGGACGATCTTGTTCTTTCGTTCCAGGCCGGTCGCTCATCCCATGCACGACCGGACCAGGAACAGGGCCCATGGGCCGCGCAAACGCCAAGCGCACGATGCGGCCGAGCACTGGGCCGGGCATCCCCCCTACCTTTGCACCACGAAAAAGCAGCCATGAGCATAGCATTCGATCGTATCGAGGACGCGATCGCCGATATACAGGCCGGCAAGGTGGTGATCGTGGTGGACGACGAGGACCGGGAGAACGAGGGCGACTTCGTGACCGCGGCGCGCAACGCCACACCCGAGGTGATCAACTTCATGGCCACGCATGGTCGGGGCCTGATCTGCGCGCCGATCACGGAGGAGCGCTGCGCTCAGTTGGGCCTGGAATTGATGGTGCGCGACAACACCGCACTGCACGAAACGCCCTTTACGGTGAGCGTGGACGTGAAAGGCCGGGGCACCACCACGGGCATCAGCGCCAGCGACCGCAGCCAGACCATGTTGGCGCTCATAGACCCCGCATGCACACCCGGCGACCTGCTCCGGCCGGGCCACATCTTTCCGCTGAAGGCCAAACAGGGCGGTGTGCTACGCCGCACGGGACACACCGAGGCGGCCGTGGACCTTTCGCGCCTCGCGGGTTTCGAGCCGGCGGGCTGCATCGTGGAGATCCTGAACGAGGACGGCACCATGGCGCGCCTGCCCCAATTGACCGGGATCGCCAAGCGTTTCGGCCTGAAGCTGATCAGCATCGAGGACCTCGTGGCCTACCGCATGCGAACCGAGCGCATCGTGGAACGCCAGGTGGATGTGAAGCTGCCCACGGTGTTCGGCGATTTCCAGTTGCACGCCTACAGGCAGACCACCACGGGCGAGGAACACCTGGCCTTGGTCAAGGGCACCTGGGACCCGAAGGAACCTGTGCTGGTGCGGGTGCATTCGTCCTGCGTTACCGGCGACATCTTCGGCAGCTGCCGCTGCGATTGCGGTCCGCAATTGCACAAGGCCATGGAGATGATCGAGCAGGAAGGCCGTGGCGTGATCGTGTACATGCAACAGGAAGGCCGGGGCATTGGCCTGCTGAACAAGTTGAAGGCCTATAAGCTGCAGGAGCAAGGCGCGGACACGGTGGAAGCCAACCTGATGCTGGGCTTCGACATGGATGCGCGCGACTACGGGATCGGGGCCCAGATCCTGCATGAGCTCGGTGTGCGCAAGATGCGCTTGCTCACCAACAATCCGCGCAAGCGGACCGGCCTTGTGGGCTACGGGTTGGAGATCGTGGAGAACCTGCCGATCGAGATCCCGGCCAACGCGCACAACAGCGAGTACCTGCGCACCAAGAAGGAGAAGATGGGCCACAGCCTGAAGCTGGGGGAAGAGTAGAGCTGTTTGTCCAGTTCTTCTACAGCAGGTGCGTCAAGCTCATCGCAGAGGCGCGAAAGACGCAGAGATCGCAGAGACTCTACTTCCACCATTCGGCCAACAAGCACTAGACCTCTGTCTTAATAGTGGCCTCTTGTGGCGGGCCTTTTCGCAGTAACCCGGAAGGAACCGGAAATGAACGTCAATGGACGTGAATAGAAACTTCCTTATTCCCGTCCATCCCCGTTCATTCACGGTTGAAGGAAATATGACAGAGGTCTACTCTGCGCCTTTGCGGCTCTTTCCTCTGCGTTGAGTCGTACTACTTAGCAGCTCAATCGTACTTGCGGTCCTTTTCCGGAGCCCGGAAGATGTTGAGCAGCTTCTGCCACAGCTCGCCCCAGGTATCGAACTCTTCGCGGTAGGCCACCCCGGCACCCTGTGTGGTGGGGGCTTGGTCGGCCCGGTTCAGGTTGCGGTCGTTGCTAACGCTGAAGGCCTTCGCGCGCAACTTGCCATCGTTGGTGAGCAGGTATTCGAGCTGGAAATCGCCCACCAGCGTGTTGCTGTTCTGGGTGCTCTGTGCGCCGTACTGCACACCCACGTTGGTGCTCAAGAGCAGGCGCTCATCGAAGAGCTGGGTGCTCACCGCCAACTCCAGTTCGTCCTGGGTGATGTTGTCACCGGGGCGGTAGTTGAAGCCGAGGTCGAAGTCGTTGCTGAGCCGGGAGAGCCAGTTGCTGACCTGGTTGCTGAGCAACTCGCTGGTGGTGGTGCCGGCCAGCGCCCCCCCCGAGGTGGGTGTTCCCTGCCCGGTGTTGTAGGAGGGCGGCTGCACGAAGCGGTTGAGCACGATGAGCGCGAAGACCTGCCGGTTCATTTCCTGTTCGGTGCTGAGCACGCTGTTGACCTGGGTGCGGATGCTTTCGTCCACGCTGGGTAGCTTCACATTGAAGCCGATCTCGGGGTTCAGGAGCTTGTCCTTCAACTTCATGACCACATCCACCGGCACACGCTTGCGGTAGGCCTCGTTCTTTTCGAACATGATGTCGTAAAGCGGGGCGCGCACCCGGTACACGGCGGCGATGTCCAGCTGTGCATCGAAGGGATCACCGTACCAAACGATGCGCCCACCGGGCTGGATCTGGAAGCGTTTGTTGATCACGTTCCGCAGCGTGAACAGGTATTCGCCATCGGTCACTTCCACCTGACCGCGCATGTCGAAACCGCCGTTCTTGTCCACGCTCATTTCCATGTTGCCACGTCCACGCCCACTGAGGATGTCACCCACGGTGGGGTCGAAAATGAGCTCGAACTGCGCATCGGGAGTCACCTCCACCTTCAGGTCCAGGGTGATCCCGGAGAGGTCCACGACGGCGCCTTCCGCCTGGGTGGTGTCGCTCCCCGCGAAGCGCACGAAACCGATGGGCGATACTTCGGTACTTCCCCCCACCGGGAAGTGGATGTCGGTACCCGCAGCGGTCCGTGCATCGACCACGATCTCCATGCGCCCTTCGTAACCGCTCACCTCCACATCGCCGGTGGCATAGGCCTTTCCATAGTAGAGGTCGTTCTCCTTCAGGGTGGTGTTCATCACCAGCATGCGGTCCATGGTGCCCCACACGTTGAAGTTCCAATCCTTGAGGCCGTTGTGCAGGATGGTGCCACCGATGCGTGCGGTGTTCCCCTCTTCGTCGCGAATGGTCACCAGGTCCAGTGCGAACATGTCCGGCTGCACCTGCACTTTATGGGTGAAGCGGTACAAGGTGTTGAGGTAGTCGATGCGCAGGCCGGCATCCACCAGGTCCAGCTCGCCGCTGATGAGCGGTTCGTCCAGCCGCCCCTTTACGGCCAACGTGCCGGTGACCGATCCCTGGATCTCGCTGATCCCTTCGGGCAAGTAGGGGTCGATGAACGTAAGGTCGAAGCGGTCCATCACCAGCGCAAGGTCCAAGGCGTTCCCTTCGTCCAGGGAGAAGTCGCCTCGGAAATCGAGCGCCTTGATGCGCCCGCGCATGAGGTCGCCCTCCAGCACGATGGAGCGCTGGCCCTCGGCCCACTCGGCACTGAACCGAAGATCGCCCACGGGCTTGTCCTGCACCTGCACCTCGTTCAGGCACACGTAACTGTCCACGAAGGGCGCGCCATACAGGTCGTACAACTCGCCTGAACCTTCCAGGATCCCCTTCACCACGGGGCCATCGAGAAAAGGTGTGAGGTTCTCCAGGCTTACCCCGGCAAGGTCGAAGGACAGGGGGACCGTGGCGTCCTTGGAGATGGCACCTGCCAGCGTGATGCGCTGACCCTCATTGATCAGTACGAGGGAATCCACCTGCACCGTGGAACTGTCGACGAGAAAACGCACCGGGTCCGGATTGCTCCAGGTACCGCGGCCCAGGAAGAGGTTCGAAGGCAGCAGATCGAAGGTGTAGGCGCCCAAGCCGCGCACTTCGCCCAGCAGGTCCAACTCGCCGTTGCTGCCCGTGCTGCTCGTGTCCCAACCCAAGGCGAACTCCAGGTCGTCCTGGTAGGCTTTGCCGGTGAGGGACGTGCCGGCCACCCAAAGGCTGTCCTTGTAGGTCTGTCGTTCGCTGCGCACGCTGAAGGCCAATACTTCCAACGCATTGTCCAGGGCGATGGAGACCTCCTGCAGGTGCAACGCACCGTAGCGTACACCGGGCAACTCGGCACCGAGGCCCATGCTGAACGAGCGGCTGTCCAGGTCGCCCTGCAATACGCCGCCCGGGTCCACCGACAGGCCGGGCACGAACAGATCGAGCAGTGGACCGGTCCGTTTGGTGGTTATGGTGAACCGGAAATCCTGTTCGGCCTGGGCATACACCACCTCGTTGCTCAGCGAAGGGAACACGCTGTACACGATGCTGGTGAAGGCACCGGGCAAGCGCGTGGGCAGGAAGGTGCCTACCACTTCCGCATCGGCGAAGGTGGAGACCAGCGTAAGGACATTTTCTCCGCTGCGGCGTCCGCTGGTGAGCAGCAGGTCGCCGAGATCGTGTTCGCCCTGCTCGTTGCAGTAGGATATGCCCTTCACCTCCACCCGCCCTTCCAGGCTGTCCGGCGAAAGCCTGCCATCGGCCATGACGAGCATGCTCAGTGTGTTGTAGCCCTTCTCATGCGTAAGCCCGAGGGCGGCCAGGTCGGCGTGCTGCACGTTGGCTTTGAAGTCCACGAAGGGCCAGCGGCCACGCAGGTCCGCCAGGCCCTCGAAATCGAGCACGAGGTTCTCGTCCACGGCCTGCAGGGTTCCATTGAACAGGTCCTTCTCCAGCCTGCCGTTCGCCGTAATGCCGGTGATGCGGGTGTTGTTGAAGGTGAACATGGGGATCTGGCCTTCGAGGTCGGCGCTCATGGTGGCAAGGCTGCGGCCCGATCCCTTGATGCGGATCTTGGCGGCCACCGCGCCGATAGCCGGGGCGTTCAGGAGGGGGCCGAGCACGAAGCCATCGGTGGCCACGCGCCCTGAAAGGGTGAAGACCTGGGAGTCCGGCGCCCGTTCGTAGGAGAGGTCGGTGCGTACCGGTCCCAACTCGGTATCGGCGCGACCATAGGCTGTAAAGGAGCGCGTGAACCCGGTAAAACTGCCCGCGAAGGAAAGGCTGCCGAGCTGCTCCAGTTCAGGCGGAAGCGCGAGCCTGCCGTTCTCCTTGAAGGGCGGTGCCGGTAACGCGGAAAGGTCCTCGAAGTCCGTGCGCAGTTCGGCGATGTCGAGCACCATGAAGGTGTTCGCCAGATCGGGCAGCCCGGTCAGTTCCGCACTTCCGCGGAAATAGGAACGCTCCCCGAAACGCACGGTAACGCCACGCCCCTTGAGATCGGCCACCGTGCCACGCACCAGCCCCTTCACTTCGATGGGCAGGCCAATGCCTTCCAGTTCGGGTGCGAAGTAGGCGATGTCCCGGAAGTCCAGTCGCGAGCTGTCCAGCTCCAGACGCATGAGCACGCGGTCGTTGAAGTCCTCGTAATCGGCCCAGCTTTCGGTGGTGAAACGCAGGGCACCCTGAACATCGGACGAGGGCGTCCGAAGCTCCATCTGGTCGATGGTGATGCCCTGGCTGCTGACCATGGTGGCGCCGGACAGGCGGTCCACCTGGAAACCGCTCTGCTCGTGCACGGAGAAGCGCTCCAAGTGAGCGCCGATGGAATCACCGATCACCAGGAATTGGTGTCCGATCAGGTCCACCCGGCTCACATCCACATGGTCGAAATCGACACCGAAGGGTACGGGTTCGACGTTGGCGTCGTGGAAGGAGAAATGGAGGTCGACCACCTTGAAGGTGCCCACGCGAATGGACCAATCGGCACCGCCTGATGTGGTATCGGTGCTGGCGAACTGCTCCAGCAGGTTGGTCAGGTTGCTGTGCGCATCGCCTTTGTCGGTGGCCAGGGCGAAGCGCCCGGATCCCAGTTCCAGCGAACCGGCCTTGACGATCCGGCTCCGCGGGTGGATGCGCAAGCCCTGCACGCTGAGCCTGTCCACGGAGAACAGGGTATCGCCGTGCAGGTCGGAGACGAACACATCCTCCAACAGGATGCGGCCGAAGGGGTGGATGGCCACGTTGCCGATGCGCACCTCGGCACCGATGCGCTCGCTCAGGGAGGCCGCCACGAAGCTTGCCACTTCGCGTTGCACGCGGGGCACCAGCAACAACAGCGCTACCAGCACCAAGGGCGCGAGCAGCACGAGGACGGTGACCCCGATCCACCGCACGATGCGGGCACTCCATCGGTATATGACCGCTGCCTTCAGTTGGACCGTAGTTTTGTCGCGTTCCATGCAAGGATCGCGCCCAAGCGATCAAAAGTAGCCCCAGTCCCATGTCCTCCGGGAAACCAGTCGTGATACTTGGTATCGAAAGTTCCTGTGACGAGACGGCCGCTGCGGTGCTGATCGACGGCATAGTACGCTCGAACCGCATAGCCGGACAAGAGGTACACCAGGCCTGGGGTGGCGTGGTACCCGAGCTGGCCAGCCGTGCGCACCAAGAGCACATCGTTCCGGTGGTGCATGATGCGCTGGTCCTTGCCGGGGTGCGCAAAGAGGACCTTAGCGCAGTGGCCTTCACCCAAGGCCCGGGACTGATCGGGGCGCTGTTGGTGGGTACCTGCTTCGCGCGGTCACTGGCCCAGGGCCTCGGCATTCCGCTGCTCGCCGTGGACCACATGAAGGCGCACGTCATGGCCCATTTCGCCAGGGAGTCGCCGGACGACGAAGTGCCGGAGTTTCCCTTCATCAACCTCACCGTAAGCGGTGGCCATACGCTGATCGTACTGGTGCGCGGGTCCTTGGACATGGTGGTGTTGGGCAGCACCTTGGACGATGCCGCCGGTGAAGCCTTCGACAAGGGCGCCAAGTTGCTGGGCCTGCCCTACCCCGGCGGCCCCTTGGTGGACCGCCATGCGCAGGATGGCGACCCCAAGCGTTTCGCGTTACCGGTGCCGCAGATCCAGGGCCTGGACATGAGCTTCAGCGGCATCAAGACCGCCTTCCGCAACCTGGTGATCAAAGGGGAACAGCAGGCCCCGGGCTTCGTGGAACGCGAACTGCCGCACCTGTGTGCATCGCTGCAACAGAACATCGTGGACGTGTTGTTGCGCAAACTCCAGAAAGCGGCACGGCTGCACGGCATCGAACGCATCGGGATCTCGGGCGGTGTAAGTGCCAACAGCGCATTGCGGAAACAGGTGCAGGCACTTGCCGAACGCGAAGGATGGAAGGCGTACATACCACGCTTCGCCTACTGCACGGACAACGGTGCCATGATCGCCGTGGCCGGGCAGGCCCTGTACACGGCGGGCGTGTATGCCGGCCTGGACACCACCCCGGTGGCCCGCCACTGATCGGCACGCGCCTTGGTGCTCCGGCGCTCCGGTTACCTTTGCCGCCCATGTGCACGACCCGACCCCTGAACCGCCTTCGAGCTTCGGTAGTAGCTCTATTGATCTGTTCCGCCGCCATGGGGCAAGGGCAGCGGGTGACATCGCTGATCGCCCTTGGCGACTCCCTGATCGCTGTGGGAAAAGCCTCCAAGGCGCTGGAACAATTCGAGAAGGCGGTGGACCTGGAGTCGAGCGCAAGGACCTACACGGCCCGTGCGCGAGCGCTGTACCCCATGGACCGCATGGACCGTTTCCTGCTGGACGTGGAAAAGGCCTTGAAACTGGACAGCACCTATGCCGAGGCCCACTACCTGCGGGCCTTGTATTCCCTGCGCAGCAGCGACCCGGTCGGGGCAGAGGTCCATTGCACCACGGCCATCCGCATGGCCAACGACAGCCTGCTGCGGGCCAAGTCGCACATGCTGCGCGGCGAAGCGCGTGCGGAGCAGTTGAAGAACGAAGACGCCATCCGCGATCTGGAGATCGGCACGCGGAAGGTGCGCGATGATATCCCCGCCATGCGCACCCTCGCCGCCCTCTACGACGGCGCCGGAAGGTACACGGACGCCTTGGTCGTGCTGGAGCGACTGTGCGAGTTGGAACCATACGACATCGGGCATTGGACCAACCGCAGCTTCGAACTGATCCAACTGGAGCGCTACAGCGAAGCCATGAGCATGGTGGAACGGGCGTTGGTGATGGACAAGGACGAGCCGGTGGCCCTGAGCAACCGGGCATACATCCACCTGAAGCAGGGCAACGACAAGGAAGCATTGTCCGACGTGGAACGCAGCATCCGCTCCTACCCGTCGAACCCCTACGCCCTGCGCACCCGGGCCCTGCTTCGGCTGAATAAAGGCGAACGCGAAAAGGCGTGCAACGACCTCACCCTGGCGCAGCTGCTCGGCAGCATCCCCGAGGTGGACCGCTTGGTGCAGGAGCACTGCAGCAGTTCACCCGCCCAACGGGGCAAATAGCTTAGCGCCTATTACTCGATCCTTACAGAACGTCCAGCTATGCACGTTGTCACTCCGGGCTTGACCCGGAGTCGCACCAAGGTTGGCCATACGGCTCCCGCAGAACGGGATTTGCCAATTGCTCGACCCTAAGAGCCTATTTAGGATCTTTTGAGGAGGATTATTAGGAAGGCAAGGACCATGAACTGCCTACTGGTATTGAGTTGGCGTTCGCAGTTCTTCCAAAGCCTAC
>JBIIYD010000221.1:0-4909 GCA_044347005.1 Flavobacteriales bacterium | reverse complement strand
GTCTCCAAGAACCCCGAACTCTGTGCGTTCACCATGGAAGCCCGCAGCACGGTCTACCTCTTCGGCGGTGAACCCTTCCCCGAGGAGCGCCACATTCACTGGAACTTCGTGGCCAGCAGCAAGGAACTGATCGAAGCCGCACGCCAACGTTGGATGGCGCAGGAGTTCCCGAAGATCGATGGTGAGACGGAGTTCGTGCCGTTGCCGGGGCGGAGGTGACCCGACGAAGGGTCCAATAGGACTATGTCGGGAGCTTGTCTGGCCGACAACCGTGTTTGTGGGAACGGATCCTTCGCCGGACCTTGTACCCCCTATGCTCCAGTTCACCACCCAGACCGACCCTGAGACATCACGTCCGGTCAAGACCGCCCTCGACCGCTTCTTCGTCAGCCTGCTGAACGACCCGCGCGACCTGCCCTTCATCTACCTCGGGTTGCGCGTGACCTTCACACTGATCCCGATGGCGGTACTGCTGTACATGCCTTTCGTGCCCAACTGGATTTGGTGGCCCATTGCGCTTGTGTACCTCTTCATCAACAACATCACCTACAAGGGCCCCTTCGGCCTGATGCTGCACTGCACCACGCACCGCCGCTTCTTCAAGAAGAAGTACGAACTGCTGAACCACTATCTGCCTTGGGTACTGGCCCCCTTCTTCGGGCAGTCGCCGGAGACCTACCGCGCCCACCACGTTGGCATGCACCACGCCGAGAACAACCTCGAGCCCGACGAGAGCAGTACCATGCCTTACCAGCGTGATTCGGGGAAGGATTTCATGAAGTACTACCTCACCTTCCTATTCACGGGCATCTACACCCTGGTCCGATACCTCTTCGGCGTACGGCGCAACAAGCTGGCGTGGCAGACCATCCGCGGCGAGCTGCTCTTCATCCTCTTCTGCGTGGCCATGAGCTTCGTGAACTGGCAGGCAACGCTGGTGGCCTTCATTCTGCCCTTCATGGCCTTCCGTCTCGTGGCCATGGCCGGCAACTGGGTGCAACACACCTTCATCTGTCCCGAACAACCCGGCAACGAGTTCCGCAACAGCATCACGGTGATCAATGTGAAGTTCAACCACAAGTGCTGGAACGACGGGTACCACATCAGTCACCACATCGAACCTACGCTGCATTGGACCGAGCATCCGCGCTATTTCCGGGAGCACCTCACCGAGTTCGGCAGGAACAAGGCCGTGGTGTTCGACGGGCTCAACTACATGGACGTTTTCGTGCTTCTATTGCGCGACCGGTACGACCTGCTGGCAGAACGTTTCGTGGACGTGGGCAACAACTTCAAGAACGACGAGGAAGTGATCGCCTTCCTGCGCAGTAGGGTGGTACCGATACCCTTCGATACCGTACCCGCCTCCGCATTGGCCGCCTGAGCACAGGGAATGGCAGGTAGCGGGCAGTTCCCGCACTTGCCAACTTGCAAACTGGCCACTTGTCACTTTTCTTCCTACAAGGTCTTGCCGAACACCCGGTAACGCTTCCACACCTCGCCGCCCAAGCGTTCCACCTCGCCGCGCATGGCACTGTTGGTCTCCTGGATCAGGTGGCTGTCGAAATGTGTCATACCGCGCTTTCGGGCCTCGCCGAGCAGTTCGATGGCAAGCAGGCAGGTAAGCCCGTGCCGCTGCCACGCCGGGTGGACGGCTCCCAGGAAAAGGTCGAGCTGTTCGGTCCTGCGCATGGCCAGCAGGATGTGCAGGAAGCCGAAAGGGAACAAACTCCCCTTGGCCTTGAGCAAACCTTCGCTCATGTCGGGCATGGCCACAACGAAGCCCACTGGCACATCCTCTTCGGTGGCGATGATCTTGACGAATGCGGGATCGAGGACCGGCATGTACTGGGCCGCCAGGTGTTTCATCTCCGCCTCGTCCATGGGCACAAAACCCAGCAGGTCGGTGTAGGTGATGTTCACCAGCCGCAGCACCGGCAGGATCCACGGTCCCAAGGCCTTGCGCGATGCCAGGGGCACCACGCGCAACTCCCCGGCCGCACGAATGCGTTCGGCAACCCGGTAGTAGCCTTCGGGCAAGCGTTCGGCAATGGCCACACGGTATGAGAGGGCATCGGCATGTTTGGAATATCCCAAAGCCTCCAGATGTCTGGGCAAGTGGGGCGCGTTGGTGGGCGTGGCCAGCACCGGCAGGTGCTCGAAGCCCTCGATCTGGAACCCTTGGGGATCCTTGTCGCTGGTTCCGAAGGGGCCGATCATGGCTTCCATCCCTTGCGCACGGGCCCAATTTTCCACCTCCCCGACCAAGGCGGCGGTAACCTTCGGGTCGTCCACCGCATCCAATTGGAAGAAGCGGGCAACCTTGGACTTGTTGATGGCATTGTGCCCCTTGTGAACGATACCCATGATGCGCCCCACGGGCACTCCATTCCGTAGGGCCAGGTAACGTACCAGGTCGCACTCCTTCAAGGCCGGGTTGCGGACCGGGTCATGGAAGGCCCGCTCATCGGCCCACAGCGGCAACACCTCATTAGGCCGTCGGTCGGCCAACCGCGCCGGCAAGCGGATATAGGTCTTGAGGTCCGATGCACTGCCTACCGGAATGACTTGGATGGACATAGTGGTGACGAATAATTGACGCAAGGTTAACACATGGCCGCAGGATGCGGTCCGATGATCGCGTAAGCCCCACCTACCCGATAGCTCCCAACGTGGCGATCGTACTAGAATGTACCACATACAGGCTCATGGGGTCACCCAGAAAGGGATGGCCGGGTGCACGATGAAAATGTTTTGCCGCTTAGGCCATCTACAACGGGCCACACGCCTTGGCGAAAGAATGCCCACGAACCAGCCACACGGACCGACGAAAGAGCCTTTCGTGCCGACCGATGAAAAATCCGTAGCCGCCAAGGACTGCATGCAAGGCTTAAGTAAGTCGGCCTGCAAAGGCAACCATTGTGTGATGTATCGTTAACTTTGGTACAGGAAAAGAAAAGGGGGCGACCCTCCCCTCCATTCAACGATAACCCTCAAACCCTAACGTCATGACAAAGAATCTACTCGCCATTGGCCTTCTGCTCGCTGCAGGTGCTGCCAGCGCGCAGGTGACCACCTACGTGCTCCAGCCCGCGCAGTTGGAAGGAGCACTCGAATTCACTTGGGCCGAAGACTGGGGCCTTACCCCCGACCTGAACGACCCGGCCAACACCATTACCGGTTTCACCACGGTCGTGCGCGACGCTACCGCAGGTGACTCCCTGGGCTGTGAGACCATTGCCAACGCAGCAGAGATCGTAGGAAAGATCGCCATCGTTTACCGCGGTACCTGCGAATTCGGGCTGAAGGCCTTGAACGCGGAGCAAGCCGGTGCCATCGGTGTGGTGATCGTGAACAACCAAGGTGCCCCGGTGGGCATGGCCGCCGGTACTTCCGGCCCAGAAGTGACCGTACCGGTGGTGATGATCAGCACCGATGCCGGTGCACTCTTGCGCGACGAGATCGATGCAGGCAACGTGGAAATGCTGATCGGTAGCGTGTTCGGTCTGTTCCCCTACAATCTGGCCACGAACAAGGCCTTGGCCCTCATTCCTCAGTTCAGCGCCATGCCAAAGCAACTGGTTTCCACCAGCGCCGAGTTCAATGTGACCATGGGCACGTGGGTGAAGAACTTCGGTTCCGAAGCACAAAGCGACATAACTGTAAGCGGTGTGATCACGCAGAACGGCACGGAGGTGTACAATAACACGTCCACCGCCGTTAGCTTGGCATCCGGTGACAGCGCCTTCATGGCCCTGCCCCTGTTCGAGCAGAACGGGTACGACGGCTACTACGCCGGCACGTATACCATCAACTCCCCGAACTCGAACGACGACGGCTTCCCATCGGACAACACATTCTCGTTCAACTTCCTGGCAGACTCCCTATTCGGGTATGCACCCACCGATGCGGCCACCCGCACCACGGTGCCCAGCGACCACTTCCGTGTGTCGGGTACCAACCCCAACTTCCAGACCTGCGTTGCCTTCAGGGACCCGAACGCCAGCCGCGTACGTGTCGAAGGTGTGTACACCTCCGCTGCCAAAGCTGGTGCGGTGACCATGGACGGGGAAGTGCTTACGGCACGCCTGATCGAGTGGAACGACGTGTTCACCGGGATCCAGGCTGCGACCTTCGACAATCTGGTGACCTTGGACGAGGCGGACTATTTCTACAACTCCGACCTGAGCCAGGAAGTGATCTACATCCCCTTCAACACGGCGTACACCCTGGAGAACAACAAGCGCTACTTGTTCTGCGTGTTGAGCCCCGCCACCGACGTGTTCATCGGCTACAGCCAGACCATCGACCACGCCCGCAACGAGTTGGCCTACGATGAGCCGATGTTCCCCATCAGCGACAACGGCACCTGGAACGCGGTCGCCTTCGGCCCCGATGTGGTGTCGGCCGTGGGTGTGCGCATGGTGAGCAGCGCCGTGGGTATCGACGACCTGGACCGTGTGGACATTACGCCTTACCCAAACCCTGCCAACGAGATCATCCGCATTCCTGTCACCGGCCTGAGCGGTGCAGCTACCTTGGAGATCTTCAACACCGCTGGCGCCAAAGTGGCCGAGCGCCGTGTTAGCGTGGGTGGCGACCAAGTGCTGACAGTGAACGTGAACGACATCGCTGCCGGCACGTACATGTTCAACATGAACTTCGAAGACGGAAAGCACAGCAGTTTCCGCGTGGTGGTTACCAAATAACCGCTGCCGATTCCGATACCATGCACGAGCGCGGTCCCGCCAGGGGCCGCGCTCGCTGCTTTGTGGCCTTGCCACAGCGCCGCACATTGCACACCTTTGGCCATCAATCCCTTCCCCATATGCCTTCCGTGGATATCCTGTCCAAAGTGGACATACAGATGCTGGACAACGCCATCAACGTGGTAAAACGCGAGATCGAC
>JBIIYD010000210.1:0-5363 GCA_044347005.1 Flavobacteriales bacterium | reverse complement strand
CACCGTCTTGATCAATGCATAGGTGATGGTGTAGGAGTCGAAATCGTACTGGATACCTTCTATGTACGCCACCGAGCTAACAATGCCCGTACCCACACCGGCAGCCCAGCCACCGAAAATGCTGAGGAACATGCTGATCAGGATCAGGAAGGGATTCATGATCATGGAGGCCACGATCTTGGGCAGGATCAGGTATCCGGCCGAATTCACGCCCATGATATCCAGTGCATCGATCTGCTCGTTCACCCGCATGGACCCGATCTCGGCCGCTATGTTCGAACCGACCTTACCGGCAAGGATGAGCGAAATGATGGTCGGGCTGAACTCCAGGATGGTGCTCTGGCGGGCCGTGAAACCCACGAGGTAGGTGGGGATCCACGCCGAAGTGATGTTGGCGCTGGTCTGTATGGTGATGACCGCGCCCATGAACACGGAAAGCAGGCCCACGATACCCACGCTCTTCACGCCCAGCAGGTCCATCTCCTCGATCGTACGTTTCCAGTACAGGCTAAGGCGTTCAGGCCGGCTGAAGGTCTCCTGAAGGAGCAGGAAATAGCGCCCGATATGGTAAAAGATCCTCATGGCTCCCGAAGGTGGTCAAAAATAGGTCTTCGCACGCGGTCGGGAGCGACAAGGGCCTTTGCGAAGGTGGATCCGCTGTATTTTTGAACACCGCCATGACCATGGAGCAAGCGTTGCGCAGCCGTATCTACCTTCCGGGAGTCACCCTTCTCCTGTTGGTCGCCATAACCTCCTGTTCTTCAAGACCTTCCAAATACCGGAAGAAAAAGGGGTGCGATTGCCCGAAATGGAACAGGCTGGATGCACCGTCGGATCGGCCCGCACATGCTAATTTGGCCCACGGAACGGCCCAATGGCCGACCTCCGCACTCAACGGCTGATCAGGACCGACCTTCTTTCCGCATCATCGACGACGCACCGCGCCATGCCCATGAACACCGAACACGAAGTACTGCGCAGGCATGTTCCTGCGTCTGCGTGGCCGGTGATCGAGAATTGGTTGCGACGCAATCCCATCGAAGTGCGCATTGCCAAGCCGCGCACCACGAAGCTCGGCGACTACCGTTCGGCCACACGGACCCAACCGCACCGGGTCAGCGTGAACAGCGACTTGAACAAGTACGCCTTTCTGGTCACGCTGGTGCATGAGTTCGCGCACTACACCACCTATGTGAAGACCAAGCGGTGGGCCAACCCGCACGGCACGTTCTGGAAGAACGAATACCATCGGTTGATGGTGCCCTTCATGTCGCGCTCCGTCTTTCCGGCCGATGTGCTCAAGGCGTTGGAGCACCACCTGTACGATGCCCCGGCCAGCAGTTGCACGGACAAGGACCTGATGCGGGTATTGCGCAAATACGACAAGGACCCCAGACCGATGCTCGAGGAGATCCCGGAAAGGGCGGTCTTCCGTTTCAACGAGCGCATCTTCGTGAAAGGACCACAATTGCGGAAACGCTACAAATGCCATTGCCTGAACGACAGGCGTATCTATCTGATCGACCCGCTTGCCGAAGTGCATGTGAACGGCCCCTTGGTCGTGCGCAAAGCCTCGTGAGTTGGACGGGTTCGACACCCTTGCAATGACGAACGAACATACCTACTGCGTGATCATGGCCGGCGGCGTCGGCAGCCGTTTCTGGCCCATGAGCCGTACAGCACATCCGAAGCAGTTCCTCGATTTCCTCGGCCTTGGACGCACCCTGCTCCAACAGACCTACGACCGGTTCCTGGCGATTTGTCCTCCGGAGAACATCCTTGTCGTGACCAACGCGCAATACGCGGAGCTGGTGAAGGAGCAGCTGCCCGACCTGCCCGAGGCGCATATCCTATGCGAACCTGCGCGACGGAATACGGCACCGTGCATAGCCTACGCGAACCATGTGATCGCTGCGCGCGACCCGAACGCCTTGATCATTGTTGCACCCAGCGACCACCTGGTCCTGAAGGAGGAGGCTTTTCATGAAACGGTGCGTACCGCGCTGAAGCAGGCGGAGAGCGGGGACGGATTGGTGACCTTGGGGATCATGCCCAGCCGACCGGACACCGGCTACGGCTACATCCAATTCGTGGACGAGGCCGGCACCGTGCACCCGAGGGTGAAACGCGTGAAGACCTTTACCGAGAAGCCGGATCATGAGACCGCGTTGAGCTTCATCGAGAGCGGCGACTTCCTATGGAACGCGGGCATCTTCATCTGGAGCCTGAAGAGCATTACCAAGGCCTTTCGATCGCACCTGCCCGAAATGGAACGTCAGTTCGCAGCTGGCGCCGGCAAGTACGGCACGCCCGAAGAACGCGCCTTCGTTACGCCCGTTTATGCCGATGTGGACAATGTGAGCATCGATTACGGCATCATGGAGAAAGCCTCCAACGTATATACCGTTGTCAGCGACTTCGGGTGGAGCGACCTGGGAACTTGGGGTAGCCTATACACGCATGTGCCCAAGGACAAGGCCGGGAATGCGGCTGTTGGCGACAACATACGCCTATACGACTGTGCCCGGAACATGGTACACAGCCACGATGACCGGTTGATGGTGCTGCAAGGACTTGAGGACCACATCGTGGTGAGCACCCCTGAAGCATTGCTCGTGTGCCGCAAACAGGACGAGCAGAAGATCAGGGAGTTCGTCAATGACCTGAAGGCCGAGCACGGCGACCGTTACATTTAGAGACTCATCACCAGTGCTGCTGCGGCCCGGTATGGCCAACGAACCACGGCAGGCACTGTACGATCACGGCAACGACCAAGGTGGCAGCTTTCGAACTCATCACAGACCCGTTGGTACTTGCCGACCGTGTGCGACGGATCGCTCCGGAAGCCGTGCTTGCATTGGATACGGAAGCATCGAGTTTTCATCGGTACCGGGAGAGTTTATGCCTGGTGCAGTTGAGCACCCGTGCAGCGACCTGGTTGGTGGACCCCTTGGCATTGCCGGACCTTGGTCCACTGGGCATCTTGCTCGCCGACCCACGCATGGAAGTGGTGATCCACGATGCGGACTACGACCTCAGGATGCTGGCGAAGCACCACAAGATCCGAGTGGAGAACGTCTTCGACACCTTGGTGGCCGCCGAACTCGTGAACGAACCGGAGATTGGCCTGGCCGCCCTGCTTGGTAAATACCAAGGCCTGCAGATCGATAAGAAATTCCAAAAGGCCGATTGGAGCAAGCGCCCACTCCCCGAGCCCATGCTGGAATATGCGGCCGGTGATACCAGCCACTTGATCGCCTTGCGTGACATACTCGAGGCCAAACTGCATGAAAAGGGCCGGTGGGAATGGGCGGTGGAAGAGTTCGCGCTGCTGACCGATGCACCCTTCAACCTACCCCTGAACGAGGAGCCTGCATATATGCGAATGAAGGGCGCCAAGGTGTTGAAGCCCCATCAACTCGCCATCCTGTGCGAAGTGCATGGTTGGCGGGACGGTGTCGCTGAAAAAATGGATCGAGCACCGTTCATGGTGCTGGGCAACGAAGTGCTGCTTTCCCTGGCCACGGACCCGCCAAGGACGGCCAAGGAACTCGAGCAACGAAAGGGGGTGAACGAACGCATCGTGGAGCGATACGGTCGTGAGATCCTCGCCGCCGTTCAACGCGGGCTGGATGTCCCTAAAGAAGAATGGCCACGGGTGCCAAGAGGGAAACGCTGGCAGCGTGACGACGAATACGAAGAACGCTTCAAACGCCTGAAGTTGACGCGTGACCAGCTCACGGCCGAACATGACCTGAGACCCGGCATCGTGGCGGCCAACCAATTGCTGATGGACATTGCACGCACCCTTCCAGGTGACCTGGATGCCTTGGCAGCGATGCCGGGCATGCGCCGCTATCAGGTCAAGCATTTCGGCGAAGGCCTCCTGAAGGCCCTGTAGACGCTGCTTCCAACGGTTTTCGTGAGCGTGTGACCCTTGTCACATATTCACATAGTGATCTCACTATACTTTTGTGGTCAATGACGAACGTCATGTCGACCACCACACTTGAAGAACGCGTCGGGACCGACAAGCTCACCCGGGCAAGTGAGCTGCTGCGGGCGGCCGCGCATCCCCAGCGCCTGGCAATCCTGGATGCCTTGGGTCACCATACCCGGCTGTGCAATCGCGAACTGCAGGAGCTGCTCCAGATCGAGCAGGCGATCCTGAGCCAGCACCTCACGTTGATGCGTGACAAAGGCCTGCTGGAATTCGAGAAGGAGGGCAAATACACCTTCTGGCACTTGAAGCGTCCCGAATTCCTGAAGATCGTGAACTGCCTGGAGAACTGCTGCCCCACCCTCTGAACCACGTTGTGAACATGGAGATCCTCGGTTACATCGGCGCCATCATCATGGGTCTGTCCCTCGGCCTCATCGGAGGCGGTGGCAGCATCCTCACCGTTCCCATCCTGGTCTACCTCTTCGTGGTCGACCCGGTCCTGGCCACGGCCTATTCCCTGTTCATCGTTGGCCTCACCAGCCTGGTCGGCAGCTTCAGCCACATGCGCTTCGGCAACATCCATTGGCGCACGGCCATCGTGTTCGGCATCCCCAGCATCCTGGCGGTATATGCCACCCGGGCCTGGCTGGTCCCCGCGATCCCCGATCCCATCTTCACACTGGGCAGCACGCCCGTAAGCAAGGCCATAGGCATCCTGATCTTCTTCGCGCTCATCATGGTGGCCGCCGCGTACAGCATGATCCGTAAACCGAAGGCCCCCATGGGACCGAACGCACCGGCCGATGAGGCCATCAAGTTCAACTACCCTCTGATCCTGGCCGAAGGGATCGTGGTGGGCATGATCACCGGCATTGTGGGCGCCGGCGGTGGTTTCTTGATCATTCCTGCGCTGGTCCTGCTGGCCAAGCTTCCCATGAAGAAGGCCGTGGGCACCTCGCTCATCATCATCGCAGCGAAATCCTTGATCGGATTCACCGGCGATCTGAAGGGTGAAGAGATCATCGACTGGAACTTCCTCTTCCTGTTCTCTGCCATTGCGATCGGCGGGATCATCGGGGGCAGCATCCTAAGCAAGCATATCCCGAACGAAAAGCTCAAGCCCGCCTTCGGCTGGTTCGTGCTGGCCATGGGCGTCTACATCATCGGAAGGGAGCTCACGCACCTATCTTAAGATCCATACGGGCGGAAATTGCTTGGCACGATCGAAGCACCCATCTCAACAGAAACAACAACTCCAACCAAAACCAACGACAGGCAGGATGCCTGTCGGACAATCCCCCCAACACCATGAAGATCGAGCAGATCTATACCGGCTGCCTGGCACAGGGCGCCTACTACATCGAAAGCGCCGGTGAGGCCGTGATCATCGATCCGCTGCGCGAAACGCAACCGTACATGG
>JBIIYD010000209.1:0-5369 GCA_044347005.1 Flavobacteriales bacterium | reverse complement strand
CTCGGAGCTCGATGACAAGAACGACGACGACAAGGACCTGATCAAAGCCATCCGCTTGGTCTATCCCCAGCGCATTTCCGAGGCCGAGCCAGTAGACGTTACCAAGAAGCAATCATAACCAACCATGTCCCGGTTCAAAGAGAGCGGAAAAGGAACGATGCCCGCTATCAGCACAGCGTCGCTGCCCGATATCATCTTCATGCTGCTGTTCTTCTTCATGGTGACCACGGTCATGCGCGAAGTGGACCTCATGGTGAAGATCACCCTACCAGAAGCTACGGAGGTGACCAAGCTGGAGGACAAGGCCTTGGTGGATTACATCTACATCGGCCCACCCGTGAGCACTTCACTGGGTACGGAACCGCTGATGCAGCTGAACGACCAGTACGCCAAGTTGCCCGAGATCGACCCCTGGGTGAAGGAGAACATGGAACGCCGCGACGAGGTGTTGCGCCCGCGCATCACCCGCTCCCTGAAGGTCGATAAGGAAACAGCCATGAAGATCGTGACGGACGTGAAGCAGGAATTGCGCAAGAGCAATGCCCTGAAGATCAACTACAGCACGGCCCAAGGGCGCTGAGGAAGATCGAGTGTACAGTGTTTCAGCAGGACGGCCGCCTTCGGGTGGCCGTCCTCGTTTCGGGGCCCTGCAAGCGGGGTATCTGGTCGGGAACTTCATAGCAGGACCGGTCTTCCTACCTTTGCCGCCCTTCCCAATGGTCCGTATAGGCCCCATAGAACTCCCGGATTTCCCGCTGTTGCTCGCGCCCATGGAGGATGTGAGCGACCCGCCTTTCCGTGCCCTTTGCAAGAAGCACGGCGCCGACCTGATGTACACCGAATTCATCAGCAGCGAAGGGCTGATCCGCAAGGCGGCCAAGGGGATGAAGAAGCTCGACATCTTCGAGCAGGAACGCCCCGTAGGCATCCAGCTCTTCGGCGGCAGTGAGGATGCCATGGAAGAGGCGGCACGCATCGCCGAGGCCGTGCGCCCGGACCTGATCGACATCAACTACGGCTGTCCGGTACACAAGGTGGTGAACAAGGGCGCCGGGGCCTGCCTGCTCCAGGACGTGCCCAAGATGGTGCGCCTCACCGAGGCCATCGTAAAAGCCGTGAAAGTGCCGGTCACCGTGAAGACGCGCCTGGGCTGGAACGATGCCACCAAGAACATCATGGAGGTGGCCGAGCGCTTGCAGGACGTGGGCATCAGCGCGCTCAGCATCCACGGTCGTACCCGCGCTCAACTGTACAAAGGCCCTGCCGATTGGACACTGATCGGTGAGGTGAAGAACAACCCGCGCATCAACATCCCCATCTTTGGGAACGGCGACATCGACAGCCCGGAAAAGGCGGTGGAATACCGCGATCGCTACGGCGTGGACGGCATCATGATCGGTCGGGCCAGCATCGGTCACCCGTTCATCTTCAACGAGATCAAGCATTTCATGGCCACCGGCGAGCATCTACCGGCACCGACCATTGCGCAAAAAGTGGAAGCCGCACGAGAACACCTGCGCAGCTCCATTGCCTGGAAGGGCGACTGGGAAGGTGTGGTGGAAATGCGCCGCCACTACGGCAACTACCTCAAAGGCTTGCCGAACGTGAAGGATGTGCGCCTACGCCTGTGTACCGAGCGCCAACCCGCCGTTTTGGAGGAGATCCTGGACGAGGTGATCGCCACCTACGCGCTGGCGGCCGTGGCGTGAAGGAAACGCTTGCTCAGGCTGCGTAACGGTACCCAGGCCGCCATCAGGCCAATGGCCGATACCGTGGCGAATACAAGGATCAGGTCGCTCGCGAACACCTTGACCGGATAGGCTTCCACCACCGAGCCCGTAAGCTCCACGAAGCCGAAGCGTTGTTGGGCGACACAGACCGCCAGGCCCAACAAGACCCCCGCCACCGTGCCGACCAGCACGATCAACAGGCCTTCGTAAAGGAACACGTTGCGTACCATCGCTGGTGTGGCCCCCATGGCGATCACCGTGCGCATGTCGCGGCGCTTCTCGATCATCATCATGGTGAGCGAGGCGATGATGTTGAACGCGCCGATGAGGCCGATGAAGGCCAGCACGATGAAGGTGAAGAACTTCTCCGACGCGTTGGTGCGGTACATCAATTCGTTCTTCTGGTGCCGTGTGCGTACACGGAAGTCGGCACCCAGCAAAGTGCGCAGCTCGCCGGCCGTGCGGTCAAGGTCCGATCCGGGCGCCAACTGCAGTTCCAAGGCACTTACCGCACTGTCGTAATGCAGCAGTTCCGCCGCCATGTCCAAGGGCACCAACGCGTACTTGGCGTCGAACTCCATGTTCATGCTGTAGGCACCGCTTACGGCAATGGAGGCATGCTCGAAAGCGCCTTGCTGGTATCTGCTCAACTTCCTTCCGCGCACCGGTGCGCTGATCTCCAGGGGTTCCAGGATGCCGTCGTCCAAGGGCACATCGAGGTCCGACTTCAATGCGATCCCGAGGATGGCCTTGGCCCCGGTATTCCCTTGCAACGCCGATGTACCGGTATAGATGAACTCGTCCATCCGGCTCATGGCCAGGTACTGCGGTTCGACTCCCTTCAATGTAGCCACCGTCTGCTGGTCGCCACAGCGCAGCAACACGTTCTCCTCGATCGTCCAGCTTCCTTGGACCACCTCGGGCCGGGCGAACAGTGCGGCCTGGTCCAACGCACTGCGTTCAAAGGTCTTTCCCTCGGTGGGTGTTATCGTGATATCCTGATCGAAGGGGCTGTAGATGCTCTCCACCAGTTCGGCGATGCCGTTCATCGTGCTCAGCACCACCACCATGGCCGCGGCCACCACGGCGATCACCACCATGCTGATGGCCGTGATCACGTTCACCGCATTGGTGGAACGTTTGGCCAACAGGTAGCGGCGGGCGAAGAGGAGGGGGAGGTTCATGATCCGTCACACGAAGGCAAAGATGGGCAGTGCGTGCCCTCAGCGCTTTTCCTTGCCTTTACCAAGTTTCACTTGGTAGTTGTCCGGAGTGCCGGTCACGTTCATCGTAAGGTAGCCTTTCAGCGGCCCCTTCTGCCCGCTGATGATCTCCTCGTCGGCACGCTCCAGTTCCTGCTCCTCCTCCGTGTTCCTGCCTGTGCCGCGCAATTTGCTCTTGAGCATGTTCCAACTGGCCTGTTTAACCATGCCCAAGGGGATGCGCATGGTGTAGTCCATGTTGAGGTCCACATCCTGGCGGCCGCTCAGGTGCATGTAGCCCAAGGTGCTGGTGATCTTCATCTCCGGGATTTGCAGTGCGCCATCGCGGAAGGTGAAGGTGTTGGTCAGCTCACCGAAGCGCACGTTGTCCAGGTCCTTCTGGCCCATCAAGTCGGCCATGGCGTGCAGCGGTGCGAAGTTGCTGAGACGGCCGTCGCGCACGGTGAGGTCGGCCACCACCGTGGTGTGGGCCATGTCCGGCACCAGATCGGGGTGCATGTGCGCATCCACCTGCAGGCTGCCGTTCACCCTTCCGTGCAAGTTGTCGTGGACGACCACATCCTGCCCGAAGTTGTCGAGCTTGAAGAGCACCTTGTCCAGCTCGACATCCCGCAGGTTGATCCGTGCGTGGAGTACGATGCTGTCCCTGCGCGATCCGTCAAAGGTGCCGTGCCCGTTGATCGAACCTCCCGCCGCGTGGAAGGCGATCGAGTCGATGTGCACCTCGTGGTCCTTGGTGGTCCGGACCCGGGCATGCAGATGGTCCAGCAACACCTTGTGGTGACGCAGATGCCCGATGTCCGCCCGCAACCGCAGGTCGGGAAAGTGGAAGGCGAAGAGGTTGAAGGCTTCCGCATGTTCCGGGTCACCGGTGTAGCCTGTCCAGCCAGTGATCTCGTCAAGATCGACCGTTCCTGCGCGCAAGGTGCCTTCGATGTTCTTGTGCAGGAGGTCACCATCAAGGAAATGGCGCAGATGGAGGTCTGCCGCCAGATCGCTGCGGCCCATGTTCAGCTTCAGCCCCTGCACGGTGATGCATCCGCTCGTATCCGTGAGGATCCGTCCGTCCGATGCCTTCAGGGAGGGCAGGTCGTTCACCCGCACGGAGAAGTGGTCGATGTGGGTGTCGCTGATGAAGCCTTTCCTGGTGAATGTATTGCTCATCATGCTGCCCGATCCGCGGAGGTCGAGATCATGGATCACCTCCTCATCGATGCTGTCGTGGATCATCGGCCTGCCGTCGTAGACCAGCAGTTCCTTGGCGTTGAAGTAGGTGCTGCGCAAGGCGACGCGGTGCGTGACCGTGCCCTGTACCGAGCTGTCCAGCAAGGCGACCAAGTTGCCGAGCTCCACATCGGCATGCACATCGTTGCGGCCCAGGGTGAAGGTGAGGTCGTTCACGGAAAGGTGCTCGTCGCTCACAGCGATGGTCCCCCGGACATCGTCCAGGTGATGCGGGTATTTGGCCGTGCGGAATTCGAGGTGGCGGAAGTCCACGGAAGCTGCCGGGATGTACTTCGCGCGGTCCACGGCGTCCACCGTGGTGTGCAGGTCCAGGTCGAACTTCAGGTCGTACACCGTGTCGCGTGCCCAGGGCTCATCCACCACCTTGCCGTTCAGGTACAGGAGTTCCGCCATGTGCAACGACCTGCTTTCGCCATGCAGCGTGAGGTCCACCGGGGCGTTGGCATGATGCATCAGCGCCGATACATTGCTGATGGCGAAGTCCAACGCGAGGTCGCTCTGACCGATGCGTACGCGCAGGCCCTCACTGCGCAGGTCGTCACCGTCGAGCAGGATCTTGCCGTTGAAGTCCGTGAAGGACCTGTTCAGCGCGGCGAGCTTCAGGTCCACATCCTCGAAGGTGATGTTGCTGGTCACCCCGTCGGTCATCTTGGTGGCGAAGTGCAGGATGCTGTCCGGTCCGACGTATTCGTTCAGGGTCACATCGATCGTCACGATGCCCCGGCCGTCCTCGATGGCGTCCAGTTCGTAGAAGGTCTTCAGGTGTGCCAGGTCGAAACGCGCATGGAAATCCATGGTGATCCTCGGGTCCAGCAGGTTGTCCACCCGGATCGCACCCTTCAACAGCCCCTTCTCTGGTTCGCCGTATAAGTTCTCCAGTTCGAAGAAGCCCTTCTCCAAACTGCCGTCATCGCCCGTGCGGAAGTGCCCAGTGAAGGCCACATCGCGCAGGGCCTTGTTGTGGCTCCGGTGGTGGAACACGGTGTTGCGGCAGCCCAGGCGCAGGTCGATCAGCGGGCTTTGCAGGTCGATCGGACCGGTGATGCGGCCATCGAAGAAGATGTCGCCCTCGTTCTTGAACTCCTTGAGCTTCGCCAGCACATCGGGCGGCGCGAAGGCGATGAAGGTGTCGAAGTTCTTCTTGCGCCCGCCCACCTTCAGGTCCAGCATC
>JBIIYD010000097.1:0-9983 GCA_044347005.1 Flavobacteriales bacterium | reverse complement strand
CATCACCTTGTCACCCCTAACGACCATCAGCTTGAATCGCTGCACCGACCACGGTGTGTCGAATTCGGTGTCCTCCAAGCGTGCCGCCACCCCGCGCGCTGCGGTCAGCTCCGCCTTGCGTATCTGTCCATCGCGAAAGGTTTTTCCACCCACCACGGCTGTTGGCGGCGGCAGGTCCTTCACCCGGAAGCGCACCGGGCCAATGCGCCGCGTGCTGCCGTCCGCCGCGGTTACCATGGCGAACACCTCTGCGCTGTTCCCACTAAGGCCGGTAGCCACCCAGCCCGAGCCCCGCCGTTCCAACCTTCCGGTGCTGATCGTTGCCCTTACCTGATCGGCCGGCACGCCCGGTACCGATAGCTCAACGGGATTCTCCACCCCGCGATACAGCACGTTCATCTTCGTGGGCGATGCTACCAGGAGCGGGGCCATTACCTGGTACTTCAGTTCGTAAGGATATTCCTCCACGCCCTTGGGGCCTTGGTAACGCATCAAGCCCTTGACCAAGTGCTCACCCGCACGGTCGGATGGCAGTTCGACGTGGGCTTTGCCGTCCGGTCCCACCTCCACTTTGCGGCCTTCACCCACCATCACCTCGGGTCGTACACGGCTGTCGGACGCCGCAAGGAAGACCTGCGCACGGAAAGGCTCGCCAAGGAGTACCGTGCTGCTTGCAGGGATGACCGCTGCGGCCAAGGTGTTCACCGCATGTGAATCCTTGCTCACCTGGCGGTAGAGCCATTTTACCATGTCGTTCTCAGCCGTGCGGATGTCGGTCTGCACCTTGCTCAGTGCAGCAACACCAGCGGCCAGGGGCACCTCGTAGAAGTTGGTGGATTCCCAGTTGTTCATCGTTCCGGAGGCATCGCGACGGTCACGCAGGTCGAAGAGCAGATCAATGGAAGCGGTCATTTCCGGATCGGCATTCCCCACGGTGCGCTTGAGCAGGTCGCGGAATGCTTCGATACGCCGATGCAGGTCGCGGGCGGTGAAGGGGCCTTCCTTGGGGGCGGCGGGTTCGGACCCGACCAACAGGTTCGCCAGTGCTTCCCGATCGTCCTTGTGCTCCACGGTCATCAGGGCCATCAAGGTGTCACGCCCATCACTGCCAGGGGCAACCAGTTCGTCCATCGGCCGGCCTTCTGCTTCGGCCACCACACGGGCCTTCATCATGCCGATGTGGGCCACGAGCGAATCGGCCGCAAGCCGGACCTGTTCCGCCAGGTCGCGTTGCGGCTTGTACACCTCGGGGAACTTCGCGGTCATGTTGTCGAACTGCGCGTATTCCACGGCGGTTCGTTGGTGATGGGCCTGCTCGCTACGCACAAGGTCCGCATCGAGGACGGCGAAGGAGTCCAGCACCTCCTTGCTCACGTTCATGGCCAGCATGGCCGTGAGCACGAGGTACATCATGTTGATCATACGTTGCCGGGGAGGCATTTGCGCGCTTGCCATGGTCGTTGGATTTATCGCGCCGCGATGTGCGGTGCTCATTCCAACAATGCATCGAGCCCGGCCTCGTAACAGGATCAGGCGTCGGTCTCTTCGACCAACTCTTCCAAGCGCAGGGCCGCAGCCTCCCACTCGGCCATCACGGCGGCGATCCGCTGAGCCAGTTCGCCCAGTCGCGTATAGCCCTTCTCCAATTCGGCCGGCGGCATTCCTCCTTTCATCACCTTGGCCTGAAGCTCTTTTTCCTCGCCCTCCACTTCGGCGAGTTGTTTCTCCAGGCGCTGCACGGTGCTTTGCAACTTCCGCCGCTCCTTGTCCTTTTCCCGTTTGTCCTGATTGTCCGATGAACGTTCGGACTTGCCGTTCGTACGCTGCCGTTCGGTGTTGCTCTTGCCGATGTCGGCCCCCTGCAGGGCTTTGCGTTTCTCGATCAGCTCCAGGATGTCCATGTGTTGGTCGCGGATCCGGAACTCGTCCAGCTCCAACAAACGGTGTGTAAGCCCGGTAAGGAAATCGCGGTCGTGGCTCACCAACAGGAAGGTGCCTTCGTAGTTCTTCAGCGCTTCCTTCAACACGTCCTTGCTCTGGATGTCCAGGTGGTGAGTGGGTTCGTCCAGAATGAGGAAATTCAGCGGTTTGAGAAGCATGCAGCACAGCGCCAATCGCGCGCGTTCACCACCGCTCAGCACCTTCACTTTCTTGTCCACATCCTCACCGCTGAACATGAATGCGCCCAGCATGGAACGGACCCGGGTCCTGTTCTCTTCGCTGGCAGCGCTTTCGGCGGTCTGTAGTACGGTTCCCGTGGGGTCCATGCGTTCGGGCATGTCCTGCGCGTAGTACCCGAGGATCACATTGTGTCCCAAGCGGATCTCTCCGTCGTAAGGCTCCTCGCCCACCACCATGCGCACCAAGGTGGATTTTCCTGTTCCGTTGGCTCCCACGAGCGCCACGTGCTCGCCTTTCACCAGGGTCAGTTCCGCTCCCTTGAAGATCTGCTTGGCACCATAGGCCTTGCTCACGTTCTTCACCTCGCACACCATTTTCCCAGAGCTGGGTGCCGGGGGGAACTTGACCAGCAGTTTGCGCAAGTCCTCATCCTCCACTTCGATGCGCTCCAGCTTGTCCAGCTTGTTGATCAAGCTTTGCGCAAAGGCAGCTTTGCTCGCCTTCGCACGGAACTTGTTGATGAGCTTCTCGGTCTCCTCGATGTACTTCTGTTGGTCCTTGGCCGCAGCGCTTTGCTGCTCGCGTTCGATCTTGCGCAACTCCACGTACTGGCTCCACGAAACCTTTCGGTCGATGATGCGGCCACCGAACACCTCCAGGGTGCGCTTGGTCAAGCGGTCCAGAAAGGTCTTGTCGTGGGAGATGAGCACCAAGGCCGCCGGATAAGTGCGCAACAGGTCCTCGAGCCACTGGATGGCGGGTAGGTCAAGGTGGTTGGTCGGTTCGTCCAGCAGCAACAGGTCGGGCTGCATCAGCAGGATGCGCGCCAACTCGGCCCGCATACGCCAGCCACCGCTGAGTTCGCTCATGGTGCGGTGCATGTCCGCTCCTACGAATCCGATGCCTTTCAGCATGCGTTCGATCTGCATGTCGTGGTCCGCCGCACCCAACGAATTGAGCCGTTCATGCGCATGCGCCAGCAGTGTGGCCAATTCCATGGCTTCCTCGTCGGTGGTGGCCTTCTCCAGGTCGCTCGTGATGCGGTCCAGGGAGGCATTGAGGAGCTGTGCCTCTTCGAAAGCCTTCTCGGCCACCTGCCACGGGGTCAGGGTCAGGTTGTGGGCCATTTCCTGGGGCAGGTAGCCCATGGTAAGCTCCTTCGGCCTACCGATCACGCCCTTGTCGTACGGTTGTTGGCCGGCAAGGATCTTGAGCAAGGTGCTCTTGCCAGCGCCGTTCCTACCCACAAGTCCGATCCGATCATCGCTGCCGATGAAGAATGAGACTTCGTCGAACATGGGACGAATGCCGAAGTGCAGAGTAAGTCCTTGTACAGTGATCATGGCAACGCCCCCCGGGAAATGGGGCCGCAAAGGTACGGATGTCCCACGGGCCGGTGATCGACGAGCGAATATGGCCCGCTGTGGTCCCCCGAAGCGGGGCGATCCTGTACTTCAATAGTTCCAGAGGTCATGCTCGAACTCGAACAGGGCCTGCTTGATCTCTTCCCCTTCCAGCAACGCGTTCAAGCCGGTCCTGTACACGTTGATCCGGCGGTCGTACACGTTGCTCCACTTGGTGATGTAGCTGCTGAACTGGCGCTTCCAGAAGATGTCCTCGAAACTCCGACGCTCCGCATCGTTCTCCCGGTTGAAGGCCACCCAGCTGGCGAAGACGTAGCGACACTCCGGGTAGTACAACCAGAACAAGGGGCGGTAGCCACGTAGCTCGCCGTCATCACCGCGGATCTCCTTCATAGGAGCGATCCCGATGATGCGGATATCCAGGGTCGAGCGTTGTTTGTCGAAGATCCAATCCTCCTTCAAGAGGTACATCTTGATGTCACGGGACTCCAAAGGGATCTCCTGGATCACCATTTCCATGTCACCGGTCTCCAGCGATTCGGTGTACTGGGTATCGATCCTCATGAACATTTCACGCAGGTCGGCCGCAAGAAAGGGCTTCCTGAATTCGTCGTCGTCCACCAATGGACCCGGGTCGTAGGCTGTAATGGAACCGTCCACGAGAAGACCCTGCTTGATCACATCGAACAGGCTTTTGCGGTCGTTGATGGCCTCCGTTGGGCAATACAAGGGGTGGTTCATCTTCTCGCGCAGGTCGATCGTACGCCAGACACGGCGGGCCCACATCACGTCCGCTTCGCGGATGTGCGTGTAAGGAACCACACGTTTGATAGTCCTACCGGAACCACCTCCGTCCGGAGGAGGAGGCGGCTCGCCCACTTGGGCGGTAAGCGAAAGCGGCAACACCAACCAAGCGATGCCAACATTAAACACATGGGGAGGGTGCTGCATACTCCGATGAACGCCCGGAGCTTGCTTCTTGGTGTATCCAAAAAACGAACAGGGCCCTTGGAGGACCCTGTTGCGTAGTTAAGGTTTGCTCGGTGTCAGAAGTTCCAAAGGTCGTGTTCGAACTCGAACAGGGCCTGCTTGATCTCCTCACCTTCCAGCAATGCGTCCAAGCCGGTCTTGTACACGTTGATCTGGCGGTCGTACACGTTGCTCCACTTGGTTATGTAGCTGCTGAACTGGCGCTTCCAGAAGATGTCCTCGAAGCTGCGACGCTCCGCATCGTTCTCCCGGTTGAAAGCATCCCAGTTGGCGAACACGTAACGACACTCCGGGTAGTACAACCAGAACAACGGGCGGTATCCACGTAGCTCACCGTCCTCGCCGCGGATCTCCTTCATAGGAGCCAATCCGATGATGCGGATATCCAAAGTCGAACGTTGTTTATCGAAGATCCAATCCTCCTTCAACCGGTACATCTTGATGTCACGGGTCTCCAAGGGGATCTCCTGGATCACCATTTCCATGTCACCGGTCTCGAGCGACTCCGTGTACTGGGTATCGATCTTCATGAACATTTCACGCAGGTCGGCCGCCAGCAAGGGTTTCTTGAATTCGTCGTCGTCCGCCAGTGGACCGGGGTCGTAGGCTGTAATGGAACCGTCCACGAGAAGACCTTGCTTGATCACATCAAAAAGACTCTTACGGTCGTTGATGGCCTCCGTTGGGTAATACAACGGGTGGTTCATCTTCTCACGCAGGTCGATCGTGCGCCAGATCCGGCGCGCCCACATAACGTCCGCTTCGCGGATGTGCGTATAGGGCACCACGCGCTTGGTCTTGGTGTGCTCCTTGATGTAGGCCCCGTCGAGCACGGTCTGGGCTGCAACCTCCGGCGCGCTCCAGATGCCCGCTGCGGCGATCGCGGCGGCGGCCAATATGTTCCTGTAGGTCCTCATCATCGGATGCGTTCGGGAATGTGTTACACCACTTTGAACGACAACGAGCCCAAGTTCCGCACGGTGCCGTCCGGACCTCTGGCCTTGATGCCTTCAATGTAGATCTTCTGACCGGGTTTGGCCTTGGCGAACATTTCACGCATTGCACTGCTCACCGCAGGACCCTTCGTTGCCTGTTCCAGCGGAGTACCACCCACGACCATCGTCACCTTGAATTCGACCACTTCGAACTTCAGGTCGAAATCGAAGTCGAGCATCTTGGCGATCACACCAGCGGCAGCCGTTAGTTCGGCCTTCTTGATGGTCTCGTCGTTCACGCTCTTACCTGCGAAGTACGGGGTCGGGTTCGGGACGTTCTTGACCCTGAACTTCAACCCTGGCATGGACTTCTTGGTACCATCGGGATTTGTCACCGTAGCACCGATCAAAGCTTCACCGTCCTTGCCCGGCCGCATGATGTAGCCATCAGCGGATTTGGTCAGGGCACCATTGGTCGCCGTGGCTACGATATCCTTGTTGCTGTAGCCGGAAACGCTCACACTGACAGGGTTGTCCACACCGCGGTAGAACACGTTCATCTTGGTGGGGCTCACGACCAGGCTGGGTGCGGCCACTTCGTAGGTGGTCTCGAAGACCTCCACGGTTTCTTCGCCACCCACGGGCTTGAACTTGATGATACCCTTCACCGTGCGAAGGCCGGCAGCGGAAGCCATCTGCTCCAGCTGTGCCTTGGCTCCGTTCATGGGCAATTTGATCGCCTCACCGTTGATCTTCTTCGCTACAGTATCCACCGTGGCACCAGGGCCTGCGATATACACTTCGGGAGCGTTCTGATCATCGTAAGCACCCAGGAAGATCTCAGCGGTGTATTTGCTGCCGACCGTAACGTAGCTGCTCAATGGTTTCACGATGGTGGTGAGCTTGTTGAACTTGAAGCTCTTACCCTCCACGGCGTCCATCATGCGCTTCACCACTTCGCCTTCCGCGTTCCGAACGTCGCTCTGCAGCTTGCTAAGGATCGTGATGCCCGCTGCCAGTGGTACGTGGTAGAAGTTGATGCTCTGCCAGTTGTTCATCGTACCGGAAGCATCCTTGCGATCCTCGAAGTTGAACACGCGGTCCATGGCCGCTGCCAAGTCCTTGTCGTCCTTGCGGCTGTTCTTGACCAACTCCCGGAATGCCTCGAGCTTGGTGCGCAATTCCGTAGCCGACATTGGACCATCTATCGGAGTGGCCGGTTCGCCACCGACCAGCAGGTTGGTCAGCTCGTCATGGCTGTCCTTCTTGGTGACCTTCGCAAGGTCCACGATACGCCCATCTCCCAAGACAACGCTATCCCGCGGCCATCCTTCGGCCTTGATGATGACGTTCACCTTGATCGAGTCGATGTAGGCGATCAATTCGGCACCGGCCGTCTTGATCTTCTTGGCCTCGTTCCAGGCTGCTCCGTACTTGGCTTCGTTCTCCTTCGCAAAGGATTCGAAGCTTCCGTATTGGGCGGCCATCTTATCGTTCAGGGAAAGCTTGGTGTTCTCCAGACCGTTGTTCACGGTCACGAAGCTGTCCAGGATCTCCTTCGATACGTTCATTGCCAGCAGAGCGGTCAACACGAGATACATCATGTTGATCATCTTCTGTCTGGGCGACTGTTTGCCACTAGCCATCTTCTTCCAACTGGTATTTGCAGGTTCCTAGTTGCGACTCACTATCCTGTTACGGATCAGCGATTGATGGTCATTGCTGCCAGCATGTTGCCGTACACCGTGTTGAGCTTGGCGAGGTTGTCGCTGAGCTCGGCGATGTTCTCCTTGTAGCGCTTGGTGTCGTCCACCGAGTTCTTCAGGTTGGTGAGCATTTCGCCCATGCCTTCGAACATCTGGTTCGCTGCCTCGAGCTTTTCGCGGCTGCCACGGAGTTGCATTTCGTACATCTCGTTGAGCGCGCTCAGGTTCTGGCTCATCTTCTGGAGGCTATCACCCGCGTTGCGTCCGGCATCCACGTTATTGGTAAGACCCACCAGGCTCTCGCTCGCTTTAGCGTAGGTGTCACTCAAGCTGGAAACCTTGGTCGATGCGTCCTTCAAGCTCGCAGCATATTCGCTGGTCGCAGAAGCCGCACCGGTGATCTCGCCCATCTGGCGGGCCTGATCGCTCAGGCTACGCATGCCGGCACCGAGGCTGGCGATCAGTTCAGGCTCGATCTTGGCGCTCTCCAGCATGTCGTCCAACTGCTCGGTCACCGAACGCTGGTCCTCCTTCTTGAACTCATCGCCCTCAGCGCGCTCGCCGGTGGCAAGCTCAGGGTATACCAAACTCCAATCGGGATCCTCATGGGGCGGTTCGAACGCCGAGAACAGGAAGATGATAGCCTCCGTACTAAGGCCGATGATCAAGAAAAAGCTGGCCAATGGCCAGTGCTGGATCTTGAAAAGAGCTCCTACGATCACGACCGCTGCACCGATACCGTACAGTTTGGCCATGAAGTTCTTCCACTTCTTGCTGCCGGGTTTCATCGTTCTTCCTTGCGTTTTGGGGTTGTTCTGAAGGTTCCTTGCACTTGACTGAATGCGGTCGTCATGGTTCCGTAACGACCGGGAGGTCAGATTTCTAGAGATCCTCGGCTTGCACCGCTTTTCCACGTCCGAGATAGGTCATCACGGAACGGAAACCGATGTACGCCTTGGTCGTATCCTGGTATTCGAAGGTGCGGGTACCGGTCTGCATATAGTAGCCGATATCCTTCCAGGAACCACCACGGATCACTTTGCGCTTCAGCGAAGGAGGGTCGTTCGCCAGTGCGTCGTAGCTGTATTCCGGGTTCAGGTCGTGGTCGAAGTCGTACACGCTCTCATCGAACGCCGTACTGGTCCACTCGGAAACGTTGCCCGCCATGTTGTACAAGCCATAATCGTTGGGCGTGTAGCTATCCACTGGTACGGTATGGAATCCACCGTCGTCCACGTAGTTGCCATGCAGGGGCTTGAAGTTGCCGAGGAAGCAACCCTGACGGTTCCTGACATATGGACCGCCCCATGGGTAAGGAGCGAGGTCAAGACCACCGCGCGAAGCGTATTCCCATTCCGCTTCGGTGGGAAGGCGGAAACGGTTCACATAAGCTTCCCCGTTCATGGACAACCACTGGTTCATGAGCTGTGTGCGCCACACGTTGAACGCATTGGCCTGCTGCCACGTGATGCCCACCACCGGGTAATTGTCATAGGCCGGATGCCAGAAGTAGTTCTCGGTCATCGGCTCGTTGAAGGAGTAGGTGAAATCGTGCACCCAGACCAAGGTGTCCGGATAGACCGGAATGATCTCCTTGATGATGAACTTGGAACGATCGCTATGACCGTGAATGGCGTTGTTCTGGCCTTTCACGTTGGTGTAGCTGAGGTCGAGATCACGCGCGTTGTTCGCTTTGCGGGCAGCTTCCTTCAGGTCGATCCAGTAATACTCGAACAGGAGCTTGCGCGTGTCGATCTCCTTGCGGCGGTAGAACTGCTCGCTTTCGTTGAGGAACATCTCGGAAAGCACTTCGCGCTCCTCGTCGCCACCCCAATAAAGGCGCGCACGCCAGTTCAGGATCGGTGGATCGATATCCTCGCCGTATTCGTCTTCGGTGAAGACATGCTCTCCTATGTCCTCGTCACCCAGGATCCGCTTGGCGATCGAGTCCCGCACGTAGAACACGAACTGGCGGTACTCGTTGTTGCTGATCTCCGTTTGATCGATGTAAAAAGCCTGGACCGAAACGGTCTTGCTTTTTGCCACAACGGCATAGGGTACGTCCTGGTCGCTGGGACCCATGACGTAACTACCCATCGGGAGATAATTCATCCCGTAAGGGTCCACTTGGTACCAGGTCGGTCGGCTTTGTACACCGATCAACTGCCCCTGGCCACCCGCGCCGCAGCTTGCCAGCAAGCCTATGGCACCGAGATACAAGATGGGACGTTCCATGTTCTTCCTGTTATGCCGTTCCTGGGTTCCTTGCAGGGATCCTGTCGTTGGCGCCGGGTAAGCGGACACTTCTGACGAGACGGTTTACGGCAGTGCTTGTTAGCGGGTTACTTAAGGTCAGAGGAACTTGACGTTCTTGTAGATCTGGAGGTCCGGTTTCTTCACCAGGAGCACGCAGTAGTTGAGCATGATCTCATGGCTTCCACTGCTGTAGCTGCTCAGCGTGGAGGTTGTCACATCGTAGCTGTATCCAATGCGCAGCATCGAGTTGTCGTTCGGTTTCAATTGGTAGCCGATGAGAGGCGCTATGGCATCCTCGGTCCGGAATGAAACGCCCAACCACACCTGTTCATTGTACAGGAAGGTGGCGTTCAGGTCGATCTGCGTGGAGGTCCCATCGGATTTGATGAGCGTGGAAGGCTGCAGGACATATTTCTTGTCACCACCGATGCGCCAATCGTATCCGGCCTGCACGAAGTAGTGACGTGCCATTTTGATGCTCACATCGTCCAATTCCGTTTCAGGCAGGTGGGTGCTGGAAATCCCGGCCCAGAATTTTTCGGTGGTGTAATAGATACCGGCACCGAGGTCGAAGCCGCCCTGGCTTGCTCCGTTCCCAGGAATGGCGGAGT
>JBIIYD010000153.1:0-7397 GCA_044347005.1 Flavobacteriales bacterium | reverse complement strand
GATCCAGTTGTTGCCCAAGGAGTGGCTGCCCATGCCGGCGTAGATGCCAATGCCCAAGGTACCCGCACCCACCTTGCGGTGGAAGGAGTAGTGGAGGCGGGCGAAGGTGCTCTTCTGCTGACCGAGCTCGTCCAGATAAACGGAGAGGCCGACACCGCTGCTGATCTTCTTGATCGGCATGTGGGCGTTGAGCAGACCGGTCTTGGGTGCACCATCGAATCCGGTCCATTGCTGGCGGAGCAGGGCGGTGGCACACAACTGGCCCGTGGTACCTGCCACGGCCGGGTTGATCGACAAGCGATCGAACATGTACTGCGTGAACTGTGGATCCTGTTGAGCGAAAGCGGCGCTCACTACGACCCCACAAAAAGCTGCGGTAACTATCCCCCTCATGCGATTGTTTCGTTCTTATTGACCCCCGGGAAAGGCTGTTCCCCGACCCGGATCCTTGTTGATCCCGGTGCCAATATAGCAAAGATCCGATCCCACCAAATCAAATCCCCCTCCCACGGCCCTTTCCGGAGGGGGCTTCGGTGGCACTTTCGGCAGCCTACGAAAGTTTCTGGAACGTGCGCCACCAACGGTCGGGCACCTCCTCCTTGCAGGCGAGTTGATAATCCGAGTAGGAACAGGGGACCAGATGGTGCCGTTCGAAACGCGCTTCCTGCTCGGCCCGATAAGGGATGTCCATCCACCAGCGATCGCTCACATTGCTCTTGAAGAACACCAGCTCCTGTTCATGTCCGCGGATGGGGATGCGGAAGCGCGTGAAGCGCTTCCGGTCCAGCCATGGCAGGTCGTTGGTACGGCAGCGGTATCCATCCAGGAAGCACCAGACCATTTGTGCGGCGAGCTGTGCGGTTACGCCATCCACATCACGGGCCGGGTCCATCTCGTAGATGCCGACAGCGGTGATCTTTTCGCTGATACCTGCGTAACGCATCAATTGGCACACCTCCTCACCGTGGAAGCCATTGGGACCCGGACGCGTGGTTCCCGGCGCATCACTGCGCCGCACCGCGGTCATGTCCACGCTGAGCGTATCGGCGTTGCGCAGTACGGGCTCGGCATCGGCCATATTCGCCCGAAGCTCGCCCAAGCGGTGCGCATCGAAGTAGAGCTTGTCCATCAGCTCGATCCCCGGCTGGTCCACGAGATAGGTCTGGAAGCCGAGGTTGCTGTAGTTGAACAGGTAGTTGGGCTGCCGCAGGATGATGTGGCTCAGATAGCTGCTTTCGGCCAGGCCCTGTCCGGGTTCGCCCAGATCGAAGCGCGCATCGACACAGACCAGGTTGGCCGTACGCTCCAGCATTTCATAGGCCAGGTACTGCGAATAGGTATGGCCTTGGCCTCCACCGATGATGAGCGGGACGATGTTCTTCCGGATCAGCTCGGCGATGGCTTCCGCCACGGCGTGCTGCGTATCGGCAGCGCTGGCTCCCGGGTGGATATCGCCCAGGTCCACGAATCGGGTATTGCCAGCGGTCGCATAGAGCTTGTAGAGTTCTTCGCGGACGGCATCGGGCGACTCGGTGCACGTACGCGGTCTTGCATGACCCGGATCGTCCATGACCCCGAAGAGGGCGACCTGCACGCCATCGAGATCGGGAAAGCCACGGCCCACGGTGTGGAAGATCGTGCCGTCACCGATGGTGTTCGGCAGCCATTCCGGCCTGCTGGACCCGAATCGCTCGGAAGGCTTGAAGTAAATGCTGATGTCCATACGGGCCACTGGGGCTATCGCGCTTTCCCGTGCGGACCGGCATGCCGGAACTGCACAGGGAGCTTCCTGCGAAGGTCCGTTGCTCGTGGCCGCACTTTCCGGCGCAGGTCAGCGACATGTCCACACGCCGCTGTTGGCAAGCGCGAAAAGGAGCTGTCCCTTGGCCCGTCTTCAGGAGCGCTTGGTCGCCTTTTTCGCGGCTGTCTTCTTGGGAGCGGCCTTCTTCGCGGCCGCTTTCTTGGGCGCCGCTTTTTTCGGAGCGGCCTTCTTGGCGGCGAATTTTCGAGCACCACCCTTGCGCGCCCCGCCTTTCTTCTCCGCTGCAGCGGCTATCAAAGCGGTGGCCTGCTCCAGCGTCAGGTCCTCGACCTTGGTGTCCTTGGGCACGTTGGCGTTCTTGCTGCCATCGGTGATGTAGGGTCCATAGCGACCATCCAGTATTTGGACCACCGAACCCTCGAACTCCTTCAGTACGTTCTGGCGGGCGCCGGCCTTCTTGGCCTCCACCAGTTCCACGGCGCGCTCGAAGGTGACGGTTGTGGGATCTTCCGACTTGGGCACGTTGGCATAGAGCTTCCCGTGTTTCACGAAGGGACCGAAACGGCCGCGGCCCTGCACGATCATCTCACCTTGGTACTCGCCCAGGTCGCGGGTGGCGTTGGCCACCTTTTTCAATTCGATGAGCTCGATGGCCCGGCGCAGGTCGATCTCCAGGGGATCGTCGTCCGGGGTCAGGCTAGCGAAGATCCCGGCGAACTTCACATAGGGGCCGAAGCGGCCAACACCCACGATGACGTCCTCGCCATCCTGGCTGCCGACTGTGCGCGGCAGTTTGAAGAGGTCCATGGCCTCCTGGAAGGTGATGGAAGCGATGCTCTGGTCCTTGCGCAGGCTGGCGAAGCGCGGTTTCTCCTCATCCTTGGCGTCACCGATCTGCACCATAGGTCCGTTTCGACCAATGCGGGCAATCACTTTCCTTCCACTTGCTGGATCTATACCCAGTTCACGCTCACCGGTAGCCCGACCCGCCTCCTCCTTTACCCGTTCGATGTTTTCGTGGAAAGGTTTGTAGAAACGGGCGATCATCTCGCGCCAGTTCTCCTTCCCTTCCGCGATCACGTCGAACTCCTCCTCCACCTTGGCCGTGAAGTGCAGATCCATCTCAGTGGAGAAGTGTTCCACGAGGAAATCGTTCACCACCATCCCGATGTCCGTGGGGAAGAGCTTCTGCTTCTCCGCTCCTACGTTCTCGGTAGCCGTGGTGTCGGTAATGCGGTCGTTGGCCAACGACAGGATGCGGAAGTTGCGCTTGGTGCCTTCACGGTCCTCCTTGACCACGTATGCTTTCTTCTGCACCGTGCTGATCGTGGCTGCGTAGGTGGATGGACGGCCGATACCGAGTTCCTCCAACTTCTTCACCAGGCTGGCTTCCGTGTAACGCGGCGAAGGCCGGTCGAATCGTTCGGTGGCGGTGAGTTCACGCATGCCCAGGTTCTCGCCCTGCTTCATGTCCGGCAATAGTCCTTCCTGCTCCTCGCTGTCCTCATCGTCCTTACCTTCCATATAGACCTTGAGGAAGCCGTCGAAAAGGATCACTTCGCCGGACGCTTTGAGCGCCTGACCGGGACGGGTGCTGATGGCGATGTCCACAACGGTCTTTTCCAGTTCGGCATCGGCCATCTGGCTGGCGAGGGTCCGCTTCCAGATCAGGTCATAGAGGCGTTCGGCATCGCGGTCGGCACCGGCATTGCGCACCATCATGTCGGCCGGGCGGATGGCTTCGTGGGCCTCCTGAGCGCCCTTGCTCTTGCTGGTGTACCGGCGGCTCTTGCTGTAGCGTTCCCCGTACTGCGCGGTGATCTGGGTGGCAGCAGCAGCGATGGCGCCTTCGCTGAGGTTCACCGAATCGGTACGCATGTAGGTGATGTGTCCCTGCTCGTACAAACCTTGTGCGATGCGCATGGTGCGGTCCACTCCGTAGCCCAGTTTGCGGCTTGCCTCCTGTTGCAAGGTGGACGTGGTGAACGGCGCAGCGGGTGTGCGCTTCCCGGGCTTCTTCTCCACGGCGTTCACGGTGTATTTCGCACCGATGCAGCCTTGCAGGAACTCCATGGCCTCGGCTTCGGTGGCGAAGCGCGTGGGCAGTTCGGCCTTCACCTGTGCACCGGTCGAGGTGGTGAACACGGCCGTGACCCGAAAAGCACTCTTGCTGTTGAAGTCGAGGATCTCGCGTTCGCGCTCCACGATGATGCGCACCGCCACGCTCTGTACCCGGCCGGCGCTGAGGCTGGGCTTCACTTTGCGCCAAAGTACCGGGCTCAGTTCATATCCCACCAAGCGATCCAACACACGGCGCGCTTGCTGGGCGTCCACCAGGTGGATATCGATATCGCGCGGGTTCTCGATGGCCTTCATCACGGCCGTCTTGGTGATCTCGTTGAAGGTGATGCGCTTCACCTTGCTGTCCGCAAGCCCGAGGGCCTCCTTCAGGTGCCAACTGATGGCCTCTCCTTCGCGGTCTTCGTCGGTCGCGAGCCATACCGTGGTCGCTTTGTCAGCCTCGCGCTGCAACTGGCGGAGGCGGTCCTTCTTGTCGTCGGGGATGATGTAGGTGGGTTCGAACCCCTTCTCCACATCCACGCTCAGGTCACGTTCGGGCAGGTCACGGACGTGACCGTAGCTGCTGAGCACCGTGTATCCGGCACCGAGGTACTTCTCGATGGTCTTTGCCTTGGCTGGTGACTCCACGATCACGAGATCGCCGCTTGTGCTCTTCTTGGACATGACTTGCTGGTATTCGGGGCGCAAATAAAAGGGCATGATCGGCGGATCGGTTCACCCCGTATTACCAAGCGCCCCTCTTCCCCTTTAGGGGGAAAGTTTTTTTCAACAGCAGCTGTGGGCGGATCGATCGGTGGAACCCTGGACCGAACGAAGTACCACCACGGTATGTTGATGCGTTACACCTGTGTCATGAACACCCTTTCAAAGCGACCACCGGCCATGATCGGCACGCACACCTTACCCCTATTGCTCAGCGCATCGCTGATGCTGGCCGGTTGTGGCAACAGCAACGGCCAGTCGCGCAGCAAGAGCACCAGCACCATGGATACCACCAGCCAATACGACCACAGCAACAATCCTTACTACTCGCACACCGAGACCACGAAGCTCGATGTGCCGAAGAGCGAGTGGAAGACGCTATTACCAGCGGACCTGTACTACATCGCCTTCGAAAAGGGCACTGAACGGGCCTTCACAGGCAAATACTGGGATTTCGAAGGCATCGGCACCTACGCGTGTGCCGTTTGCGGCAACGTGCTCTTCCAGGCTGACGCCAAGTTCAGCAGCAGCTGCGGCTGGCCCAGCTTTTTCAAGACCGACCGCAAGGATGCCCTGCAGTACATCGAGGACCGCACCCACGGCATGATCCGCACGGAAGTGACCTGCGGCCGCTGCGATGCGCACCTCGGCCACGTGTTCGATGATGGGCCGAAGCCGACGGGGCAGCGGTATTGCATCAATAGTGTGAGCTTGGAGTACCTGTCGGGACGTCCTTGACCAAACCTGACACGATGGCAGGATTGCCGGGATCAGGATATCTTTGCATCCCTTTCCCGGCGAGTAGTGCAGAAGAAGGTCTACATAGAAAGCTACGGCTGCCAGATGAACGTGAGCGACAGCGAGGTCGTTGCGAGCATCCTGGCGAAGGACGGCTACACCGCGGTGAAGAGCGCCGAAGAGGCCGACCTGGTGCTGTTGAACACCTGCAGCATCCGCGAAAAGGCCGAGTACACGGTGATGCAGCGCATCAACGAGATGAACAACCTGAAGGCCCGCAACAAGGGCTTGAAGGTGGGTGTGCTGGGCTGCATGGCCGAACGGATGCGCGAGGACCTGCTGGAGAAGAAGAAGGTGGTGGACCTGGTGGTGGGCCCCGACGCGTACCGCACCCTGCCCGATCTGTTGGAGAAAGTGGGCACCGGCCAGAAAGCCGTGAACGTGCTTTTGAGCCGCGAGGAGACCTATGGCGAGATCGTTCCGGTACGCTTGGACACGAACGGCGTAACGGCCTTCGTCACCATCATGCGGGGCTGCGACAACATGTGCGCCTTCTGCGTGGTGCCCTTCACCCGGGGCCGTGAACGCAGCCGCGACCCCAAGAGCATCGTGGACGAATGCCGCGACCTGGTGGCCAAGGGCTACAAGGAGGTGACGTTGCTGGGCCAGAATGTTGATTCGTACAAATGGCGGCCCACCTCGTCGGTTTCTGATGCGGATGCGGGTAGCACCCGTAGCGTCCTCCGATATACATCGGAGCCATTGGGTCGACCTACCAGCGACAGCCTGACCGCAACCACCGATTTCGCCGACCTACTGGAAATGGTGGCCCTGGCCTGCCCTGACCTGCGGATCCGCTACAGTACCAGCCACCCGAAGGACATGACCGACAAGGTATTGGTGGTGATGGCCCGTTACGACAACATCTGCAAGTACATCCACCTGCCGGTCCAAAGCGGCAGCAGCGCTGTGCTGAAGCGCATGAACCGCGGCTACGACAGGGCCTGGTACATGGAGCGCATGGCCAGCATCCGCAGGCATATGCCGGATTGCGCCATCAGCACGGACCTCATCGCCGGGTTCTGTGGCGAAACGGAGGAGGACCATCAGGAGACCCTGGCCCTGATCCGTGAAGTGGACTACGACATGGCCTTCATGTTCAAGTACAGCGAGCGACCCAAGACCCTGGCCGCCCGGAAATACCCGGACGATGTGCCCGAGGACGTGAAAGGGCGCCGACTGTCCGAGATCATCGAAGCACAGAAAGCCTCCAGTGCCAAGCGCATGGCCGGTTACGTGGGCCAGGAGCACGAGGTACTGATCGAAGGCGTTAGTAAGCGCAGCGCGGAAAACATGTACGGCCGCAACAGTCAGAATTCCATTGTGATCGTACCCCGAGTTACGGATGGGCGGGCCCTGACACCGGGCATGTTCGTGCGGGTCAGGATCGAAGGGTCCACGGCCGGCAGCCTTCAGGGAAAAGTCATAGGCATCCAACAAGAAGCACTGGCGAACGGATGAACGTCCAGACCATTAAACAGCGGTTCAGCATCATCGGGGGATCCCCCTTGTTGGACCGCGCCATCGAGATCGCGGCACAAGTGGCGCCCACCGATCTGAGCGTATTGATCACCGGCGAAAGCGGCAGCGGCAAAGAGGTGATGCCCCAGATCATCCACGCTTACAGTTCACGCAAGCATGGGCCGTATATCGCTGTGAACTGCGGTGCCATCCCCGAAGGCACCATCGACAGCGAGCTGTTCGGCCACGAGAAAGGCTCCTTCACCGGGGCGCATGAAGCCCGAAAAGGCTACTTCGAAGTGGCCAACGGAGGCACCATCTTCCTGGACGAAGTGGGCGAACTGCCCCTGACCACCCAAGTGCGCTTGTTGCGCGTATTGGAGACCGGCGAATTCATCCGCGTGGGCAGTAGCAAGGGCCAGAAGACCAACGTGCGTGTCGTGGCGGCCACCAACGTGCAAATGCTGCAGGCCGTGCAACGGGGCACCTTCCGGGAAGACCTCTACTACCGCCTCAATACCGTACCCATCCCCGTGCCGCCGCTTCGGGAGAGGAAGGAGGATATCCACCTGCTCTTCCGCTGGTTCGCACA